>NZ_SBIS02000016.1 GCF_004765815.2 Halorussus salinus | reverse complement strand
TCGCACACGGTCTACGCGCTCCAATATCACTTCGTGACCGTCACGAAGTACCGCGCAGACCTACTCACCGACGAAATCGCAGAACGAATCGGTGAGATTGCCAGCGACATCTCCGAGGACTTCGGCGTGAACATCCAGAACGTCAACGGCGGTTCCGACCACGTTCACATCCTCTTCACGGCGAAGCCAACGACCGACCTCACCAAGTTCATCAACTCACTCAAGGGCGTCACGTCCCGCAAAATCCGTGACGAGAACCCCGAAGTTCGGCAGGCGCTCGACAAGGCGTTCTGGCAACCGGGGTACTTCCTCGCCACCACCGGCCAAGTGAGCATCGACGTACTCATGAAGTACGTGGAGGAGCAGTAGCGTGTCTACGACCGTCACGAAGACGTTGCAGGCGACGTTCGCGCCACCCACGGCGCACAAGCAGTCGAAACTGAACGACCTGCTCGAAACGTACCGTGACGGGCTGCAAGAGGCGTTCGACGCCGGGGCGAGTACCATGTCGGCGGTGAGTGACATCGTGACGCCCTACGACCTGCCGTATCAGGCCAAAGCCGCTCTCTGCAACTACGTCCCGAAACTCCGAAAGACGTACAACGCGAAGGAGTTGGACGACGGCCACCCGATACGGCTCACGAACCAAGCCGCGAAGTTCGACCACTCCGAAGAACGCGACTACGAGTTCACGTGGTGGGTTCCCCGTCCCGGTCGGGGAACGAACTTCTGGATACCGCTCCGCATCAATCCCGAACAGGAAGGCCTCTGGCACGACCTCGTATCGGAGGACGCGAGGGCAGGCGAGATACGGCTTCAGCAACACCGGAGGAACTGGGTACTGCACGTCACCGTCGAGTACCCAGTCGAAGAACCAACAACTGACGGTGACGCCACGCACATCGGCTTAGACATCGGAGAAACCGCCCTCATCACGGGCTGTGCCCTCAAGGATGGTTCTCCGACTGACCCGTTCGTGTGTAGCGGAAGCAGAGCGAAGCATCTCCGCAAAGAGATGCACACAACCCTGAAACGATTCCAAGAGCGTGACGCATCCGAGTGGCGGATTGAAGACCGCTTCTCGCACTACCAGAACGCGCTCACCGACATCGTGGAGAAAGCGTCTCGACAGGCCGTCGAGTACGCCAAACGGTTCGATAACCCGGTGTTGGTGATGGAGGATTTGACGTACATCCGTGAACGG
>NZ_SBIS02000015.1 GCF_004765815.2 Halorussus salinus | reverse complement strand
GGATTTTCGGTTGGTTCGAAATGAGGAAACCCCCGGAGCCAGCGTGGTGCTGGTCGGGGGTGATGTGTGTGGGTATGAGTGGGAGGCGGCGAAGCGGGGTTTCCAGAGGCTCGCGCACTCCAGTACTTGCCGCAACGCAGGCGGGCTTAACTTCCGTGTTCGGGATGGGTACGGGTGTCGCCCCGCCGCTGTGGCCGCCTTAACGCCGACTCGCGGAATCGAACCGCGAATTATGCCAATGTCGGTGGTCCGAACGGTTTGTTGACCGTATGTAGTTGTGCAATCCAGTTTGCGCCTGGACCCGATTGTGATGGAGTCACTCCGGGTGCAGTGCGGTGTGTGATGAGTGTGTGGCTTGACCGGTTAGTACTCGCGGACTGAACGCCTCGTTGCCTCGGCGCGTACATCCCGAGCCTATCGAACTCGTCTTGTACGAGTGGTCTCGGTGGTATCTCTTTTTCAGGTGGGTTTCGAGCTTAGATGCGTTCAGCTCTTACCCCGTGATGCGTGGCTGCCCGGCACGCGCCCTTTCGGACGACCGGTACACCAGTGGCATCCAATCGTAGTTCCTCTCGTACTATACGATTGTTCCTGTCAGATACCGTGACACCCCCAATAGATAGCAGCCGACCTGTCTCACGACGGTCTAAACCCAGCTCACGACCTCCTTTAATAGGCGAACAACCTCACCCTTGCCCGCTTCTGCACGGGCAGGATGGAGGGAACCGACATCGAGGTAGCAAGCCACTCGGTCGATATGTGCTCTTGCGAGTGACGACTCTGTTATCCCTAAGGTAGCTTTTCTGTCATCTATCGCCCGCATCAAGCAGGCTGATAGGTTCGCTAGACCACGCTTTCGCGTCAGCGTCCCGTGTTGTGAAGGACACTGTCAGACTTCCTTTTGCTCTTGCGCTCTGTTCCGCGTTTCTGACGCGGATGAGGAAATCTTGGGGCACGCTCGATATCTTTTCGAGCGTGTACCGCCCCAGTCAAACTGCCCGGCTACCGGTGTCTTCCTCCCGGAGTGAGGGTCACAGTCACTGACGGGTAGTATTTCAATGCTGCCTCGGTGGCCCGCTAGCGCGGGTACCTGTGTAATGGCTCCTACCTATGCTGCACATCAGCGACCGTGTCCCAGCGACAGCCTGCAGTAAAGCTCTATAGGGTCTTCGCTTCCCCTTGGGGGTCTCCAGACTCCGCACTGGAACGTACAGTTCACCGGGCCCAACGTTGGGACAGTGACGCTCTCGTTGATCCATTCATGCAAGCCGCTACTGAAGCGGCAAGGTACTACGCTACCTTAAGAGGGTCATAGTTACCCCCGCCGTTAACAGGTCCTTCGCCCCGTTGTACCGGGTGTTCAGATACCTGCACTGGGCAGGATTCAGTGACCGTACGAGTCCTTGCGGATTTGCGGTCACCTATGTTGTTACTAGACAGTCGGAGCGTCCGAGTCACTGCGACCTGCTCCTATCCGGAGCAGGCATCCCTTATCGCGAACTTACGGGACTAACTTGCCGAATTCCCTAACGTCGGTTGCTCCCGACAGACCTTGGCTTTCACCGCCAGAGTACCTGTGTCGGATCTCGGTACGGACATCATGCTCCCTTTTCACGGGCCCTAGGTAACACCGACTTGCGCTATCTCCAGCTTCGTTCGCTTCGTGCCGTTACGGCTTCCACGAAGTTCCTGGATTCGACCGGGCGAAAGCCCGGCTCGATGGTTCCCAAGGCGTCGGTTTCACTGCATGATGGCACAGGAATATTAACCTGTTTCCCTGTTGTCTCATTCGAGTTGCGGTGAGACTTAGGACCGGCTAACCCTCGGCTGATCAGCATTGCCGAGGAACCCTTACTCGTAAGGCCGTCGGGGTTCTAACCCGACTAACGCTGCTACTATGACCAAGATTTTCGTTCCCGTTCGGTCCACGCGAGCTCTCGCCCGAGCTTCCATCCAAACGGAATGCCAACCTACTCAATCACCTTGTTACGGGTGTGGCCAGGTCTCGGTGGTAGACTTGAGCCCCGATCATTTTGGGCGCCTCAAACCTCGGCCGGTAAGCTGTTACGCTTTTCTTAGAGGGTAGCTGCTTCTAAGCTCACCTCCCGGCTGTCTAGGGCTTGAGACCACCTTCAGATTGCACTTAGTCTACACTTTGGGACCTTAACCCAGCTCTGGGTTGTTCCCCTCCTGGTGCACAGGCTTACCCCGCACACCGGATTCCCTGCGTCGACGGCGTTCGTAAGTTTGGAGTTTGACAAGGGGACCAACTTCTCTCGAAGTTGGTTCCCCTAATCGGTCGCTCTACCTCACGAACTACCTCGGCAGAGGTCATGCTTCGACATGTTTCGGTTGGAACCAGCTGTTGCCAGATTCGATGGGCCTTTCACCCCTACACGTAGGTCACGGGAGGGTATTGTAGGACACCATCCCTAACAGGCCTCCACGTGCCTTTCGGCACGCTTCACCTTGCCCACGCGTAGATCATCTGGTTTCGGGTCGTGTCCGCTTGACTCCCCGCCCTTGAAGACGGCGGCCCTCGCCCGTGAAGGCTGCGGCCATGTTGGTTTCCCTATGCCTGCCCGGATGAACCGGTTAGGCTTGCCAATCAGACACACTCCTTGGTTCGTTTTTCAAAACGTACGATGAGACACCGGCTCCCTGCAAGTCCTACTGCGAGTTTGCACTCGCCTCGTTTGTTGCAGGGCCTTTCGAGCCTCATCGCTCGATCGCCAACTGATTTCAAGCTCTATTGCACCTCCTGTTGTAGGGTGCTTTTCAGTGTTCGCTCACGCTACTTGTTCGCTATCGGTCTCGAGTCGTGTTTAGTCTTCGCGGTCGATGCCCGCGATATTCACAAGGAATTTCCAATCCCTGTTACTCTGGAGCTGACGCACACCGTACTAACTCAAACTACGGGGCTTTCACCCTGTGTCGCGCTCCGTTCCAGAAGACTTCGTTTGAGTGGTCGGGTGCTGAGGGTCAGTCCGGAACACCACATTGCCCGTGAGGGCTTCGGTTTGGACTGTGTCGGTTTCACTCGCGGTTACTCACGACATCTCTTGCGATTTCTTTTCCTGTCGATACTAAGATGTTTCAATTCTCGACGTTCCCCATTGCGCAAGGCAATTGTTGTAGGGATTCCCATTCGGAGATCCCAAGTTCTTCGCCTCCGTGCGGCTTCCTTGGGCTTATCGCAGCTTGGCACGTCCGTCATCGGCGCTCGAGCCGAGCTATCCACCAGCTGGCACAGTAGCCACGCTGTTGGTAATCGTACATCGCACTGTGACCCGGGTTGACTGCATCGCAATCGGATCCAGTGGACGCCTGGATTGCACGTACATACGGTCGTCATCGTCACGTCCTACAGGTGATGTAGGAGCGTGCGTCGAACCCTTCCTACACGCGCTCTCACGGTGTAGTGCATCGGTTGGTGTGGATTGAATCATTGCGCCGTCTCCCACTTAAGGGACACGGTTCGATTCGCACCACGACATGGACCCACTGGGATTTGAACCCAGGGCATCCTCCTTGCAAAGGAGGCACTCTACCACTGAGCTATGGGCCCACCTCCTCAGACGAGGAGGTGATGAACGTTAACCCTGGCAGTTCAAAGGTGCCCGACCACCGAAGCAGTCGGAGTCGTCGAGGAACCCTCGCGTGTGCTCGTCGTAGTGACGAGCGGATGTGGGCCCACCCATCGGGTGGGTCCCGTGCGTTAGGAGGTGATCCAGCCGCAGATTCCCCTACGGCTACCTTGTTACGACTTAAGCCCCCTTGCGAAGCCCAGATTCGACCCGGGAACCGGGCCTCATCCGGACCTCACTCGGGTGCTTTGACGGGCGGTGTGTGCAAGGAGCAGGGACGTATTCACCGCGCTCTTCTGAAGCGCGATTACTACCGAATCCAGCTTCATGAGGGCGAATTTCAGCCCTCAATCCGAACTACGACCGAGTTTGAGAGATTACCGTCCTCTTTCGAGGTTGGAACCCGTTGTCTCGGCCATTGTAGCCCGCGTGTAGCCCAGCTCATTCGGGGCATGCTGACCTACCGTTGCCCGTTCCTTCCTCCACGTTAGCCGTGGCGGTCTCCCTAATGTACCCAACTACCTCGAGGGTATTGCTGGCAATTAGAGATGCGGGTCTCGCTCGTTGCCTGACTTAACAGGATGCCTCACGGTACGAGCTGACGGCGGCCATGCACCTCCTCTCTGCAGCTCGGGTAAGCTCATCATACTGACCGTCGTTACTGCAGTCGGAGCTGGTGAGATGTCCGGCGTTGAGTCCAATTAAACCGCAGGCTCCTCCGGTTGTAGTGCTCCCCCGCCAATTCCTTTAAGTTTCATCCTTGCGGACGTACTTCCCAGGCGGCTCGCTTCTCGTCTTCACTACAGCACAGCACACACTCGTAGTGTGTGCCATACTTAGCGAGCATCGTTTACAGCTAGGACTACCCGGGTATCTAATCCGGTTCGTGACCCTAGCTTTCGTCCCTCACCGTCGGGTCCGTCTTTCCGAGGCGCTTTCGCCACCGGTGGTCCGTCCAGGATTACGGGATTTCACTCCTACCCCGGACGTACCCCTCGGATCTTCCGGCCCCAAGCCAGCTGGTTTCCGCCGGACGCCCACTCGTTGAGCGAGTGGATTTCCCGACGGACCTGTCTGGCTGGCTACGGACGCTTTAGGCCCAATAATAGCGGCCATCACTTGGACTGCCGGTATTACCGCGGCGGCTGGCACCGGTCTTGCCCAGTCCTTATTCGTACACCACCTTACGGTGTACAAAAGCGAGGACTATATGCCCTCGCACTCGGAGTCCCCTTATCGCACTGTCGTGCAGTGTAAAGTTTTCGCGCCTGCTGCGCCCCGTAGGGCCCGGAATCTTGTCTCAGATTCCGTCTCCGGGCTCTTGCTCTCACAACCCGTACCGATTATCGGCACGGTGGGCCGTTACCCCACCGTCTACCTAATCGGCCGCAGCCACATCCTGTAGCGCTGGCGCGTTTCTGGCTCTCGACACTCCAGTCTGAGAGTCGTATCCAACATTAGCCTCAGTTTCCCGAGGTTATACTGGTCTACAGGGTAGTTTGGCCACGTGTTACTGAGCTATCTGCCACGGGTCTAAACCCGTGCGACTAGCATGGCTAAATCGGACTCCGATAGCAATGGCCTCCGGCAGGATCAACCGGAATGGTTGCCGAGCGCGTAGTGGCTCGGTGGGTTTCTGGCGGAGACACATGTATCGTGTCTATCTTCTAATGGTCCGT
>NZ_SBIS02000014.1 GCF_004765815.2 Halorussus salinus | reverse complement strand
ACGCCGAAGCGTCGCTCGCTCGGGAGTTCGAGACGCCTTGCGAAACGTCCGAGCCGTCGCTAATCGAGTCCGATTCGGACCACGCCTCTGCGTGCCACCTCAACACATCGGACGAAGATGCGAAACAAGCGACCGCGTCGAGCGGCGAATAGCGGGTAATCGACCGCGGTCATCTCGTGAGGTATCGCTCTCGGGCGGACGCGGGCGACCGAGCCTCCCACGGGAGTTTCTCGACTTCGATCGCAGGTGTCAATCGTCTACTCGGGGGTCGAGGAGTACGCGTGTGAAGTCTTGGAGAACCGTTCCCAAAACGCCGAACAGTACGAGTCCGAAGACGCTGGTGAAGCTAAGCATCGGGTCGCCCGATGCGAATCCGTTGAAGGTCGCGACGGCGATTCCGGGAACGAGGAGTACTTTCTCGATGACGACGGCCGAGAGAAAGAGCAATCCGAGCGACTCACCGAGGACGAGCGACCCGAGCGACGGCCACGTGTTTCGGAAGATGTGGATGGCTTTTCGGAACTGTCCCGCTCCCTTCGCCTGTGCCGTTTTGACGTATCTCGCGCCGAGACGTTCGGTGGTTTCGCTTCGAGCGTGGCGGGCTTGGACGGCGAAGAAGTTGACGGCGATAATTCCGATCGGGAGCAACGAACGGGTGGCGTTCTGTCGGTGCCAGAGCGGGAGCGAGAGGTCGTAGATGCGAATCCAGCCGAGTGTACTCGACATGAACGTAAGCGTGATGAAGGCCAGAACGAACGTCGGGACGCTGAGTCCGACGTTCGAGGCGACCGAGAGTACTTTGTCCAGTGGACTCGCTCGGTTCGTGGCCGTGTACGTCGAGAGTCCGGACCCGAGGAGCGTCGAGACGAGGACTCCGGGGACGAGGTAGGACATCGTGACCGGAAGTCGCGTAGCGTAGATGTCGAGGACTGGTTTTTCGTAGTAAATTGACTGGCCCCATTGGAGGGTTAGCAGTCGGGTCATCCAGTCGAAGTACAGCGCGAGTGGTCCGGGTGGGGTCTCGTATGCGGCACCGAATCCCATCTCGACGGTTCCCCACCCGACCATCCTTGATTCGGGAAGACTGGCGATAACGAGCCACGTCGCAGTGAGAACGGCCCAGAGTACTATCGTACCCCACGCGAGTCGCTGGAGGACGAACGCGTATCTCGATGATAGCACCGACATATTGGAAATACTATTAATATAATCGTAAATACGTTAGGATATCGGGAGCGTCCACAGACCCAAGAACTTTACACCAGCGACCTGCCTTTCTGAACGATTGATGACAACTAGAGACGGACCCGTCGATGTGGACTGGACCGACACGACGACATCCTATGTCGGGCGGCGGACGCTCCTCTTACTCGTCGGCTTCGGCCTCATCGGAGGACTCTACCTCTACGATTACGTCCTTCTCGGACCGGATTCAGTGGTACTTGGCTACGACATCAGCCGACTCGAATGGCTCTGGATTGGGAGCCTCTGGTTCGTCATCGTCTACGGTGGCGTACCTGTACTCTCCCGCTCTTGGACCGACACGCTCCGTCAGATGAGCCGACAGCGACCCGCTTCAGTCCTTGCAGGAATCTTTCTCACTGGCGTGTTTCTCGCGGGAACGATCGGCCCGGTACTATTCTCTCAGCCGACGCCATCTTTCGAACACGCCAATCAACCGCCGCTGTTCACGAGTATTTCGAGTGACCAAGTCGTCTCGTGTGTGAATCAAGTCGGCGACCAGTGTTACGGGTCGTGGAAGTATCCGCTCGGCACGACCGGAACCGGGACTGGACTGTTCACGTTGCTCGCCTTCGGTGCTCGAATCACCGTCATGTTGTCGCTCGTCGCTATCACGTTCATCGTCCCGGTGGCAACCATCGTCGGCACACTCGGCGCCTATCTCGGCGGAAAAACCGACCGACTGCTCACGGGCGTCGCGGAGGCGCTGAAGTTGATCCCCGCCCTCCTCGTGTTCCTCGTCTGGCGGTGGGTCTCCGGGGAAGGGTCACTCTTTGCGCTAGCAGTGGCATTCGGACTGGTGAACTGGGGGAACGTCGCGATAATAGTCAGGAGCCGAGCGCTCAACGAAATAAGCAAAAACTACGTTCAGAGTGCCGAAGCCGCAGGAGCAGAGACGCTGGACATCGTTCGTCGTCACCTCGTACCGAACGTCACCCGGAGCGCCGTCAGCATCGCAGTCTACCAGATTCCGCTTTTCATCACCGTCGAAGCGACGCTCTCTTTCCTCAAATTCGGAAATCCGCCCTCGTATCTGTTGGCGACCCCGCCGAGTGTGGAGTCTTGGGGCCGACTTATCGGTCGCAACGTCAACAACTTCCAGCCGTACTGGTGGCGACTCGCAGTTCCCGTCGCGACGCTTTTCCTCACAATCCTTTCGGCGAACGTCGTCGCCGACGCCATTCAAGCTCTCCTCGACCCCCGCTCGACCGAGTGATGGGCGTCAGTCCGACGACCACCGGTCAACCGCGACCGGTCACCTACGTTCTACGATGGCGTGTCGCTTGCCGGTGCCAGCCCCTACCGACTGCGCCGGGCGAACAGGAGCATCGCAACGAACGCCGCGACCGCGAGCGTCCGCCCGCGGCGACTTCCGGTGGCGGCGAACCACGCCAGCGAGGGGACCTGTCGCGGCCCGACCGAGGAGGGCCGGAGGTTCGCCACCCCACGCAGGAACCGCCCCTCCCGGAGGTAGTACTTCGCGAGGACGAGGTCGTGGGCACCGCGCACGTCGTAGCCGTCGCGTTCGGCCCGCCGGACCAACTCGTCGTGCTTGGCGAGGAACTCCTCGCCCGCCGCGTGGGCGGTCTCGGCGTCGGGCGACCCCGAGTAGTGGCGCACCACCAGCGGTTCGGGGACGTGCGCGAGTTGCCCCTCCAAGAGGACGCGGAGGAGAAAGTCGGGGTCTTGGAACCAGTCTAACTCCTCGTCGAAGCCGTCGATGCGCCGAGCGACCTCGGTCTCCACGAGGAGCGTCGAACCGGCCCCGGTGTGGAGCGTGTCCGCCAGCGTGGGACCAACTAACTCCTCGCCGCCCTCGACGGGAGTCTCCTCGTCGTCGGTCGCCAGCAGGTCGGCGGCCGTCTCGCGGACGAGACCGCCCGCGCCGGGCACCGTCACGTCGTAGTCGGTGTAAACTGCAACCCAGTCGTCGTCGGTGCCGTCGAGGCGGTCGAGTTGCGCGTCGAGCTTCCGGGGTCGCCACTCGTCGTCGGAGTCGAGGAAGGCGACGTACTCGCCCTCGGCGGCCTCGATACCGGTGTTTCGCGCCGGGTTCGCGCCGCGGTTGGTGTCGTGGGCGAGGTAGCGCACGCGCTCGTCGTCGTAGCCGGTGACGACCTCCTCGGTGTCGTCGGTCGAACCGTCGTCCACGACGAGGAGTTCGAAGTCGTCGTAGGTCTGTGCGAGGACGCTGTCGATGGCTCTGGTGAGCAGTTCCGCGCGGTTGTACGTCGGGATGACGACCGAAACTGTAGGCATCTGCCGGGACGTAGGGAGCGACCGGCCTTTACTACCGACCGGCTAAGCCGCCCTTTCGGGAGTCCGTGACGACTTCTGTCGGTGGGTTCAGCGACGAACGCCCCCGAGGAGCGTGCAGTCCTCGACGGCGACCTCCTCGCCGTCGAGCAGGTAGAGCGCCGGGTACTCGCCCCACGAGTCGGCGGTGACGCCCTCGAACCGGGTCCCGGAGCCGGTGTTGTAGAGCGGGTAGGTGCTGGCCATGTAGGTGCCCCCGGAGACGAGGCAGTCGTCGCCGCGAACGTCGAGCGCGCGGCGCTGGTCGCCGGGTTGGTAGACCCCGAGGTCGCGGAACTCGCAGTGGTCGCGGTGGCAGAGGACCGCGGGGCGGCCCCGCTCGCCGGTCGCCCACCCGTAGACCGAGAGGTTCCGGGCGACGACCGGGCCGGGCGCGTCGCCGAAGACCGCGAGGGCGTACCCGCCGCCGTCGAGGTGGACCTCGGTGTCGTGGACCGTGACGTGGTTGGCCCGCGGCGCGACGACCATCGCGCTGTTGGGGCGCTCCTCGACGGCAATCTCGACGTTTTCGATGCGGGCCGACGCCACTTCGTCTTGGACCGAGAGCGCGTAGCCGTTCGGTGCGGCGAGTTCGATGCCGACGTTCTCGACCCGGAGGTCCGACCCCTCGTCCAGTCGGAGGCCGCGCTGGTTCACGTCGGCCGCCCGGTTCTCGGTGACTTCGATGCGGGTGCCCCGGACGTAGCTCCCGTCGCCCGCGACGCGGACGCTGGCGACGTTGCTGTTCCGGTAGCGCCCGCCCTCGACCAGCACCCTCCCCTCGGGCACGTCGGCGTAGAGTCCGTTGTCGGGGAAGGGGCCGATTTCGAGGTCCCGCAGGCGGAGCGTCCCTCGCTGGTAGGGACTGACCAGTACGCCGGTCGGGCCGACCGCGATGTCGCCGACGGCGTTCTCGGAGTAGGCACCGCCGTCGGGCGCGCGGAACCGCTCGACGGACCCCCAGCCGTCGGAATCGAGGACGTTGAACAGCGCCGGGCCGAGGGTCCCGCGGTCGTGGTAGCCCACCACGTCCACGTCCCGGACCAGCAAGCCGTCGGTGACTTGCGCCTCGATAGCTCGGAGTCCGGTGTCCGGGGCCGTGAAGTCGAAGGTGAAGCCCTCGAACAGCAGGTCGCGGCCGGGGTCGGCGAGGACGCCGAGGCGGAACAGCCACGGCGCACCGTAGTCGAAGTCGTCGGTCGGCACGATAGTCGCGTCGTCGCCGACGAACCCCACGTCGTCGTAGGAGACGAGTCGGAACATCTCGTCCATCGCGTACGTGCCCGGCGGGAACCGGAGGAGCGCGTCGGTCGCCCCGTCGTTGCAGAGCCGGTTCAGAACGGGATTTATCGACTCCTCGCCGGTGGGGTCCGCACCGGCCTCGGTCACGTCGATTACGGTATCGTAGTCGCTCCGGGTCGCGCCCGACCCCGAGGAGGCGACCGTGGCGGTCGCCGTAGCGGTCGTCGCGGCGGTCGCCCCCGTAGCTGTGGCGGTGAGCGTCGCGGCGGCGGTCGTCAGAAATCGGCGTCTACTCGACTGGTTCGGAGTGTCGTCTTCGGGAGACATCCACCTCGCTCGTCGCGCGAAGTGCCGATATATCGGGGCGACCGTTCCCGCCGTTACACGGTTCCACAACAGTTGACAAGCAGGATGAGGCGAGGAGAGGTGTCACCGGACTACTCCGTCCGACGTACCAGCGCCGCCCGACACTCCGAGAGGACCGGCGCGCCGTCGTAGAGCCAGACCGCCGCGACCACGCCGACGAGCGCCAACTCGAACAGGAGCAGGGGGCCGAACTCGAGCGCCCAGAGTCGGACGACCCACTGGTGCAGGTAGTACAGCGTTCGGGCGACCAGTCCGGCGTCGGTCGGCGACGAGGCCGTGACCACGACCGGCCACAGCACCGCGCCGAGGGCCAACTCGTCGCCCAGCAGGAACGGGTAAATCACGTCGCCGACGAGGTGGGAGGCGTGGCCGACGAGGAGGGCGACGGCCAGCGGTCCCGCGTCGTCTCGTCGGAACCCGAGCCAGAGCGCCGCCGCGAAGACCGGGAAGACGAACGCCGAGTGGGCGACGGCGTACCCCGAGGGGAACACCCCGAACGTCCACGAGAGGGGTTTGTCCACGAGGTCCGGGGCGACCGCGCCGAACCCGGCCGCGAGCGCGACCGCGCCGTCGGGCGATTCGCGCCGCCAACCGTGCCAACAGAGCGAGACCAGCAGGTAGCCGAACGCGACGTGTTCCCACGGCCACATCAGCGGTCTCCTCGGGGAAGTCGGGGCGGTCGGCGCGTAGCGGTACTGCCGCCGTCGCCAGCGGTCACCGTGACCGGCAGGCGGAGCGCCCGGTAGGCGGTGTCGAGACTCGGGTCGGAGGGCGGGCTACCTTCGTAGAGCAACACGACCACGCGGAGGTCGTCGCCGGTCGCTCGCGGCGTGACGCGCGCGGTGACGTTGCGAGTCTCCCCCGGCGCGAGTTCGAATCGCCCGGCGTCCACCTCGGTCGCGGCGACGACTTCGACCGAGGAGGTCGCGTTTCCACCGACCGAGAAGTTCGCGCTCGCGGTCCCGGCCGAGGCCCCACCGCCCGAGACCCCATCGCCCGACGAGTTCACGGTCGCGCCGGTCGCCCTATCGACGCGCTGGAGTTGCACCACGTAACCGTATTCGACGCGCTCGCCCTCCTGATTCGTGACCGCGAAGTCGAACGGTCGGGGTTGTCCGCGCGCGAGCGTCGAGGGGTAGAGCGCGGTCGTCTCGGCGGTCACGTCGCCGGACTGGACGTAAAGTTCGGTGAACCCCTCGTCGGCGGGCGGCGCGACGACCGCGTAGCCGACCGACGACGCGAGGAGCAACAGGCTAACCCCGAGGAGGACGCCCGACCACGGCCGGGAACCCCCGGCGGGCGTCCCGAGCGCCGACGACTGCCGGAAGCCGAACGACGACCCGCCGAACAGGGCCGACAGGGAGGGGACGCCCGGCGCGAATCGCTCGTCGGGGGACTGGCGGGCGCGACTCACGACCGCCCCGGCCAGCAGGAGCGCCGTCGCCCCGAGGACGCCGCCCCGAATCGGTCCGGCCGCGATATCGAACGGCGAGAAGTGGACCGCGAGCGCGACCGCCGGAACGACGACGACACTCCAGAGGACCGCGAGCGCGACACGCTCGACGCCGCCGACCGCGTGGTCGCCACGCGAAAACGCCTCCCGGAGTCCGGTTCCGGAAGAGCCGATGGTAGCCTCCTCCGGGGGCGACCCGCGGGTCGGATACGCCATCGAGACGACGGCGTACCCCGGCAGGAAGACGACCGTCGGTATCAGCGCGACGAGTCGGGCGATGCCGTCGAGCGAGAGGAGGGTCGCGGCGGCCGCCACCGCCAGCAGACCGAACGAGACCAGTAGGTCGAGATAACCGCGTGCGGGGCGTGAGTCCATCGGCGGAAACTCACGCACCGGTCGGCCTTTATTATCGGCCGGGTAAGCGAGTTAAGCGGGCGAAAATCGGCAGTCAGGCCATCTCGTTGTCGTACATCGAGAGGCCGTCACAGCCCACGTCGAGGACGCCGCCGACCAGCGTGTTCTCCGCGACGCCCACGTCGCCGCTCGAATCGTTGAGTCGAAGCGCCTCGTAGCCGTCGTAGGACTCGGAATAGGTCCCCTCTATCCACGCGCCGGTGCCGTTGACGACGATTGGGTGGTGGGTCGTCTCGAAGGTGCCCCCGGAGACGTAGGCGTCGTCGGCGTTGATTTCGAGCGCGCGCCGGTAGTCGCTTCCCGGTTGGTCTATCTCCAGCCTGCGGAACTTGCAGTCGTCGCGCTCGCACCGGATGGCGTTCCGGAAGACCGCCCCGGAGGCCGACCCAGTGATGCGAACGTCCGAGAGGCCGACCTCTCCGGGTCGGTCCCCGCCCTTGATTTCGACGGCGTTGCCGCTCCCGTGGATGTCCACGTGGACGTTCTGGACGTAGGTCGGTCCGGCCTCCGACTCCACGACGACGGCCTGATTCGTCCGGTCGGTGCGCTGAACGACCGAGGAGTTGTGAATCTTGGCCGACTCCACGCCGTCGAGGACCGTGATGCCGTTTCCGTTCGGCTCGTCGAGGAGAACCGTCGAGTCCAACACCTGCAACCACGACCCGCGGTCGAGGCGAATCCCGCGCTGGTTGTCGAAGTGGTCGGGGTTGTCGTCCACGACGACGGTCGCGCCGACGATTTTGCTGTGGTGGCCGCCGATTCGGAGGTTGCTGGCGTGGCTGTTGCGGAAGACGCCGCGCCGGACGACGACGGTCCCCTCGGCGTTGCCAGCGTAGACGCCGTTGTCGGGGAAGCCGCCGAGTTGGCAGTCCACGAGTTCGACGGTCCCCTCGTGGTAGCGACTGACCATGATGCCGCTCGGACCGCGCCAGAGTTCGCCGTCGTTGGGCGTGTTCGAGACCCACTCGCCGCCAGCAGGTGCCCGGAACTCCTCGACGGTGCCGGTTCCGTTCGGGTCCATCACGTCGAACAGCGCCGGACCCCACGTGCCGCTGTCGTGCTTGCCGTTGACGAGGAAGTCCTTGACCGTCAGCCCGTCCGAGACTTGGGCCTCGATGGCCCGGATACCCGTGTCGGGGGCCGTCTGGTCCACGGTGAACCCCTCGACGTGGAGGTCCTTGCCGGGGTTGTGATAGACGCCGAGTCGGAAGAGCCGCCGGTTCGGTGCCTCGAACTCGTCGTAGTCGCCGGGGACGATGGTGGCGTCGTCGCCGACCATCCCGAAGCCCTCGAAGCCGCAGTGGCGGAACTCCTCGGTCATTCGGTAGCGCCCCGGCGGGAAGACCAAGAGCGTGTCGTCGCCCGCGTTCGCGTCGAGGACCGAGGTGACGGACTCGCCGCCGGTCGGGTCCGCGCCCGCGTCCACCACGTCCACGACGGTGCCGTACTCGTCTTTCATTCGTTCGATTCGGTCGGTCGTCGCCGCGCTCGCCCGTCCGACGAGCGCGGGGGACGCGCTCGCGGCGAGACCGGTCGCGCCGAGCGCGCCGAGATACCCCCGGCGCGAGAGTCGTCGCGTAGAGTCGCCGTTCGTGAGAGTGCCATCGCGTTCGCCCGTCTCCAACTCGTCTTGAGATTGCGGTGTCCGTGTCGTCATATTTTCCGCGGTTCGTCGGGAATGAACCGTAGAAAAGTCTTCTGGCCGCTCCAAATGGTTGCTGTCGTTCACATAGCCAGCTTTTAAGTTAGGCCTCTAGTAAACGCAAGACGAGAAGACTTTTCTGTCTCCTCGTTCGTCCTCGCATAGTTCGAAGTAATTGTAAACGAGAGTCGGTTTCGGGCGATGCTCCGGCCCGGTCTCCGTCATCGCGAGGAGTCCGAACTTACGACTCCTCCGCTTGGACCACGACCCGCACGTCGTCGCCGTCCTTCAGGAAGTACTCGCTCGGTTCGACGGACTCGCCGTTGACTACGAACTCGACCGTCGTGTCGGGTCCGCGCTCGTAGGTCGTCCCGTTGTACGTCACCGAATCGTCGGTCACGTTGATGCCCGACAGCGTGTTCAGGCCGTACTGGAGCGTGACGCTCCACGAGTGGGCGTGCCACGGGTTCGCCTGTCCGCCCTCGAAGTGGAAGTGGCGGTGGCCCGACTGGAACCGCTCCTCGCTGAAGTCTACCTCCTCGCCGTTCACGGTGAACTCCATCGGCCCGTGGACGTGGAGTTGGGCCGCCCGGATGTAGTCGCCGGGAACCGAGTAGTTCGCGTCGGCGGTCTCGACGGTGACCCACACTTGGTCGCCGTCGTCCAGCGTGGCCGATTGGGGGTCTACCTCCTCGCCGCTCACCCGGTAGTAGATTTCCGTGCCGTCGGTGGACTCGCGGTAGGTCCGGCCGTCGTAGGTCAGCGCGGTCTCGTTGGCGTCGATGCCGAAGGTACCGAGCGCCGCGGCGAGCGTGACGCTCGAATCCGCTCGCCACGTGTGGTCGTCGTCGGCCGCGATGGAGAGCGGGTCACCCGACGAGCGGTCGTCGAGGGAGAGTTCGCTCCCGGCGACTGCGACCGCAATCTTCCCCGAGGAGTCGGCCGACGCGCTCCCCGCGGACGCGTTCGCGGTCGAGTCGTTCGCGGTCGAATCGTCGGTCCCGCCGTGGGAGTGGTCCTCGCCGCCGTGAGAGTGACCGGACGAGGAGGTGGTACTTTCGTTCGTCGCGGGCGTCCCCGAGTCGTCGGCGGGCGTCTCCGAACCGTCGTCGGTCGTCGCGGAACTGTCGTTCGCCGCAGTCGTCGCGGCGGTGTCGGTCGTCGGAGTCGATTCGCCGGTCGTCGGTTCGACCGCGGTCGTTCCGTTCTCCGTCGTCGCGGCGTCGGACCCACCCAACCCGGCGCACCCGGCGAAAGCGACGAGTAACCCGACGAGCGCGACGGCAAGGGCACGGCGACGCCCGCGGCCGTCAGTCAGTGTCTCGAACACACCTCGGAGACGGAGCCGTATCCGGATTATTATCCGCGGGATATGTCGGGCTTAAGCGAGTCATAATTAACCGCCGACGCCCCTTCCGACCGGACGAGAATGCACCGAACCGGTCGCCGAACGACAGTCGCCGAGAGCCCTCCGAAGTGACGATGGGGGCCGACTCCGTTCTCACGGTCGTCGTCGCGCTCTGTTGTGTCCTCGCCATCGGCGCGACCTCGACCACGCTCGACTCGACGGTCGAGACCGACCCCGAGGAGGTCACGGACTTCGACTACAGTAAGGTCCCCATCGGGTCGGGACAGGCCCAGAAGTTGGACGACGCCATCGACAGAGGCCGGTCGGCGACCGGCCAGTCTGGGTCCGCCGACGACGGGTCGCCAGCGGAGGGCACGTCGGGCGACCAGCAGATGCAAGCGTCGAGAGCCGACCCGGACGCCGACGAGGGCGACCACACGAAATCCGCCGGGAGCGGCGACGGCGGCGAACCCGAACAGCGGGCGGGGAGCGGTGCGAACGAGCAACAGCGCCAGTCCGCCGGGAGCGGCGCGAACGAGCGCCGACAGCAGTCCAGCGGGAGCGGCGACGAGCAGAATCGGGGCGCGAGCAGTCGGAACGACCGGTCCGGGAGCGGCGCGGGAGCGACCGACCCGCCGCTGGTTCAGCAACTGATTTGGCTCCTGCGGGACCTCTTGGAGTTGCTTCTGGACCTCATCCCCTATCTGGTGCTGGCGACGCTCGTCGCCGTGGCGGTCCGGTTCCGCGACCGAATTCTCGCCCGCATCGCGCCGGGCGCGGCCGGACGAGCGGACGACGCGGGCGACGAGCCACGCCCCGACCCGGACCCCCAGAACGCGGTATCCGCGGCGTGGTTCGAGATGGTCGAACGACTCGACTTGGACGACCGAACTCACCTCACGCCGGGAGAGTGCGCGGCGGCCGCGAAGCGCCGCGGCGCGGACGACGAGGCGGTCCGGGACCTGACCGCGCTGTTCGAGGAGGTCCGATACGGCGGCGCTCGCGTGACCGACGAGCGCCGCGAGCGCGCCGAGCGGACCGTCGAGCGCCTGCGCTCGCAACTGGAGGTGAGGCAGTGAACCGCTCGCTACCGGAGAGCCGACTGAGACGCAATCGACCGGAGGTGGGCCGATGAAACGCTACCGACTCGTCTCGGGGGCCGCGGGCGTGGTCGCGCTCGGGGTCGCGCTCGCGCTCGGCGGCGGCCCCGCGGGCGGGGTCGTCGGCGCGTTGCTGGCCGCGCTCGGCAACGACTACTTCGTGGTCGCGGCCTTCGCGGGGGTCGGACTGCTCGTCGCCCTCTCCGCAGTGGCGTCCGGCGGGGGCGGCGCGCTCGAACAGACCGAGACGCCGACCCCCGAGCGCCCCGTGACCGCACCGGTCGCGGGCGACGCGGTGGACGACGCCCTCGACAGCCGAACCGCGCTCCTCCCGGTCGTCGGCGACGAGCGCCGCGAGGAGCTACGCGAGCGACTCCGCACGGTCGCAATCGAGACGCAGGTCCGGCGGGGCGACTGCTCGCGCGAGGAGGCCGAGCGACGCCTCGACAGTGGGACGTGGACCGACGACGGCGAGGCCGCCGCGTTCCTCGCCGGGGAGAATCCCGGCGTCGAGGCCCGCCTGCTGGCGCTGGCCCGCGGCGAACCGTGGGGCAGGCGCGGCGCTCGGCGAGCCGTGAGCGAACTTCTCGACGCCGACGACCGGGGTCGCTCCGGGGAGGGCGAGCGATGACCGAGACCAGACGCTGGCGCGGCGTCGTCGCCGTAACCCTGCTGGTCGGCGCGGTCGGTCTCGTCGCCGACCGACCCGACCTCGTGTTGGTCTCGGTCGCGGGCGTCGCGTTCGCGGCGTACCCGCGGCTCTCGCCCGAACCGCCCGAATCCCCGGACCTCGAACTCGACCGCCGCGTGAGCGAGCGCGCGCCCTCGCCCGGCGAGTCGGTGGACGTGGCCGTCACGGTCCGGAACGTCGGCGACGAGACCCTGTTCGACTGCCGGGTCGTGGACGGCGTGCCGCCCGCGCTGACCGTCACCGACGGCTCGCCGCGGTACGGCGGACCGCTCCGACCCGGCGGGGAGGCCACTTTCGAGTACACCGTCGCGGCCGAGGAGGGCAAGCACGGGTTCGACCCCGCGACGGTGGTGGTCCGGGACGCCAGCGGCGAGTACGAGGTCGAGACCACCGTCGCCGCCGAGACCGAAATCGACTGCACCGTCGCGGGGGGCGCGCCGCCCCGGCGGAGCCTCGCGGTCGCGGACGCGGGCGACCTGCTGACCGACGACGGCGGCGCGGGCGTCGAGTTCCACCAGACCCGCGAGTACCGGCGCGGCGACGCGATGAGCCGCATCGACTGGAAGCGGTTCGCTCGCGCCGGGGAGCTGACGACCGTCGAGTACCGCGAGGAGCGAAGCGCCGCGGTCGTCCTGCTGGTGGACGCCCGCCGGTCGGCCTACCGGGCACCCGAGGGCGAACCCCACGCCGTCGTGCGGAGCGTCGCCGCGGCACAGCGGTTGGTCGGGTCGCTCCTCGGGGGACGCAACCGGGTCGGCGTGGCGGCGCTCGGCCGCGAGGAGTGCTGGCTCCCGCCGGACGCGGGCACCGACCACGAGACGCGCGCGGTTCGACTCCTCGGGTCGCATCCCGCGTTCGCCGCGTCGCCGCCGAGCGACGACGGCGAGCCGATAGCGGACCGAATCGCCCGCGTCCGGCGGCGGTTGAGCGCGGGCACGCAGGTCACGTTCCTGACGCCGCTCTGTGACGACGGCGCGGTGACGGTCGCCAGCACGCTGGAGGCCCACGGCCACAGCGTCACGGTCGTCAGTCCCGACGCGACCGGCGACGAGACGCCGGGGCGGAGGCTCGCGGCGACCGAGCGCGCGAACCGCGTCGCCGAACTCCGGCGGCGCGGGGTTCCGGTCCTCGACTGGGGGACCGACGACGGCCTCGCCGCGGCGGTCGCCAAGGCGGGCGAGCGAGGTGCGCTGTGAGCGAGTCGCCCGCGCCGCGCAACGCCGTGACCGGTGAACGCGCGCCCGGCGAGAGTGCGCCCGGCAAGAGTGCGTCCGGCGAGAGCGCGCCCGACGAGGGCGGGGTCGGTGACGGCATCGCGGTCAGGCGGCGACCCACGCGCGTCAGCGCAACAGTCGCCGCGCTCGCCGCCGCCGGAGGAGTCCTACTGGTCGGCGGGCCGGGGCGTCCAGCGGTCGGGGTTCTCCTCGTCGGTCTCGCGGTGATGGCGGTCGGCGACGAACTCCGGACGCGAGGGCGGCGCGCGCCGTCGCTGGTCGCGCTCGCCGCAGGCGGGGCGGTCGGACTCGCCGGACTCGCCGCGGGCGTGGCGATGGCGGGCGACCTGCCGGACGTTCTCAGGGTTCTACCGGGACTGCTCGGCCTCCTCGCGCTCGGTGCCGGAGTGGTCCCGGTGCGCGGGCGGGGGTCGCGCAGACTCGTGAAAATCGGTGCCGGACTCGTCCTCGTGTCGGTTCTGGTCGCCGGGGTCTTCCGGGCAGCACCGCCGGGGACGCTCGTCGCGGGCGCGGTCGCCGCCGTGGTGGCGTGGGACCTCGGCGAACACGCCATCAACGTCGGCGAGCAGTTGGGCCGCGCGGCCTCGACGTGGCGGACCGAGGGGACACACGCCGCCGGGGCGGGGGTGGTCGGCGTCGCCGCGCTGGTGGCGGCGAACGTGGTAGACGACGTGGGGTCCTACGACCTCTCGCTCCCGGCGCTGGCGCTGTTGGTGGTGGCCGTGGTGCTGTTGAGCGTCGCGCTTCACGAGTAAGGCGATTGCTACCGTGAACCTCGTCGAGGCAAAAGCGCGTTGCCGACCAGTTCCGCGGTCGCGCGCCGGAGGTGTTGGGAGACCGCCGAAGTCGAGAGGCCGAACGAGTCGGCGAGGTCGGTCTGGGAGACTCGCCGGGGCACGTCGTAGTAGCCCCGTTCGTAGGCGGTCCGGAGGATGCGCTCCTGTTCGGCGCTGAGACCGTAGCTGTGGTGGCGCTCGACGCCCTCGGTGTCGGTGATTCGCCGAACGTCGAGGTCGATGCCGACCGCCCGGCAGTTCCGGACGAACCCGACGAGCGCGTCGCGGTCTTCGAGTTCCATCCGGACCGTCCACCCGTCGCGGGTGCCGCTGGCGTCGTGGACGAACGCCGCGGCCGACTCCAGCGGGTCGAGTCGCTCGCGGCCCGCGGCGGTCACTCGCACGCGGTAGAGTCGCCGGTCCTCGAACTCGCTGACGACCACCGGGTCCGCGACCGTCGGGTCCGCGGCGAGGCCCTCCTCGAACGCGTCGAGGCGGTCGCCGAGGCCCGCGACGAAAAAGCGGTCGCCGTCGAGTATCGCCGAGCGCGGGCGGGCGGTCGTCCCCGGCGAACGGGCCAGCGCGGGCGACAGCGGTAGCTCCGAGTGGGCGAGTTCGGCGCGGACGAACAGCGAGTAGGGTCGCCGCGGCACGTCCGCGCAGTTCGACTCGTCGTCTTCGTCCCGACTCATTGAATGGGCGTCGTAAGTTGAACGTCGCACGCGTCTCCGTCACCGACCGCGTTCGACTTTGGTTATCTCGACCATCCACTCCGCGCCCTCGGCCCCGCCGGGCACGTCCAGCGAGCGCGGCGCGTCCACGTCGTTTCGGTCGGCGATGCGTAGCAGGTTCGTCAAGGCGGCCTCGAACTCCTCGGTCGTCAGCCCGCCGGTGGGCGTGTCTGGTTTGCTCACGAGTGTCTTCCCCTTCGGTCTGGCCGTCAGACCGAGGAGGGATAAATCGGTGCGACCGTTTTGCGCGTTCGGCGGGTTTAGCACCTGCATAGGCCGTCTGAATGGGGGTCCCTCTAGTCCGGCGTACCGCGCGGATAGCACTCGTTGAACCGTGCAACGGGACCGCATACTTATGCCCGAACGCGGCGACGCGTCGAACAGAATGAGTCGGCCGCAGAACTCACCCAACTCGAATCCGCCGAGCGGACCGCTCGGGTCGAGGAGACCGGACGAGCAGGAGACCCTCCACGAGCGACTCCGGCGAGTCCTCGATACGGCCGAGACGCCCATCAGCGTCAGCCGACTCGCCGAGCGACTGCACGCGACCCACGGCGACCGCGGGTACGCCGAGGTCCACGACGCGCTGTATCGGACCCACTTACAGCGTCTGGACGCCGCGGGCCTCCTCGTGTTCGACATGGAGATGGGACTCGTCTACGACCGAGACCCGTCCCCGGACGACCGTCGAGACGGCTGTTCGGCGTAGTGCGGCGAGCAGTCGGGCGGACGGTCGCCGACGACACCGATTCGGAACCACTACCGACCGGCGTTGCTGACTTGGCAACTGTTGTCCGGACCGTTGGCAATCGGTACGCTCGCGTTACCCCAACGATAGATAAGGGAGTTCGGCCCCTCTCGTCGGTCGTCTCTCCGGGATGAACTTGAAACTGAACGACACCGGGCCGGTCGTCGGGCGGGGTCACGACGGCGGACCGGGCGACGACTTGAGCGACGACCAGACCTACGAACTCCTCGCCAACGCGCGACGCCGGGCGTGCGTCCGCCACCTCCAGCGCCGCGAGCGCGGAAGCGCGGCCGGGGACGCGGCCGTTCCGGTTCGGGACCTCGCCGACGCCGTCGCCGACTCGCTCGCCGAGGACGACGCGGCGTCCGACGGCCTGCGCCAGAGCGTCTACACCTCGATGTCCCAACACCACCTCGACAAACTCGACGGCTGTGACGTGGTGGAGTACGACCGCGAGGAGCGGTCGGTCGCGACCGGGCCGAACTTCGAGGCGGTCACGCGCGTCTCGGTCCGCGACGAGGGAGACCACCGGAGCGTCGGCACGGTCGCGCTGGCGACGAGTACGCTGACCGTCGCGACGCTCACCGCCACTGCCGTCTCGTCGCCGCAACTGCCGACCGCGCCGCTCGTTGGGGTCGCCGCCCTGAACCTCCTCCCGGTCGGTGTCTTTCTCCAGACCCGGTTCGAGCGAGCGCGGTAGTTCGGGCACTCGCGGTGCGACGGCGGGGTTACGGAGTGCATAGGAATGTGACGGGCGCTCGTAGCGACTGGTGGCGTTCGTGCGGAACGCCGAATCCCGGTCGAACGTGCGCGTGTCCGTGTGGGGCTAGTCCCGTCCCACGAGGTCGGCGTGCCTTCCCGGCACCACTTCGCGTGTTTCACCGGTATGGTCGGTCACGGTCTACGATGAGGTTCCTCGGGCGAGCGGATTTGTCCGTCCGCTCGGCCGTACTCTCGTTTTTAAGCCAGTATGGAGTTAGTTAACACGACGGGGAAGTTCGTTTTGGAGTCGATTCGGGAGATTGGGAGATGCGGGACGGACACCGGCAACCGTCGGTCGACTCACACCGTGTTTCGAATGAAACCGCCGTTTAGCGTCGACTCGACGGCTCTTCGCCGTGGTCACTCTGCGCCGAGTACCTCGACGACGACCTCGGAATCTTCGAGGAGGCGATGTTCGGTGTACTGGCCGTCTGCACTCCCGCCGCTTCGATTTGTCCGTTCGATAACGTCGAGAAAGGCGTGTTCACGGAGAAGGTCGCGTACACGGCGGACGGAGAGCAGGTCGCTATCTTCCTGCGTACAAATCCGTTCGTACACCGTGTAGACCCGAGACGTGCGAAACGCTCGGTCGGAAGCGTGGTCGATACTAAGTTCCGCGAGCGCACGGAGGACGCGTTTCGAGTGCGGCGTCGCCCCGCGTACGAGTTCGCGGAATCGGTCGTTCTCCGCGCGGTTCCGCGCGCGTTCGACGTACTCCTCGCGGACCGTTGCGTCGTTTTCCGTCTGGGCGAGTTCCCCGGCGTACCGGAGGATGTCGATTGCCTTCCGAGCGTCGCCGTGTTCCTGCGCCGCGTACGCGGCCGCGAGTGGAATCGTCCCGTCGCCCAAGACGCCCTCCTCAAAGGCGTCGCCACGGGCCTCCATGATTGACCGAAGTTGTGTCGCGTCGTACGGCGGGAAGACGAACTCGCGTTCACAGAGGCTCGACTTGACGCGTTCGTCCATCCGGTCTTTGTACTTTATTTTGTTGCTGATACCGATAGTACCGAGTTTGCAACGGTCGAGCTTTCCGGCTTCACCTGCCCGTGAGAGTTGCATGAGGATGGCGTCGTCTTCGAGTTTGTCGATCTCGTCGAGGAGAACGATTACTACGTCGTACTCCCGGTCGAGAATCCGCCAGAGTCGCTTGTAGTACGTAGAAGTGGAGATGCCTTTATCAGGGACCGAGATGCCGGTAGTGTCGGTGTCGAGTGTAGAAGCGATTGTCTGAACGGCCTGTGTCTCGGTGGTATCTTGCGCACAATCGACGTACGCTTCGCCTACGGTGACGCTATCTTGTGCGGCCTCGGCGACGAGTTGTCTCGTGACGTGCTTCGCACAGAGCGATTTTCCCGTTCCCGTCTTCCCGTACAGGAGGACGTTGCTCGGTGATTGACCGAACAGAGCCGGGTTAAGGGCGTTCGCGAGAGACCGAATCTCGTCGTCACGGCCGACGATGCGACCGTCGTCGGGAAGGTGATTGATTTCGAGGAGTTCCTTGTCGGCGAAGATGCGGTCCTCGCGGGAAAAGAGATCGTCGGATTGCACCATCGAGTCATGATTGACTATCGAGGCTACTTATAACTGCCGTCGAGACACACACCGCGTTTCCGGTGAACGAGCGATAGAGAAGGGTCGGGGGAGTCGAATTCGGGGTACACCGGGAGTCGAGGTCGAGCCTCCACGGGTCAAGAGGTCATTCAATGGTGCAAGCGTTCGTGTATTAACCGACAGTCTGACTCGTATAAGCCCGCAAGTAGACGAGTCAGCGGTCGGGCGAGTGGTGACGGACGCCACTCTCGCACCGTCGAGACACACACCACGTTTCCGGTGGAAACGCACCGAGAAGGGTACCCCCGTGTCGGGTGGAACTGTCCGTGACTACGTCACGGACCATTTTTTCGTGGTGATTACTTCAATGGGCTATACTCAACCCGCCTTATTAAAAGTAGCTAATTTAGACTACTTCTCGGACTCTCGTCAACGACCCACCCCACTCTTGAGCCGGGTTTCACCGGAAACCCGGTGTGTGTCTACCGACCACTGCCGCCCCCGAACCGGTCCGCTTCGGCTGTCGGTCGCGTCCCGTCTACCGGTTGCATCCCCTCTGCCGGTCACTTCCTCGTCTGTCGGTCACTCTCTCCCGGTTACGCCCTCGTCTGCCGGTTGCTGAATCCTTTTCAGACCGACACGCATAGCACGAATCGGCATGACAGACACAGAGTCGTTGGACCTCGATTTCGTCCAGATGGGCGGGACCGGTCTTCAGACGAGCGAACTCCAGTTCGGCACGTGGCGCTTCGGCAAGGAGACCGAGGAGGGCAACGTCGAAATCGGCGAGGAGCGCGCCCACGAACTCCTCGACGCCTACGCCGACGCTGGCGGGCGATACATCGACACCGCCGACGTGTACGGCGGCGGCGAGTCCGAGGAGTGGATCGGCGACTGGCTGGAGGACCGCGACCGGGAGCGGTACACCATCGCCTCCAAAATTTACTGGCAGATTCGAGACGGCGACCCGAACAGTCGCGGCACGAACCGGAAGAACCTCCGACACCGCGCCGAGAAGATTCTCGACCGCCTCGACACCGACTACGTGGACGTGCTGTACATCCACCGCTGGGACGACCAGACCTCCGCGCGCGAGATGATGAAGACGCTGAACGGTCTCGTGGAGGACGGCATGGTCAACTACCTCGGTGCCTCGACGCTCCGGCCGAACGCGTGGAAGGTCGCGAAGGCGAACGAAATCGCCCGCGCCGAGGGCTGGGAGCCGTTCACCGTCCTCCAGCCGCGCTACAACCTCGTGGACCGCGAAATCGAGGGGGATTACCTCGAAATGGCCCGGCAGGAAGACCTCGCGGTCTGTCCGTGGAGTCCGCTCGGGCAAGGCTTCCTCACCGGGAAGTACTCCCGCGAGGACGGCCTGACCGGCGAGTCGCGCGCCGCCGAGTCGAGTCGCTTCGAGGAGGCCTACCTCACCGAGGAGAACTTCGACCTCCACGACGAACTCGACGCGGTGGCCGACGAGGTGGACGCGACCCCGGCCCAGACCGCGCTCGCGTGGCTGGAACACCGCGAGGGCGTGACCGCGCCCATCGTCGGTGCCCGGACCGTCGAGCAGTTGGAGGAGAACCTCGCGGCCGCCGAAATCGACCTCTCGGACGAGCAGGTCGGGCGACTCACCGAGGCGAAGGGCGGTCCGTACGCCGGACTCTGAATCGGATTTCCTCGCGCTCTACTCTCTGTTTTTCGCGAGCAATCGACGCCCCGCCGTGACCGCGCCAGCGCCGAGCAACGCGCCGAGTCCGATGGCGTCGGCGTCCGGTGGAATCCGGTCGGCGAGGTCGGCGACGAACTCGGTCGCGCCTCGGCCGTTCGGCGGTGGCGCGCCGCCGACGTTCGCCAGCCATCCGGCGTCGCCGTCGGACGCGTCGCCTCCGGAGGTCCGGCCAGCTATCAGGAACTCGCGACCCTCGACGTGGACGATTGCGTTACCTGTGCTGTAGTCGCCGTCGTAGTAGGTCCGTTCCCAGACGACGTTGCCCGTCGGGTCCGTGTGGAGGACCCACGCGCCACGCGGGCCGTTTTCGTTCGCGTCTTCTCCGTCGTTCGTTTCGCCTTCCCCTCCACCGGTCGTCTTCTCGCGCGTCCCGACGAGGAGATACCCCTCGGGCGTCGGAGCCACATCGGAGAGCCAGTTCCACGGTCCCGTCGAGTGGCGTCGGTCCCACTCGACCGCGCCGGTCCCGTCGAGGCGGAGGTGCCACCCCTGTCCGTCGTCGTCGTACGCGAATCGTCGGTTGCCGACCGCGACGACGCCGGCGTCGTCGCGGTCGGCGTGTAACTCCTCGATGCGACTTCCCTTCGAGTCAGTGTCGGAGGAGTCGGCCGAGTACTGCCAGCGCGTCGTCCCGTCGGGCGCGAGGCAGGCGACGAGCGCGTCCTCGCTCCGGCCGTAGTCGTCGCTCTCGGGCGGCCGGGTCGAACCGCCGACGTACACCGCGGCCTCGTCGGCAGCGACGGCATCACTCCCGGTGGTACCGGACGCGGCATCCCCGTCGGTAGCGACCGTGGCATTCTCGGCGGTAGCGACCGCGTTCAGGTTCCCGCGGCGGTATCGGCCCTCGACGGTCTTCGCCCATCGCTGGTGGCCCGCGGCCGTGACGCGAGCGACCCACGGCCGACGGACGGCCTCCTCGTCGCGCCGGGACCCGCCGCAGACGAGGTAGTCGTCGCTGTCGCCGTCGCCGCCGCCATCACCGACGCGCGTCAGGTCCTCGATGCCGCCGGTCCCGGCGGCGGGTTGGAGCGTCCGCGCCCAGACGAGGTCGCCGCGCTCGTCCAGTCGGACGAGCCACGGGTCCGCCGAGAGCGGCGGTTCACTCGCGGGCGACCGGTCGGCGACGTTCGTCGTGCCCGCGGCGACGACGCCGCCGTCGGGGTGCGGAGCGCCAGCGGCGAAACTGCTCGACGGCGGGCCGAGGCGTCGCGTCCAGCGCGGGCGACCGGCCGCGTCGGTCCGAACCGCGAGGCCGCGGTACTCCGCCGCGCCTTCGGTACCGAGGAGGACGTGGCCCTCCTCGCGCGGAACGACCGCCGAGAGTCCGGCGAGGGAGGCCGACTCGGCGTAGGTCCGGGACCACGCGATTTCGGGAGCCGCCGAGCGAGAGTCGGCGCGAGCGGCCGACGCGCCGGTCGCGCCGGATGCGCTGAATGCACTGGTCGCGGCGAGCGCGGCGAGGAACGTTCGACGGGAGGGCATGGCCGATTGGTTGCGCCACTCGGGATAAGTTCTTTGTCGTTCCTGCGGGGCCGGGTCTCGGGCGATGCGGTCGAGCGACCCTCCGGACCTACGCGGTCGAGTCGGGACCGGTTCGGTCGCGCCGACCGCGGCGGACGAGCAGGTACGCGACGACGGCCGCCGCGAGGAGTCCGACGGGCAGGCCGACCAGTGCCGACGGCCAGACGTAGGGGGCGAGGAGTTCGGTCACGGCGACGAACGTCACGAGAAAGGCGAGGACGACGAGGACTAGCTTTCCTGCGGTTTCCCGGAGTGATATCATACCCGAACGACGCTGGCCGGAGGGATAACTACGGCGACGCGTCGGGGGCGGCGGCGGTCCGCCAGCAGTGTTCGAAGAGGAGACGACCCCACTCTCTGGCCGACTCCGACTCGGCGACGAGTTCGGTCCCGGAGTCGTACGACCCGTCGAGGTTCGGGAGCGAGAGGAGCAGACAGTCGTCGGTCAGCGTCATCGCGAACGAGACCGGCCGGACCCGGATGTCGAGCGGTTCGAGTTGCTCGTCGGTCGGTCCCGCAGTGTCCACGGTCTCCTCGACGACCGCGGACCCGAGGACCAACCGGACCGACGCGTCGGTGGGCAGGTCCGATTCGCTGGCGTCTGGCGACGGCCCCCCTGCGCCCGACGCCGACTTCTCCGCGTTCGACGCCGACTCCCCCGCGTTCGACGCCGACTCCCCCGCGTCCGACGCCGACTCGCTCCCACCGGACCGCCCGCCGAGCGCGTCCACGAACTCGTCGTGGTAGATGGGCGAGACGATGGCCACCGAGTCGGCCGCCTCGATGCGGCGTTTGACCTCCCGGACCGCGCGGTGGGGGTCGGTGTCGGTCGCGCGGACGACCTCCGCGTCCGCGAGTCGGGAGAGCGTCGCCCGGAACTGCGCGGGCAGTGCAGTCACGTCGTGGGTCTTCCAGTACTCGGGGTCGGCCCGGAGTACCTCCTCGGTCCGGCGGCGTTCCGCGATGGCCTCGCCAACCGCCAGTCCGAGACCGGTCGGTTCCCACGCGTCCGAGTCGGGCTTGCGAATCAGGTCGCGCTCGCGGAGTTCCCCGAGCGCGCCGTAGACCGCCGACTCGCTCGCCGAGACGGTGTCGAGGACCGACTGCGTGGAGACCGGCCCGTCCGCGACTGTTCGGAGGACGGCCGTCCGCGCTCCGGACGTGGTGACGTACTCGACGATTGGCTCCTCGACTGCCTGCCTCGTCTCGGGGTCCGAGTCCGGGTCGTCAAAGTTCATATATCTACAAACTCGATGGCGTGGTCTTACCACTTTTTACATCTCGGTCCGTAGTCCGAACTGTTCTATCGGCGAGTGGGACAGCGTTTTCCGGCAAGAGTAGATTTCTCCAGCCACAGTGGAATCTTCCGTCGGTCGCACGCTTTCTTGCGCAGTCAGAGCGTACATATATATTGCGTCGGTACGAAATGGAAATATGGCCCTCCAGCCATCATCACGAACGTTCGCCACCCTCGCGGTGGTCCTCGTTGTCGCGTTCAGCGGTTGCTCCGCTGTCCAGTTCGGACAACAGGACATGACCGCCGAGGAGATCGGCGAGAAGGCACAGGAGAAGTACGACGAGATCGGCGTCTACACCGGAACGATGACGACCGAGATGGTTATCGGTAACGACACCCGGACGACCACGGCGAAGGTGTGGGCGAACCAGTCGGGCAACGAGTTGCGCCACGAGTACCGCTCGCCGGAGCCGATGAACGGGACGGTACTCGTCTCGAACGGCTCGACCATGTGGATGTACAACGCCACGGAAAACGAGGTACGCAAGACCGACATCCCGCAACTCGGCGTGCAAGGAGCGACGCCCGACTACGGGAAGGTCGTGGATAACATCCTCGAAAACTACGACGTATCGTACGAAGGCTCCGAGAAAATCGGCGACCGGAGTACGCACGTCCTCGCGCTGACGCCCAAGGAGAACAGTTCGCTAGCGGGCGTTATCGGGAAGATGACCATCTGGTTCGACAAGGAGACGTGGTTCCCGGTCAAGCGCCACTCCGTCGCCTCGTTCGACAACGAGAGTATCGAGACGACGATGACCTACAGCAATCTGACGTTCGACGCCGACGTTCCGGCCGACACGTTCGAGTTCGAGCCACCGGCTGACGCCGAGGTCGTCGAGACCGAGATGCCCGACACCTACGAACACGACACCGTCGAGCAAGCCGACGCGAACGTCTCGTTCGACGTGAGCGAACCCGGCCAGATTCCGGGCGACTACGAACTCGAAACTGTCCGGACGACGTTCATGGACGGCAACGCCACGGCGTCGCTGACCTACCAGAACGAGAGCGGGACCCTCTCGGTCTCCCAGTCGAACCGCACCTCCTCGGTCGGAACGAGTGAGGGCGAGACCGTCACCGTCGGTTCCGTCGAGGGCACCTACGACGAGTTCGGTTCCACTGGCATCGTGCAGTGGAGTTGCGACGGGACGACCTACACCGTCTCCGGGTCGCTTCCGAAGTCGGACCTCCTCGCGGTCGCGGACTCGCTCGCCTGCGAGTAATCGACAGTGTAGCGGACTCGACGCGGCGTAGCGTCACAACGCGGCGTAGCGTCACAACGCGGCGTAGCGTCACAACGCGGCGTAGCGTCACAACGCGGTCGTCCCGCGACAGCGCGACTCGGCGTGGCGACTCGCGGGTCGCTCGCCGTTCCACTTTTACTTTCACTGCGGGCGTGGCAGAGTTATTAGTCACCGACCGTTCTCAGGTACGTCTGCGTTGCAGGGTAGTCGTGTTTGGAAAAAACCGGCGCTGGAATCGCCGGAGTCCCGTCTGCCCTGTGACACGCACCCACGAGCGAGCAGATAGTATGTCACACGAATCGAACAGTACTAAGCGTGTCGAATCGAGCGACAGAACCGCTACCGACCCGGACCCGTGGCAGTACCGCTGTCCGAACGGCCACTCGTCGTGGCGCAGTCTCGCCACCAGCGACGAGTACACCTGCAAGACGTGCGGACTCCGGTTCGGCGAGGAGGACCTCCTCGATTATCGCGACCGGGACGAGAGAAACCACGGGGCCGAGGAGGGAACGAGATGACGGACGTGAGGTTCGTCTCGCAGTTCGCCGGTCCGGAGTCTGTCTCGTCGGGAGATCGGTCGGACTCGGCCGACGCTTCGGAGTCCGCAATCGAGGCGGACTCGGATGGGGACCGAGCGCGCGTCGTCGAGGTAGCGGACGACCGAGAACGCTCCGTCGAGACGATGTGCGACCGAGAGGCCGCCGTCGAGACGATGGAAGACCGTCGGTTCACCGACCTCCGGGCCTTCGAGCGCGACGTTCTCTACGCCGTCCGAGAACTGGAGCGCGACGACGAGGGACCGAAGGGAGTCGCGGTCAAGGAGGCGCTCGAACGCCGATACGGCGACGAGGTGAACCGCTCGCGGCTCTACCAGAACCTCACGACCCTCGCAGACGCGGGGTTGGTGACCAAGCGTATCAAGGACGCGCGGACCAACGAGTACGCGACGACGCGAACGGCCCGGCTACTGCTCGCCCGGAACGCGACGCGACGCGCGGACACCGCCGGACTCCTCGCCGACGAGGTGGACGCTCTGGCGTCGAGCGCCGTTCCGGAGTCGTGACCGGCGGACGCGACCCTCGTTCTCCTCGGTTGGGAGTGATGTGGAGCGGCGGGTCGAACTATTGTGGAACAGCAAATCAGAGTGGTGTGGAGCGGCGGGTCGGACTGGTGAGGGGCGGCGAGTCGGGAGTGTCCCCGTGTGCGAGATGAATTCTCCCGGCGTGTTCGGCGGGACGAAGTTCGTGGGGAAGACCCCGTGTGCGAGATGAATTACGGCCAGCGGAAAAGAGTTCGCGGCGTGTGAGGTGTCGTCGGGCGGGGACACCCCGTGTGCGAAGTGAAATCTGCGCGGCCAATGTCAGACATGCGTATCGAATCTGGTACAGTGGAATCGAATCGTCGTCGCGACGGCCGCTCACCCCGTGTGCGAGATGAAACGGGACACGAAGGTCGAGTCAGCCCGGACGGAAGTCTCTTACTCCCCGTCGAAGAAGTCCGCAATCTGGGAGTTGACGACCGATTCGATGAGGTTCTCGTCGCGTTCGACTTCTTCGAGTCGGATGTCAGCCTGTAGGGTCTCGGCGACGACTTCCGGGTCGTCGATGAACGTGTACTCCTTGTGGACGCCGCTTCCGTACCCGCGACCGCGCTTCTCCGACGTGACGAAGTTGTAGGTCTCGGCCTCGCTCATGTACCGGAGATACGAGTCACGCGATTTCTCGTCGGCGTCCAGCAGGTCCGTGATGTACTGGTAGACCCGGTACGCGACGGTGCTGGGCACCGCGTTCAGGTTTCGCTGGGAGTGGACGGCGACGCTGGCGGTCGCGTACAGCGAGAGCTTCTTCTGGGTCGAGAGTCCCTGCATCTGGGTCAGGGTGCGGTCGCGCTCGGCCTCCTCTTGGGCGTCCCGGACGTGTTCTTCACAGACGGTCTCCTCTCCTCGGCGGTCGGCTATCTCCCCGGCCTTCCGGAAGAGGTCGATAGCTTTCCGGGCGTCGCCGTGGTCTTGGGCCGCGAACGCCGCACTCAGTGGGATGATACCGTCTTCGAGGACGCCCTCCTGATAGGCGTCGCGTCGGCGCTCCAGAATCGCCTGCAACTGGTTGGCGTCGTAGTCCGGGAAGACCACGTCTTGGGGATTGAACGAACTCTCCGCGCGCCCGTCCAAGTCCTCCATGAATCGCGGGTCGTTCGTGAGCGCGGCGACCGAGACGTGACCGTCGATGCGGCCGAGCTGGGAGGCTCGCGAGAGTTGATACAGCAGTTTCGAGTAGGCCGGTTCGTCGTTCGGGTCGCGCTGTCGGCCGACCAGCAGGTCCACCTCGTCTAAGATGATGATGACCGAGTCGAAGTGGTGGCTCAGGACCTCGTAGAATCGGTTGAGCTTCTGGTCGGTCGAGATACCGCTCTCGGGGATGCCGACGCCGACTCCGGCCTCGGTCGCGGCGTTCTCCACGAGGCGGTACACCGCGCGGTCGTGGGATTTGATGGTCTGGCAGTTGATCTTGATGACGCCGAACTGGTCGCCTTGAGCGTTGGCCAGTTCCAGCACCTGCTGGCAGACCGCGTTGATGATGAGCGACTTCCCGGTCCCCGACGGGCCGTACAGGAGCATGTTCGGCGGACGGTTGCCCTGAACCGCTGGCCGGAGGTAGGTGATGATGTCGTCCAACTGCTCGTCACGACCGACGATTCGGTCCTCGTCGATGACGGCGTCGGGGTCGAGGAGCCCCTTCTCTCGGAACACGGAGTTCTGAACGCCTTGTTGCAGACGCCCTTTGATCGACTGGGAAAGAGACTGGTCGTCGTCGCCGTCGGCCATGTTATCGGGGTGTAGTCCATTCGGTAAATAGTTGTGGGTACCGTGTGCGAGATTAAATTCGCCGCATTCAGGCAGTAAAGGCGCTTTGTGGTTGGTTTCGAAGGGAGTCGTCGGACCGCGGGCGAAGTCAAATAGAGGAGACACACCCCGTGTGCGAGATGAAATAGAGAGTGACCCTCCGTGTGCAAGATGAAATTCGTGAAGGAACGAGAGGGGTTAGACGATTCGGATAAGACAGGTCTGTCGAGTTTAGTCAGCGCCCAGTTGAAGGCCGGTCAGCGATCGAATAGAGTTCAGTAGCGGTCAGGTGGAAGGAGTGACGGTGTAGAATTTGAGCGGAAGTCGAGCAGAAGTCGAGTGGAAAGAAGTTAGATCGAAATGTGGAAGCAAGTCACGAGGAAAGTTAGTCGAAGAAAGTCGTACAGGATAGTTTCGTTCGACCCCCACACCCCGTGTGCGAGATGAAATCCTCGATAGGGTGGAGGTTCGAGAGAGGAGACGGGGTGTCGTGAAGACGGTAGAGCGGCTAAAACCAGCGATTTTCCGATAGAGACGAGTTACGACCGCAAAATACACGTAGAATTATCGAGAGCCGGAATGAGTTAGTATCACGACACGTTGTTTACGTTTCGTGATACTGTAAGTACAGTACGGATTCAGTTTAAGAGACACATATATAAAGATTTCTATATTAATACAGTCCTTCAAATCACCCCTCTCACCGGTTCTAATTATGGTCACCGACGCTTTTCTCCGTAAAAACGCCATTTCCGCGTCTATCCCGGCCGTCGATGACGACCGACCCCTCCCCACTCCTCTACCGATTTCATCTCGCACACGGGGTGTGGGGGTTCCATTGTCACTCGGTGGGGTTCTACCTGTCACTCGGTGGGGTTTTCCCGACTCTCACCGTCCGAGGGAATCACCAACCACTCCTCGAATTCACCGACTACCCCTCGAATCCACCAACTACCCCTCAAAATCACCGACTACTCCCCGACTACTCCTACTCCCCGAATACGGAGATAGCCCCGTTACTCGAAATCGTAGCCCCACTCCCGGAGCGTCCCGGCGACTTCGCCGAGATGGCTGAGACCGACGAGGAACGCAGCTTCCCGCAAGTCCGCTTTCTTCACCGACTCGCCGAGGAGGCGCTCTATCTCGCCGAGGCCCCGTCGCTGCTCGTCCAGCGTCGCCGACCGCAGATGCAGTTGGACCGTCTTCTCCCGGCCGTCCGTGATGCTCGCGCGCTGGTAAATCCACGGCAGGCTCCCACCTATCGAAGCTCCAGCAGCTTCTTCGGAATCTGTCGGCTCTTCCGCACCTGCTGGCCCCTCCGAATCTGTTGGCTTCTCCGAATCCACTGGCTCCTCCGAATCCACTGGCTCCTCCGAAGTTACTGTTTCTCCTGTGCTACTCGCCTCCACCGAGGTCGTCGTCTCCCTCGGCTCGGTCGTGGCTGACTCTTCGGTCGTGACTGGTTCTTCGCCCGCCGCCGATTCTTCAACCGCCGTCGCTGACTCCCTCGCTGTCGCCGCTATCTCCGTTGAATCCGCTCCGTCATCCGTCTCACTTCTCTCGGCGTTCGGGTCGCTCTCCTCGGTAAGACGGCCGTTCTCCTCGGCATCCGGCTCGTTCTCCTTGGCATCCGGCTCGTTCTCTTCGGCGTCCGGCTCGTTCTCTTCGGTCCGCGTCTCACCGTCCGGTTCCTCAGCCTCCGACGACACTTCCCCACCGTCGTCCCCGGCTTCGTCTTCCGCCGTCGTATCGCCGAACGGACTGTCCGCCGACGCGCCGTCTTTGAACCCGTTCATGCTGGCTCCTCGCGTTTCAGTGCGCCCGGCTCGGGCGGGTGCGGTGCGTCCACGCCGACCTGCGACTCCAAGTGGCGCGCGATTCGGTCCAGTTGCGCCAGCGTCTCGACCTCGTAGTCGCGCCGCCGGTCACGATGCTCGCGGACGTACTCGAATGCCGAACACTGCTGTTTCCAGCAGCCTTCCATCAGCGACGTTCGGTCGCCGATGGTCTCGGGCGTCGTGAACTCGATGTCCCGTAACATCTCTCGCTGGTCGCTCGTGTTCTTCACGCCGTTCGGTACGGCGGCCAAGACGCCCACGTCAATGCCCAACTGCTCGGCGAAGTTCGTCGCGAGGTTCTGGAGTCCTTCGACCGACGCCCGACCCTTCGCCGACGGCTCGACGGGGATGACGAGGTTCCGCGTCGCGTAGATGGCGTTGTAGAGGTGGTCGGATTCGGTAGCGGGTGGGTCACAGATGAGAACGTCGTACTCGCTCCCGACCTCGCCCTCGTCTAGCACGCGATGGAGTTGCGCGTAGATGTTGTACGCGTCCCCGAGCTGTTCGGCCTTCGACTGCTCGCGGTCGAGGTGGCCCGGCAGGTCCGAGAGGTTGTTGTGTTCCGGAACGACATCGACGCCCTCCGTGGTTCGAACGAGTTCCTCGAAGGGACCTTTCGGACTCTCGATGATGTGGCGAACGAGGCTGTCCACGTCAGCGTCGGCGCGCTCGTCGTCCACGCCGAGGAGTCGGCTGAGGTCGCCGTCCTGCGGGTCGAGCGGAACCACGAGAACGTCTAAACCGGCGCGAGCGTGTGCGACGGCGAGGTTCGCGGCGAGTGTGGACTTTCCGACGCCGCCAGCCTCGCTGTAGACGGTGTACGACAGCATACCTACGCCTGTGTCCTTCTCCGATATGAAAGTTCGTCAGACAAGGTTGCTAAGAAAGACACGTATGACTGTTATCTGTGTTACTTTTCTAAGTTAGAGACGTAAGTTAGGTGGCTAAGATACTTGTCTAAGACATAAATCTAAGATACAAGTCTAAGACGCTGTTCTTTGATTTCTATCTGGGGCCAGTGTTTGACTTACATCTCCGGTTGACTCGTGCGTTTGACTGATAACTCCGCTCTGCGACCATATCTTAACATCTACTCACATAAGATAAACGTCTAAGATAAGAGCCTAAGATAAATATCTAAGATAATTGTCTGGGATGCTTTTGGAAGCTCCCGAACCGAGATGGATTCGGACGACCGCGTACCTTACTCGTAGGAACCGATTCGGCCCGCGGATTGTCGCTTCCCGCCTCGCTATAGACGGTAAATAATACTTCTAACTAAGCTGTCTACGATGTCTATCTAAGATTTATCTCTAAGGTATCTATCTCAGATTACTGGCTGAAATATTTATTCTATAGATACGTATCGACCACCGAGTCTCCGGACAAGTTAGACTGCCGCGGAGACCACAGTGCCTCTGGAACACTTTCGAGCCATGCTCGCCTGTCGCTGGCTCGCACCACCGCGAACGCCGCTCCGGCGGCGTCCGCACCCAGTTCGAACTTCACAGCGACTTGTTCATCCCCGGAGCAAAGAAATTCCTTCTCCGACCGACTACTCTTCAGCCTTGCTCGCTGAAGCGACCGATAGCCCAACGATGGCAACGACGGCACCTATGAGGCCGAATCCGGGTATCGCCGTGTCCGAGGGCGTTCGAGACGTGGCTGTCCAATTCGTCCGAGTCGCCGTCGTCGGCGTTCGAGACGTGGTCGGGACTACCGTCGAAGTCGGTGTTCGAGAACCCGTCACATCGGTCGTCGCGGTCGTTTCCACGGTCGTGGTTGCTTCGACCGTCTCGGTCGGCTCGCTCGTGGACGTAGTTTCGCTGATACTCTGGCCGCCAGCGCCACCACCGGCCCCCGAGGAGGCCCGCCCCGTCTCGATTCGGATGTCGTCGGTCGCCCGGTGGTCGTATCCGTCGGTCACTTCCCCGGATATCGTGGCCGAGTCGGTGCGTGAATCCGCCGTCATCGTGATACTCAGGTCTCGTGAGGCTTCGGATTCGACTTCCGTCCAGAGCCACTCGTTCGTCGATTCCCGATACGTAGCTCCAGAGCCCGACCAAGACGCGACCGCCCACCCGTCGGGAAGGCGTCCGAGGTCGAAGACGGGTGCCGGACTGGTCCCGTTGCCTTCGTTCCGCACCGTGACTTCGAGTCGGACCTCGTATCCCTCCTCGACTTCCTCGGCGTGGCCACTCATATTCAACGCGAGTTCGGCTTCGGTGTTCGCGACGTTCTCGTTGGCCACGGCGCTCCCCTCGACTGTCCCACTGGTCGCGGCCACCGCCGACCCTCCGAGGAGAACCGACGATACCACAAGCGCTATCCCGAGTGCGGCCACCTCGCGTCCGGGGGCCGAACGCGACATCAACTGCTCCCTCCCTTCGATTCGACCCATTCCGTGATGAACTCCTGTAGCTTCTCGGTGGTTATCGACTTCCCGCCGGTGCCGGGAATCACTTCGTCCTCGGTCCAGTAGGCGATGGACTGCTGTATCTCCGTCTCGTTCGGGACCGTCCTGTCGCCGCCGACGACCGCCTCCCGAACGGACTTCGCCTCGTTCAGCACCGTTATCGTCTGCGTGACCGATTCGACGGTCGAGTCGCCGCGCTTGAGGTCGAGCGTGACGGTTCGCTCTCCGGCCGTGTCTCCGACCACCGAGACCGCGACCTCCTCGCGGGCGTCCGAGGAGAGTGGGCGTATCGAGACGCTCTCGTCACGGACCGAGAGCCCGCTCTCCGCGTCGGCTTCCAACGAGAGCGCGTCGGTCTCGTCGTTTCCCACGTTCCCGACGGTCACGGTCAGTGCCGCCGACTCGCCCCGCGCGACGGTCTCGGGACCGCCGTTGGTCAGGACCGTCGGCGTCGGGGAGACGCTGATTCCGTCCGCGATACCGCCCGTCGTATCTTTCGCCGTCGAGAGTTCCTGCTCGACGTTTTTGGCCTGTTTCGCCGTGTCCACGACGGTCGTTTCGTCCAGCTTCTCGGACTCGATTCGCGCGATGGACTGGTTGAGGAACGCCGACCGAGTGAGGCTCGCCTGCGTCGCAGTCCGCGTCAACTTCAACAGTTGCTGCTCTTTCGACGCCGACAGCGACCCCTCCTCGACCGCGGTAATCGCACGCTGTATCTGTGCCTGTTCGGCCGTCTCCAACCGCTCGTAGGCGCTACCGATCTGTTGGAGCAGGGTACGCGCGAGTCCCAACTCGTCGTTCCGGACTGCCGCGACGAAATCCTCGACCAGCGCCGTCGGCTCCGCCTCCGTCTCTTCCATGCTGACCGCCGCTTCGACCGCCCGCGGCAGGTCCTCGGACTCCAGTGCTTCCCGGTAGGACCGAAACAACGAGGGTACGTCCGTCCGCCGACCGCTCATAAGGGTTCACCTCGTATATTTTCGACGAGGCCGATGTGATGTGTCACGTTGATTTTGATGAGGGCACCGAATCCGGCACCCGTCGCGAAGGCGTTCGCCACACCTCCGGTCAGTGTCAGGATAGCTCCGATTACGGAGTCGAGTACGTCTTCCAGACTCGGCGCTCGGACGAACTCGATTATCGAGCCGACGAGACTGTGGTCCTGACTCCACTCTTTGGCGTCCTGTATCACGCTGTCGGTGTCTTTCACCTCGGTCTCGATGGACGACTGGGCGTTCCGGGCCTCCTGTAACGCGACGTTGGTTGACCCGGCCAGCCCGTCCTCTCGGAGGCGCTCGGCCGACAGGAAGTCGTAGAGGAACCCGACGCCAGCGTCGAGCGCGGCGGGTTCGTCGACGAACGGTTGCGTGACCCCCGGCAGGAGCGACAACATGTCCTGCTCGGCGTACGTTTGGAGGCCGTCCGCGACCGTGTCCGCAATCGCCGACACCTTCTCCTCGACCATGCTCACGACCTCGGCCTGTGCGACGCCCTTCAGTATCTCTTGGACGATGGTCGGGGCACTCCCTCGTATCATGCCGATGGCGTCAACTGCGTTTCCGAACATCCCGCTGGTTAGCGACTTGATGGCGTCGTCTACCTGCGACTTCGCCGTCTTCAGGACGCTCGTCGTGAAGAAGCTCGCACCGTCTGACAACTTCTTCAGTATAGTGAACGCGCCCAGCGCGAGGTCGATACCCGTGTTGATGGTGGGGACGGCCATCTGCTGGGTTAGGTCGTACTGGTCGTCGCCGGTGAACTCCGGTCTCCCGCCGATGTTCCTGATCGTCGTGAGCGTCGTGTCGAGACCGCTGATAATCCGCTGTAGCGCGTCTATCGCGGTCTCTTCGGAGATGTCGCCGTTCTCGACCGCGGTCGTGTACTCGTCGTTGGCGGTCCGGGCTTGCTCGACGGCGTCCATGTCGGTGAGCGCCGCCGCGTCTAACTCCTCGGCCTTCGAGAGGTGGGACTCCTTGACCTGCTGGAACGGGGACTTCGAGACGGTGACCATCGTTTCTGTCGTTGCTGACCTCCCGGTACCGTCGGTGACGCGTAGGGTGACGGCGTATTCGCCCGTACTCTCGAACGTATGGCTGGTCGTCTCTCCTCGGACCTCGAAGGAGCCGTCGCCGTCGAAGTCCCATTCGTAGGTCGCAATCGTACCGTCGGGGTCGCTCGACGCAGACGCGTCGAACGTAACCGACTGATCGACTTCCGGCGATTTTGGTGAACGGTCGAACGCCGGAGTCGGCGGACTCCCCGACGACGCTCTGTCACCGACTGCCCAAAGATTCCCGTCTTCGCTACCCACGTAGAGCGTACCCTCGGAAACGATTGGGGCCGTGAACTGTTCGAGCGACCCGAATTCGGTACTCTCTCCGGCCGGATACTCGTCCAGTTCGGTCCCGCTGGCCGCATCTACAACTTGAAGCTTCGGTGGGTCGTCGATGGAAACGTACACGCGACCATCCGCGACGACCGGTGAGTGTACGATCTTCCCGTCCGTCGTGAACTGCCACAGCTCGCTCCCGTCGGCAGCATCGAGCGCGTACAGACGAACGTCGTATTCGCCTTGATGAGCCCCCTCGTACCGACCGACGTACACGGTACCGTCGGCAACCGCTGGTGCCGTCATCCGTTGTGGACCGCCGAACGACCAGCGTTGCTTACCACTGCTAGCGTCGAACGCATAGATTTTCCCACCGGACGTACCTGCATACACCGTGTCGTCGACGACAGCCGGTGCCCACACGTACCCACTTTTTGCTACTTCCCAGCGCTTGGAGCCGTCGGCTGCGTCCAGCGCGTACAATCTCCTGTCTAAGTTGCCGACATAGACTGTACCGTCGGCAACTGCTGGCGCGTTGGATATCCGCGATCTGGTCGTGAGGACCCCGCTCGTCTCGAACCGCCAGTTCTCGGTTCCATCTACGGCATCCACGGAGTAGACGTTCCGGTCGTAGCTTCCGAAGAACACGGACCCGCCCGCGACCGTGGGAGCCGAGACATCCTGCCCATCAGTTCTGTACGTCCACTCCTCGCTACCGTCCGTCGCGTCGATCGCGTACAGTTTCTCGTTCGTACCCCCCACGTAGATTGTGCCATCGCGAAGCGTCGGTGACGCCAGAATTTGCTCGCCGGTCGCGAACTTCCAGTTTCGTGTTCCGTCGGTGGTATCGACCGCGAGGAGATCGCCGTACCTGTTCGCAGCGTAGATGATTCCGTCGGCGATAATCGGTGGCGCTTCGTATCCTCCCGCGGTGTGGTACTCCTTCGTCGGGCTGGCACCGCTTCCGGGGCCGGTGGTGTTTCTCGCGTGTCCGGTATTAGTCGGACCGTTGTGGAACGACTGCCAGTCGGCCGTTGACGTGGTCGCGGTAGCCTCGTTCGACATTCTGCCCGCGACTGTTGAGGTGCCGAACGCGGAAGTCGCCGTGACTCCCGACAACCGCAACCACTCCCGCCGGGTGAGTTCGCTCATTCTATGGGTCAATATACTATCGAACAAACACATAAAATATTGGAAATAGAAATTTTTGATACGATTAGTGAACGAGATATAGACTTAGATAACACGTATAGACTCACAAACCTATATGGCTAAGGCTTCGTCAATTTGAACACTCGCGGAACAGGCCGACACTCACCGTTGCATTCATCCTGTTAGAGCCCAACACAGTACTGATGAGTTCGTCACCGCCCGGCCCGCGAGGAGAACCGTTGTTCGGCAGTAGTCGGCGGTACGCCCGCGACCCGTTCCGGTTTCTCTCGGCGCTCGAACAGGCGTACGGCGACGTGGTTCAGTTCGACCTCGGGCCGCTGGACACCTACCTGTTGACCGACCCGATGGACGTAGAGCGCGTGTTGGTCTCGGAGGCCGAGAAGTACCGCAAGCCGGACTTCCAGAACGACGCGCTCGGCGATTTGCTCGGGAAGGGCCTGCTCCTCAGCGAGGGCCAGCAGTGGCGCAAACAGCGCCAACTCGCTAATCCCGCGTTCGACATGCGGCGACTGATGGGGTTCGCCGACCAGATAGTCGAACACAACGACGACCTGCTGGCCGACTGGGCCGACGGCGAGGAGGTAGACGTAGAACAGGACATGACGCAGGTGACCCTCGCGGTCATCGTGGACCTGATGTTGGGCACCGACCTGAACGACGAGCGCGTCCAAACCATCCGTGAGGCGCTGCTTCCGCTCGGCGCGCGTTTCGAACCCGACCCGGTTCGGTTCGCCGCGCCCCAGTGGCTCCCGATGCCGGGCGACAGCGAGTACCGGAACGCCGTGGGGACGATGGAGAGCGTCATCGACGACATCGTGACCGAGCGCCGCGGCACCCACGGCGACCCCGAGACCGACGAGGGACCCGACGACCTGCTGTCGATTCTGCTCCGCGCGCAGGACCGCGGCGAGCAGACCGACCGCGAGATACGCGACGAGGTGATGACGATGCTGTTGGCGGGCCACGACACGACCGCGCTGACGTTGACCTACACGTGGTATCTCCTCTCCCAGCATCCCGAGGCCGAGCGGCGCGTCCACGACGAGATAGACGACGTTCTCGGCGGCGACGCGCCGACGATGGAGGACGTGGGAAACTTGGACTACGTCGAGCAGGTGGTCGACGAGGCGATGCGGCTCTACCCGCCGGTCTACACGATGTTCCGCGAGGCGAAGGAACCGGTCGAACTGGGCGGCTATCGCGTCCCCGAGGAGAGCGCCATCATGCTCTCCCAGTGGGCGATGCATCGTTCGGAACGCTACTGGGACGACCCCGACGCGTTCGACCCCGACCGCTGGAGCCGCGACGCGGACCGACCGCGGTTCGCCTACTTCCCGTTCGGCGGCGGCCCGCGCCACTGCATCGGCAAGCACCTCGCCAAACTGGAGGCGAAGCTGATTCTCGCGCGCACCGCCCAGCAGTACCGCCTCGAATACGCCCGCGATGCCGAACCCGAACTGTGGCCGACGCTGACGATGCACCCCCGCGACGGGATGCCGATGCGAGTCCACGAACGCTGAGGAGACCGACAGCGACCGTCGGTCGTCCCGGAAATCGGAGCGGTCGGTCGGAGCGTACAGAAGACCTATAAGGCGGCGATGCCTTTCGACGCACGTTCGCCGGTCGCTCAACCATTCGTTTTCGTCCGGCGAACTCTCCCCACCCCCCACTTTTCCCAACCTCGGAGCCTCGGCCACGGCCGAGCGTCACTCGGATTGTCCCTGACTTGTCGTTCAGAGTTACTCGCGGACCGCGGGCTTGCGCGCCTCGATAGTGGCCGAGACCAGATACTCGCTCAGGTCGCGCTCGGCGTCCCACTCGCGGATGAACTCGGTGCTTTCGGACTTCGGCTCGATTTCGACCGCCTCGAAGCCCACGTCGTCGAGCGTCGCTTCGAGCGCGTCCACCGTCGAGGCACCGGCGACGCACGCCGTCAGCGAGTCGGGGTCCATCCGCACCTCCTCGGGAAACGGCGCGGTCTGGACGACATCGGAGATGGCGAGTCGGCCGCCGGGCCGGAGCGCACGGTACGCCTCGGCGAACACCTGCCGCTTCTCGGGTGCGAGGTTGACGACGCAGTTCGAAATGACGACATCGACCGTCTCGTCCGCGACCGGGAGGTGGGAAATCTCGCCGAGTCGGAACTCGACGTTCGAGGCGTCGTTCTTCGAGACGTTCTCGCGGGCCTTCGAGACCATCTCGGGAGTCATGTCCACGCCGACGACGCGGCCGTCGTCGCCGACCTCCCGCGCGGCGAGGAAGCAGTCGAACCCGGCCCCCGACCCCAAGTCCAGCACGGTCTCGCCCGGACTCATGTCCGCGAACGCCTTCGGGTTGCCACAGCCGAGTCCGAGGTCCGCGCCCTCGGCGACCGCTTCGAGGTCCTCCTCGGCGTAACCCAACTGCTCGCTTCCGGTCCCGGCGGACGAATCGCTACAGCACGACTCGTCGCCGCCTCTATCGCCGCCCTCGCCACTTCCATCGCCGCCCACGTCGCTACAGCACGACTCGTCGCCGCTACTGGACGCGATGTCCGCGTACCGCTCGCGGACGAGTCGGCGGGTCTCGTCGGGGTCCCGTTCGGAGACGGGAGTTCCCGACTCCGCGTTCTCACTCATCGTCACCCCGCAAGTCGTCGAGCGTCGAGAGTAGTGCGTCGGACGCGTCGGTGGTGTCGTAGTACCGCCACGACCCCTCCTTGCGCCGCGAGACGAGTCCGGCCGAGTAGAGCCGAGAGAGGGCTTGGCTCACCGCGCTCTGGCTCACGCCGACCGCCCCTTGGAGGTCGCAGACGCAGACGCCGCCCTCGGCGTTCGCTATCCGCCGGAGGAGTTCGTACCGCGTGTCGTTCCCCATCGCCGAGAGCAACTGGAGGTCCGCCACCAGCGCGTCCGAGTCCACCTCGGGTGGTCCCGCACAACACGGGTCCGCGTCGGACTCCGTGCTGTCGCCTGGAACGTCTGTGGTTTCCTGTGCCATTTCAGCTAGTGCTTATACAAGCAGATACTAATACGTTACTCCCGTTCGTTACTATGATTTCCGGCGACCCCACCAAGCCCTCGATGACCGAACGCTGGTCCTACCTGAAGCGATTATCCCGCTCGACCTCCAAGGACCGATATGCAGTGGTACGACACGCCCGTGAAATCGTCCGGAGAGGAGGGAACGCGAAACCGGAATCGAGGCCCGAAGGGGGACGTGGTGTGACCGACGGCCGCCTCCCGGCCGAACGTCTCACGCCGCTCGCCACGCTCGTCGACGAGGTCCTCGCGGGCGTCGGATACGAGATGGCGGCCGCCACCGACGCTATCGACGACGCCGTCTCCGGCTACGGCGGCCTGTTCGACCCCGCGACCTCCTCGGACGAGTTGCGTCGCGCGCTCGAAGACCTGCTGGCGTCGGGACTCGCTCGGCCACCCGTCACCGAGCCGACGAGCGACACGTTCGTCCTCTACGTCGACGGCAGTTCACGCGGCAACCCCGGTCCCGCAGGAGCGGGCGCTGTCATTATGGACGGTTCGGAGGAGGAACTCGCCCGTCTCGGCCGACCCGTCGGCTCCCGGACGGGGAACAACACCGCCGAGTACGTCGCCCTCCAACTCGGACTCTCCGAACTGTTGGCTCGCTACGAGCCGCGCAGGCTGGAAGTGCGCATCGATTCGATGACGGTAATCCGGGATGTCTGGGGCGGCGATGACCCGACGGAACCGGGCGTCGAGACGTACAGCGACGCCGTCACGACGGCACTTTCGCGCATCCCGGAACACCGTTACACGCATCTGGCCGACAGCGACCCGAACCCCGCCGACGCACTCGCGACCGTCGGAGCCGATATCGCGGCTTTCGGGCCGGGATAGTAGCAGTGATTTATCGACCGGATTCTTGCGAAACGTGAACGACCTCTAGCGGTATCGAAGCAATCGTGAAGACACGAAGCTACGCTCCGAAAACAAACTGAACCGGAACTATTCGAGGAGAGAGGCACTGTTTGGTTCGGCATCTCCTTGACCGGTGGATTATCGAGAACTCAGTAGGGTCGCCGCCGGTAATAGTATTGTAAGATAAGTTCAATATAATTGCGACCAACTCTCCGACTGCCAACTCTTAATTGTAGGAATATCTGGCACGTATATTGGGGATTTGAATCTACTATCTGACGAGTCGATAGTTGGCCGATTTGAACTGAATTCTACTTTTATCCGATACAAGTGGTGGAATATGTGTTTGAAAACGGGAAACGTTACGTTCGAGAAACCACGTTTGTGTGTGGGTATATAAGATAATTGCTACGCTGTCAGTACCCTGTCGCCCGAACAACACGGCGTCAAGTAACAGATTCACCTCTATTTATATTGTATTATCGCTACAAGGCTACTCGCCGTTCGAAGGCTACAAATCGCTACCGCTCCCCGAGGTGAATACCCTCGGCGGAGACGAACGACGGCCCCCTGACGGAATGCTCCACGACCTGTTCGCTCCTCGAACTGCCTCGACTCGATCGAACCGGATTTCGGCTGTCGGCGATGTTCGGATACGACCGTTCTGTACGCGACCGCACCGCAATTTTATACGGGCCGGGTCAGAACGTCGATACTGCATGAGAGTGTTAGCCATAGTCGCACATCCCGACGACGCGGACATCTTCTGCGGCGGGACGCTGGCCAAGCACGCCGACCGAGGAGACGACGTAGCAATCGTCCACCTGACGCGCGGGGAGTACGGCGGTCTCGACGCGACCGAAGCGGAAGTCGCGGCCGTCCGGGAAGAGGAGGCCCGCGCCTCCGCCCGGACGCTCGGGGCCGAGGCGGCCTTCCTCGACTTCCGGGACGGCCGGGTCACCTACTCGCTCGACCACCGCCTCGCGCTCGTGGACGTGATTCGGGAGTACGAACCCGACGTAATCCTGACCCACTACCGCGAGGACATGCACCCGGACCACCGGGCCTCCTCGCGGCTCGTCACCGACGCCTACTACATGGCCTCGCTCCCGCTCGTGGAGACGGAGCATCCGCCCCACGACCCCGACAACGTCTACTTCTTCGGCAAGCCGACCGCCGAGTTCGAGCCGTCGGTCTTCGTGGACGTGACCGGGTATCAGGACCAGAAAGAGGAGGCCATCGACTGCCACGAGTCGCAGGTCGAGTTCCTGCAGGAACACGGCGGCATCGACGCGGAGTTCGAGCATCTGATGGAGGGCGTCCGCGCGGAGGCCCGCGTCCTCGGCAAGCGCACCGGCGCGCGATTCGCGGAGGGCTTCGACCCACTCCACGAGTCCGCGCGGGAGTATCTGTAATGGAAAAAGGAACCAGCTACTTCGGCGTCCGCGACCCGCGACACGCCGAACGGGACTTGGACCGGTTCGCCGACCGCGGTCTCGACGCGGTGTTGCACACCTTCAGCGAGCGCGACCAGCGGTACTACGCCGAGACGATGGCCGATCTCGTGGCGGCGAGCCACGAGCGCGACCAGCGCGTCTACGTCAACCCGTGGGGCGTCGGCCGGGTCTTCGGCGGCGAAGCCCTCTCTGAGTTTATCGGTCACAATCCCGATTCCCGCCAGCGGCTCTCGACCGGCGAGCGCGTCCCGGCGGCCTGTTTCAACGACCCGACGTTTCGGGAGTTCGTGCGCGAGTGGACCCGCGACGCGGTGGACCTCGGCGCGGACGTGGTGTTCTGGGACGAACCCCACTGGTTCGCGCCCGAGTGGCACGACGAGGAGGTCCCCGACTCGGCGTGGACCTGTCGGTGTGGGGCCTGCCGGGAGCGCTTCGAGGACGAGTACGGTGAGTCGATGCCCGAGACCGAGACCGAGCGCGTCGCCGAGTTCCGAGAGGCGTCGCTCCGCTCGTTCCTCGAAGAGATGATGGCGCTCGTCCGCGAGAAGGGGGCCGAGAACGCGGTCTGTCTCCTGCCCGGCGACAGCGCCGAACACGGACTGACCGACTGGACGACGCTGGCCGAGAGCGACCACCTCGACGTGCTAGCTACCGACCCCTACTGGGCGGCCTTCGACGAGGAGTTAGAACCGTTCGTCCGCGAGTACACCGAGCGCGTGGTCTCGCTGGCCGACGAGTACGACCTCGAAAGCCAGATTTGGATTCAGGGGTTCGCGCTCCCCGACGAGGGCGCACCCGAGCAGGTCCGGCGCGCGACCCGAATCGCGGTCGAGGGCGGCGCAGACAGCGTCTTCATGTGGGGTTGGGACGCCTGTCGGGTCATCTCGTCCATCGGGACCGACGACCACGACGCAGTGTGGAACGCCTACCTCGACGCGCTCCCCGACGAGTAGCGCCTCGGTCTCCTCTTTCTCCTCTCTCTTCCCCCGGGGTCCCACCGCAACCGATTAGTAGCCGCCGGGAGCGCATCGAACTATGCCGGAGACACCCGACATCTACGACGAGCTAGGCGTGCCAGCGGTTATCAATGCCGCCGGGACGAAGACCCGTATCGGCGGCAGTCTCATCCGCGAGGAGGCCGTCGAGGCGATGGCCGACGCCGCGACCGGCTTCGCGCGCATCTCGGACCTGCAAGCGCGGGCGAGCGACCTCGTGGCCGACGCGACCGGGGCCGACGCGGGCTACGTCGCCAGCGGGGCGGCGGCGGCGATGACCCTCGGCGCGGCGGCGGCCATCGCGGGCGACGACCCCGGAACGATGGCGCGACTGCCCGACACCGAGGGCGTGGCGGACGAAATCGTGATGGCCCGCACCCACCGCACCGGCTACGACCACGCGCTCCGGGCCGCCGGGGCCGACATCGTGGACGTGGGCACGAACGACTACCACCTCGGGACCGGCGCGACGAACGTCGAACCGTGGGAGTACGCCGACGCCATCTCCGAGGAGACCGCCGCCGTCGCCTACGTCCAGAAGCCCTACACGCAACCGCCCCTCGAAACGGTAGTCGACATCGCTCACGACCACGACGTGCCCGTCATCGTGGACGCCGCCGCTGAACTGCCGCCCGCCTCGAACCTCGAACGCTTCGTGGATTTGGGCGCGGACCTCGTGGTGTTCAGCGGCGGGAAGGCGATTCGCGGCCCCCAATCGACGGGGATTCTCGCTGGCCGGTCGGACCTCGTGAAGTCGGCGGCGCTCCAGCACCTCGACATGCACGCGGCCAGCGAGGCGTACGAACCGCCCGAGTCGCTGGTGGACGTGAGCGACCTCGACGGCGTGCCCCGGCAGGGCATCGGCCGCCCGATGAAGGTCGGCAAAGAGGAGTTAGCGGGCCTCATCAAAGCCCTCGAACTGTTCCTCGAAGAGGACCACGACGCGCTGGTCGCGGAGTGGCGCGAGCGCGCCGAGCGCGTCGCCGACCGACTCGCGGAGTCGGAGGGCGTCGCCTGCTCGATTACCGGCGCTGAGAAGACCGCCGTCGCGCCCGAGGTGGTGGCGGACCTGAGCGACGCGGACGCCGCCGCGGCCGACCTCGTGGCCGCGCTCCGGCGCGAGGAGCCTCGCGTCTACGTCGGTGCCGACGGCCTCCACGAATCGACGTTCACCGTGAACCCGATGTGTCTCACCGACGAGGAAGCCGACTACGCGGTTGAGCGCATCCGGGCGAACCTGTAGCGGCCGTCGCGGTTCGACTTCGCGTCCGCACGAAAGACTCTTATAGATTACTTATAGACGTATTATTCTATCTTTAAACAATCTATAGTTTGGCTCTCGGATTACGTGTCGGTTCGATTCTGTCTGTAGTCCAGACAGAGGAGTCCCGCACGGGCTTGAATCGCGACGAGTTTCCATATCGGAATCGTCTCGTAATCGAGGTGGTCGCGCATCTCGCCGATTCGCTCGTGGAAGGCGTCTTCGAGCGCGGCCTTCGTCTCGACCAGCGTCTCGCGGGCCTCCTCGTCGGCGCTCATCGCGGCGTGGTCGATGGACCGCAACAGCATGCCGAGATAGGTCAGCAGGTGGTACTGCTTGAGGAACCGCTCGTCTATCTGCTGTGCGACGGTCGCCGACTCGTCGGTCTCGGCGGCCGACTCGGCCCACTCCAACTTCGCCTCGTACTCGTCTTCGAAGTGGTAGACGGCACCCTCCGCTTCCCGCGCCATCGGCGTGTCCGGGAGGTACTCGGCGACGGCCTCGACACCTCGCCGCATCTCCTCGGCGAGCGTCTGTCGGTGCCGGACTCCCTCGCGGATGACCTCCTCGCGGGTGCGGTCGAGTTCCGTCCGGTCCCCGATCCGCGGGTCGTGAAAGTACGGCAATTCCACGACGAACTCCAATACGTCGTCTTCGAACCGGCTGGCGTAATCGTAGGCGTTGCCGCCGATGAGCGCGTCTTCGGAGTCCTCGTCGCCGTCCCGTGTGTCCTCGTACATGTCCGCGAAGGTCCAGAGCTGGTAGATAGCGTTGTCGTACTGCTCCGCGTCGAACTTCTCCGCTTCGCCCCGATGGAGCGGCACGCCGTACTCCTCGGGGAGCGACGCGAGCGCGTCGTGGAGCGGTTCGAGAGGTTCGGTGAGGTAGTAGTAACAGCCGCCGAACGCCGCGTTGTGGAAGCTGTAGATGAACTCGGGGCGATGCGTCTCGATGAAGTCGGCGAGCATCCGCGTCTTCGGCGTCGGGTCGTCGTAGGAGTAGTCCTCGCGTTCGACTGGGAAGGTCGCCTCGACCTGCTCGTCCGGTGGCGTCCGGTAGAAGTTCAGCGCGTAGTTCGAGAGCGTGAACGGGCCGTCGAACCAGCCTTCGTTCAGTCGCACGCCGTCCGGGTCGGCGACCGGCACGCAGACGAACTCGTAGTCGAGCGACGCTCGCAACTCGTCGTTCGTTGCGAGTTCGTGAAGGAGAAAGTCGATGGTCATCGACCCGATGGGTTCGTTCGGATGGGGCGCACCGAACAGGAGCGCGCTTCGACTCCCCTCGCCGACGGTGACCGCCCACAGCGTCTCGCCGCCCGCGCTCTCGCCGCACTCCTCGTACTCGACATGGTCGCGGTCGGCCGCGAGCGCCCGGCCGCGTTCGCGGTGTTCCTCGACCGTGAAGAACGACTCGTAGCGGGGAATCGCGTCGTCTATCCACTCGAACGTCCGTCTCGGCGACCCCGAAGCACCTGTCATGAGGGTAACTTCAGACGCACGATAGAAAAGGATTGCCGCGAAATCCGACTCCCGGTGGCGAACTACGCGTCCGAATCAGGGCCGCAGAACCGCCTTGATGACGCCGTCGCGGCGTTCCCGCACGGCGTCGAGCGCGTCATCGTAGTCGGCCAGCGGGAACTCGTGGGTCACGACGCCCTCGGTGGTGAGGTCGCCCCGCCGGAACAGTTCTATCACGTCTTCGACCGCGTGGGAGGCGGTGACGCCCCCGACGACTTCCAACTCCTTCGAGACGATGTGGTTGGGGTCTATCTCCTTGCGCTCGCCGAACACGCCCGTCAGGACGACGCTCCCGCGCTTTTTCGCTATCTGGAGGCAGGTGTCCACCACGTCGCCAGCGCCCGCCGCCTCGACACAGATATCGACGCCCTCGCCGTCGGTGTACTCCTCGACGGCGGCCACGGGGTCCTCCTCGCGGACGTTGACCGTGCGGTTCGCGCCGAGGTCCGCCCCGACTTCGAGTCGTTCGTCCCGAGTGCCTGTCAGAATCACGTCCTCGACGCCGCGCGCGCGGAGCAACTGGACGCCGTAGAGGCCGAGCGACCCCGGCCCGAGGACCGCGGCGGTGTCGGTCACGTCGGTCTCGACGCGCTTCATCGCGTGGAGCGTGCAGGCCGCCGAGTCTATCTGGCACGCCTCCTCGTCGGAGATGGCGTCGGGAATCGGCGTCAGCGTGTAGGCGGGGAGCGCGGCGTACTCCCGGTAGCCGCCGTCGATGGTGAACCCGACCTCCTTCAGGTCGTCGCACTGGTAGTAGCGGCCCTCCCGGCAGGGCGTGCAGGTCCCGCAGTAGACGAACCCGTGGAGCGCCACGCGGTCGCCCACCGAGAGGTCCGAGACCTCCTCGCCCAACTCCACGACCTCGGCGCAGACCTCGTGACCCGGAACCAGCGGGTAGTCGGTCCACGGCGGTCCCTCCCCTTCCACGAGACCGAGGTCGCTCCCACAGATGCCGACCGCTCGAATCCTGACCAGCGCCTCGCCGGGGGCCGGTTCGGGTCGCTCGCGTCGCTCCTCCCAGACCTCGCCGTCGCCGTCGGTAACGATTGCTCGCATGCTCGAATCGGATGCAAGTCCGGAGGCGGCCCGCTTAAAACTACCCCCGCAACGCCCCGCCCACCGTCTCGACCCGCTCGACCAGTGTCTCCACCGCCCCGACCAGTACATTCTTGTCGCCCGGCGGACTGCCCTCCTCTATGTACGATTCCGTCGTGTTCGACGTGGACGGCGTCCTCCTGCGTCGGCACGCCGACCACCCCGACGTGTACGGCGAAGCCGTCGCCGAGACGTTCCGCGCGTTCGACGCCGACCCGACTCCCGAGGAGCGAGACGCCTTCTTCGGCACCGCCGCGGTCCCGGAGATGCGGGCGGTTTGCGAGCGCCACGGCGTCGCCTTCGAGGAGTTCTGGCCCGAGCGCGAGCGTCGCGTCTCGAAGCTCCAACAGGGGATGATGGAGCGGGGCGAGCGCGACCTCTACGACGACTGTTCGGTCCTTCCGGCGCTCGCGAAAGGCCACGACCTCGGCATCGTCTCGAACAACCAGCACGAGACCATCGCGTTCATGGTCGAAGAGTTCGACCTCGGCGACCACTTCGGGGCGGTCTACGGCCGCGACCCCACCGTCGAGGGGTTCCGGCGGATGAAGCCCGAGACCCACTACCTCGAACGCGCGCTGGACGACCTCGGCACGCGCTCGGCGCTCTACGTCGGCGACAGCGCCGCGGACGTACTCGCGGCCAGCGAGGCGGGTCTCGACTCGGCGTTCGTCCGCCGCCCGCACCGCGACGGATACAGCCTCCCCGAGGAGCCGACGTACGAAATCGACCGGCTGACCGAACTACGGAGTCTCGTCGCGGGAGAACAGTAGCAATCGGAAGTGAATCGACCGCTCTCAGTCCGAGAGCGCGTTCATCTGCACGTCGTCTTCCTCGTCTTCGAGCGGGTCGCTGTCCCAGTACTCGTGGTCCTCGTCGGTGCGGAAACAGGCGGTGCGCCGCCCGTCGCCGTCGTCGGCCAGTTCCGGACTGGTGCGCTTGCAGGCCTCGCGGGCCTCCGGACAGCGCGTGTGGAACCGACAGCCCGAGGGCGGGTCCGCCGGGTCCGGGATGTCGAGCGACCGAACCGGGGGCTCCTCGACCTCGCCGTGGCTGTGTACGTCGGCGGTCGCCCAGAGCAGAACCTTCGTGTAGGGGTGCTGAGGGTTGTGAATTATCTGCTCGGGCGTGCCTATCTCCACGAGTTCACCCAGATACATGATGCCGATGCGTCCGCCCGCCTTCTGGGTGAGGTACTTCGCGTTGGCGAGGTTGTGGGAGATGAAGACGTAGGAGGTGTCGAACTCGTCTTGGAGTTCGAGAAAGAGGTCCATCATCTCGACGCGCAGGGACACGTCCAGCGCCGACACAGCTTCGTCGGCCAGAATCACGTCCGGGTTCATCAACAGCGCCCGGAGGAGCGCCACCCGCTGTTGCTCGCCGCCCGAGAGCTGGTGGGGGTACCGCTCGGCGTAGTCGCTCGGCGGCGTCATCCCGACGTACTCCAGCAGGCCGTAGATGCGGGCCTGCCGGTCGGCCTCGCTCATGTCCGAGCGCCACTGCTTCAGCGGCGCGGCCAGCGCCGACCTGACGGTGTAGTTAGGGTTCAGCGAGCTACCGGGGTCTTGGTGGATTATCTGGAGCGCGCGGCGAATCTCGTCGTGGGTGTAGCCGCCCTCCGGCGGGCCGTCGTCCTTCGTCGCCCACACGTCCTGTCCGCGGTAGCGCAGGGTGCCGCCGGTCGGTCGCTGGACGCCGATGGCGGTCTTGCCGAGCGTGGTCTTGCCGCATCCCGACTCGCCGACCAGCGCCACCACGTCGTTCTCGTACACGTCGAAGGAGACGCTGTCTACTGCCCGGACCGTCTCGGACCCCGCGAGTCCGAGGAGTCGCTCCTTCGTGAAGTGGACCTCCACGTCGTCGAGGCTGACCACGGGGTCTCGGTTCTCGGTCGCCGTTGCGCGGTCGCCCGCGGTCGCTCGGTCGTCTTCACTCATCGTTCCCTCCCGTGTCGAGGGGAATCTCGTCGGCGGCGTCCTCCCAGTGGAAACAGGTCACTTCGTGGTCCTCGCCCGCCGACTCGAAGTCGGGGTCGTTGCGCCGACACTCGTCGTCGGCCAGCGGACACCGCGGGTGGTACGAACACCCCTCCGGGACGTTCACCGGGTCGGGACTCGCTCCCGAGATGCCCGCGACCTCTATCTCCTCGTCGGAGACGTTCGGCACGGCCTTCAGGAGCGCCCGCGTGTAGGGGTGGGCGGGGTCCTCGACCACGGCGTCGGTCGGGCCGACCTCCGCGAGTTCGAAGGCGTACATCACCGCGAGGCGGTCGGCGATGTCCGCGACCAGCGGCAGGTCGTGGGTGACGAATACCAGCGTCAGGTCGTACTTCTCCTTCAAGTCGGCGAGGAGGCTGATGATGGACCGCTGCATCAGCAGGTCGAGCGCGGCGGTCGGCTCGTCCATCACCAGCACGCTCGGTTCGAGGATGAGACTCAGCGCGATGAGCGCGCGCTGTTTCTGCCCGCCCGAGAGTTCGTGGGGATGGGAGCGAAGCACTTGGTCGGCGGGCAGATAGAGGTCTTCCAGCAACTCGGTCGCGCTCTCCATCCCTTCGGTCACGTCCCGGTCGTGGGCGCGCAGTGTCTCCTCGAAGTGCGCGCCGACGGTCATCGTCGGGTTGAACGCGCTCTGGGCCGCCTGAATGACGAACGAAATCTCGTTCCAGCGCAGTTCGGTCTGTTCGCGCTCGGACAGCGACAGCACGTCCACCGGGTCGCCCTCGTCGGGGTGGAAGATGACCTCCCCGCTCAACTGGCCGGGGTCCACGACGGCGTCGAGCATCGCCGACGCGAGCATCGACTTGCCCGACCCCGACTCGCCGACGATACCGATCGTCTCGCCCCGCCGGACCTGTAGGTCCACGTCCCGCAGGACGCGGGACTCGCCTCGACTCATGTCGAACGATACGTTCGCGTCGCGGACTTCGAGGACGACCTCCTCGTCGGGGTCCTCCTCGGCCGCGTTCGTCTGGATTCGTGAAGCCATGATTGTAGTCGTCGTTGTCGTCTGCGTCAGCGGTACCCGATGAGCCGGAGCGCGAGGTGGCCGAACGCGGCGTAGAGGAACGCACTCGCGCTCAACACCGCGAGCATCCCCGAGAGGACGCCGTGCGTGAGTACGGGGACGTGTTCGGAGAGGAGCAACGCCAACAGGAGGAACACCACCCCGAGCGTCGCCACGAACGCGAGGAACGAACTCCGGACCGCCAGCGACAGTCGGACCAGCGGCCCGTGGTCGTCCTCGACTCGGTAGCCCTGCTTGGCGTCGTCGTTCATCGCCATGTGTCACCCTTTCCCGTGGGGAACTTATATCTATGGCAGTCGGCTCGGCCGGTCGGCCGGTCGCGGCGGCCGATTCGGTTCTGTCGGCCGGTTCGGTCGCGCCGGTTGCCCCGGTCGTCTCGGCCGGGTCGGGTGCGGTTCGACTCGGTTGTCGGTCGTGGAAGCTGTCGTGGCATCGTCATTGTGATTCGGCGTCCGCGGTCGTACTCTCGTGTCGCGCCCGGAGACGGACGTTAAAGATGCGGTCCAGCCCCTGCGCGAACAGGATGAATCCGAGCGAAACGACCGCGATGGTCAGCATCGGTGCGAACAGCCAGTGGAGCTGTGAGGGGTTCGTCAGGTCCGCCCCGTTGTACGCCTCGTTCATCATCACGCCCCAGTTGAGCGTGGTGAACGGCAGGATGCCGAGGAAGTACAGCGCGACCGACTCGAAGATGATGGTCCGCGCGCCGTTGGCGAAGTTGATGGAGATGTACGGCATCAGGTTCGAGATGATGTCCCGTCGGAGGATGGTGAACTGCGAGAGACCCATGATGCGGGAGGCCTCGGTGAAGGACTCCTCGCGGACCGACAGCACTTCCGACCGGATGGTCCGCGCGAGCCGCGGCCAGTTGTCGATGCCGAGCAGGAGGCCGACGATGAGCGGACTGCGCGGCTCCCAGATGGCCGCGAGGACGATGATGAGCGCGATACCGGGAATCGTCAGCACCACGTCGGTTAGCGACATTAGCACCTTGTCGATGGCACCGCCGCGGTAGCCCGCGACGGTCCCGATGAGCGTGCCGATAGTCACCGAGAGGAGCGCCCCCGCCAGAATCATCTGTATCATCGCGGGTGCGGCGTGGACGAGCTGTTCGAAGATGGATTTGCCCATCACGCCGGTCCCGAGGGGGTACGCCATCGACTGGAACGGCGGCGTGAAGATGGGGCCTTCCATGACGGAGGGCTGTTCGACCAACACGACGCTTTCGAGGAGCCACCAGTTCGAGGCCGAGACCCACGCGACGAGGCCGGTCAGAAGGAAGGTCACGAGTATGGTCCCGCCGACGACCGCGCGCCAGTCGCGGACGAGGACCGCCAGCGGCGCGTAGATTCGCCGGTCGAAGGTTCGGCGGGCCTTCTCGCGTCTCGTGAGCGTCGGCACGTCCGAGGTTCGGGTGAAGACGGTCTCGTCGCCCGTGCCGCCGTCGGTTCGTGCATCGCCCCCGTCGTCCAGACCGCCGTCGGTCCGCACATCGCGTCCAGAATCGTCGTCTCGCGTCGGCGTGTCGTCGCTCGGGGTGTCGTCGTCAGTAGCTCTCACGTTCGGCACCTCCCTTGACGCGCGGGTCGATGATACCGTAGGTCAGGTCGGCGACGAGGATGCCCAGCAGGGTCAGACTCGTGAAGAAGACGAACGACCCCATGATGAGCGGGTAGTCGCGGTCCATCAGCGCCTCGAAGGTGACGAACCCCATCGCGGGGTAGTTGAAGATGGTTTCGAGGATGATACTGCTCCCGAACAGGCTGGCGATGCCCATCATGATGCTGGTGTAGACCGGTAGGAGCGCGTTGCGGCCCACGTAGCGAATCGCGATGCGGCCCTGACTGATGCCCCGGAGTCGCGCGAGGCGGATGTAGCCTTTCCCCATCTCACGGATGCAGTTACCTCGGAACGCCAGCGCGCCCCCGAAGCCAGCGACGAACGACGAGAGAATCGGGAGCGCGGCGTGTTCCACGATGCCCGCGATGAAGGGGTAGTTGAACCCCGGCGTGGTGCCTTGGGTCATGCGGCCCCCGCTGGGGAACCACCCCAAATTGAACGAGAAGACGATGAGTGCGACGATGGCGACGATATAGTAGGGAATCGTCGTGTTGAGGATGGAGAAGATGGTCATGCCGGTGTCGAAGCGGCTCCCCTCGGTGTAGGCCATCGCCGCCCCGAGGAGTAGGCTGACCGTCGTCCCGAGCGCGAGACCGTAGATGCTGATGAACAGCGACCACGGCATCGCCTCGAAGAGGATGTCGAAGACGGGTTCGCGCTTGACGATGGAGACCCCGAAGTCCTGATAGAGGACGATATCGTGGAGATATTCGTAGTACGCGACGTACCACGGCTTGTCGGGGTTGATGCCCGTGTACGCTTCGACCATCCGGTTTATCTTCTCGACCTGCTGTGGGGTCGGACTCCCCTGCTGGACGAGTTGGTTCATCAGGTTGACCCGCATCATCTCGACCGGGCCGAAGGGTAGCATGCGGTAGAGGGCGAACGTCGCGGTGACCGTGACGAAGAAGACCACCACTGATTGCCCTATCCGCTTGAGGTAATACGACATGCTATCGTGTCAATGATTGGTCGCCGGTTATAAAACTATGGCCTATGTTACCGTGGGTGGTCGAGCGGCGCGCTCTCGTCGGCGGAAGTCGGTCGTCGGGGACCGACGTTCGATTCCGGATTTAAACCTTGGGAATCTTTATCAAGAAAGAGCGAAAATATCGCTTTGGATGTTAGCAAGCAACGAGAAGCCGCCAGTATCGACTCGCCGACGCTCCGATTCCGGAATCCGTCACGCCGAACTCTGCCACACCGAACCCCGCCACGCCGAACCCCGTCACACCGAATCTCGGCCAACCGGACCCATCACCGGGCGGACCGCGGGTCGGTGGTCGGCGTGACGGCGAACCGACGCGACTTCGTGAAGGGTGTCGGCGCGGGTACCGCGGCGCTCGCGGTCGCACCGAATGCAATCGCCACGGCCGAGGCGAACGACGATGCCGACGCGAACGCCGACGCCAACGAATCGACAGAGGAGTTCCGCGGTTACTGGGTCGATGCCTTCAACGACGGCCTCTACACGCCCGAGCAGGTGTCGAATCTCGTCGCCGAAGCGAAGGCCGCCAACCTCAACGTCATCGTCGCGGAGGTCGTCCGGCGCGCGGACTTCTTCGGCGACGAGGCGCTCCCGCCCCGAACCGAGGCCGACATCGCCGACGGGTTCGACCCGCTGGAGACACTCGTGGAAGAAGCCCACGCCGCGGGCATCGAGGTGGACGCGTGGATGGTCGTCAACCAGATGTGGAACGACGCCGAGCCGCCCGAGTCCGAGGAACACGTCTTCAACCGCCACGGCCCGGACAGCGACGACCCGTGGGTCAGCGTCCGCGAGGACGGCGCGGTCCAGCAGGACGACAAATACTACTTCGACCCCGGCCACCCCGGCGCGGCCGACTACCTCGCGCGGACCGCTCGGAGCATCGTGGAGAACTACGACGTGGACGGCATCAACCTCGATTACATTCGGTACCCAACGCCCGCCGAGGCGCTGTATCAGGTCTGGGGCTACAACGAGGTCGCGCTCGAACGCTTCCGCGAGGAGACCGGCCGCGACGACACGCCCGACCACACCGACGACGAGTGGGAAGCGTGGCGACGACAGCAGGTGACGAACCTCGTCCGGCGCATCTATCTGGAGTGTTTCGACGCCGACCCGTCGGTGCGGGTCAGCGCCGACACCATCACGTGGTGGAAGGGACCGCAGGCCCGCGACGGCGGGTTCGAGGCGACCGGCGCGTACTTCCAAGTGCTACAGGACTGGCCCTCGTGGATGGAGGAGGGTATCCTCGACGTGAATCAGCCGATGAACTACAAGCGGGGCGGCGACTCGCAGATGTTCCGCGACTGGGCCGACTTCGCGGCGAACCACCAGTACGACCGCGACGTGGCGGTCGGGTCGGCGCTCTACCTCAACGACCTCGGCGACAACCTCGACCTGATTCGGGCCGCCCTCTCGGCCGGTGACGAGGGCAACGACACCGCCGGGTGGGTCGGCTACTCCTACGCGAACCCCTCCGACGCGGTGCTGTCGGGCGACGCGACGCCCGAGGAGGGCCGCGACGAGTTGGCGGACGCGCTCACCGAGTCGCCGCCCGAGAGCGACGAGTCCCCGGCGTTCGCCGACGCCGCCGAGGTGCCCGACATGCCGTGGAAGCGACGCGAGGCCCACGTCGCTGGCGTGGTCACGGACCGCGACGGCGAGCCAATCGAGGGCGTCACGGTGCAACTCCGCGCGAAGGGCGAAATCGTCCGCGAGACGACCACCACCGGCAACGGCTGGTTCGGCGTCGTGGCCGCCGACCCCGGCCGGTACCACGTCCAACTCGCGCCCGGCGAGGTCGCGGGACCGCGGGTCCGGAAGGTCCGAGTCGGCGAAGGCGAGTTGGCGACCGCCGACTTCGAGGTGAACGGCGAAGTTCCGCCGGGGGAGAGCGGGGACGACGAGTAGACTCGTCCGGCGCACAGACTTCCCCGACGCACAGACTCCCTCGACGCACTTTTTGGGAAAGGTTCACTTGCCCGCCGTCCGACCGTGAGCGTATGGTACTCGACCGCATCCGCGACCTGTTGGGGAACTCGGCCGACGAGGAGCGCGACCTCTATCGCTGTATCAACTGCGGCGAGGAGTTCGAGCGCCCCTTCCGGGAGTGTCCCGACTGCGGCGGCCAGTTCGTCGCGCCCGTCGAGGGCGACAGTCACAACACTTAATCTTCGGGCGTGAGGTGACACAGCACAGCACATGAGTCAGGCTCCCGGAATCTTCGACTACATCTGCGCGAACGCCGACAAACTCGCGCTCATGCTCGCGCTGGAGACGCTGGCCGGACTGCTGTCGGTCGTCTTCTTCGTCTTCTCGCCGCCCGGCACGGCGACCCGCGTCGTCTCGGCCCTCAACGTCCTCGGCGTCCTCGTCATCGGCGGGTTCACCGCGGCGCTCCTCTGGCAGTGTCACCGTCGATGACCGCCGCTCGTCGCTCGACGTGACGACGGTCGGTCCGCGAACGACAGCGAAAAAAGAAAAGCCACCGGCGCAACCGCGGGGCGTCGAGGCGCGATTACTCCGTCTTCGCGTTGATGTGCCCCTTGACGAAGAACTCCATCGCCGTGGTCGTGTGTTCGTTCATGGTCGCCTCCGCCTGCGGATGGCCGTCCACCTCGTCGGGCTTCGGGAAGTCGTATTTGTCCGTCTTGCCCCAGTAGGTCTTGGTCTCCTCGTAGAAGCCGATGTGGGGCACCTGATAGTTGTGGAACCAGACGAACTTCTCGGTGAGGTCCCGGACCTCCTGCTCCTCTTGGGTCTGGGTCATGATGCTACTCCACTTGAACGGGTAGAGCGTCTGGCCGCTCGCGCCACCGAGCTTCTTCTTGCCGACTTTCTTCGGGAACTTCGGCCGAAGCGGGTGGTTGAGCTTCGCGCTGTGGTCCTGCTTGAGTTCCGGCGTCGCCCGGTCCACGGTACAGCCTTCGGGTGGTTCCCCGCTACTTTTCTTGTGGGGACTGTACTTCCCGAGCGCGGCGACGCCCGAGGTCCCGAACGCGTAGGCCGGGTGGGAGGCGTAGGTGTACCAGTTGCACATGTCGAACTTGTGCGTCTCGGTCCACGTCTTCCAGAAGCTACTGCCCGACGGGACGATGAGTTTGTTCCCGAAGCCGAACTCCTTGAGTTTCGGGCTGAGGTACTTGCCCACCGTCTCGTAGATGGGCCACGGCGGCGTGAGGTACTGGAGTCCCTCCACTTTGTCGCCGTCGGGACCGACCCACCGATTGCCGTTCTTGCTGTACCCGGCGTCCCGCATGACCTGCGCGGCCTTCTCCGGTTTCGACTTCAAGCCGTAGTCGATGAGTTTGTCCCGGAATCCGTCCGAGAGCCACTGGTCGGCGAGCGTCGAGGACATCCCCATGTTGCCGCGGTGGACGTTGTAGTCCTGTCCGTGCGACCCCTTGATGACTTGGACTATCTCCTCGTGGTCCACGAGGTACGCCATCGCGCGTCGGACCGGGCGGCGCGCGAGGTGCTTGTTCTCGAAGTTGATGGCGAGTTTCGGGACGCCGCCGATGGAGAACTGGCTGAACACGTCGAGGTCGTCGTTCTGCTCGACCTGCGTTATCATCTTGTCGCCGAGGTCGAAGCGCCCGGACTGGAGCGCCTGAATCGACTTCTGGTTGTCCGCGACCAGCGCCCAGTGGAACGTGTCGAGGTTCGTCCAGTCGGCCCGCGGGTGGTCTTCGTACTTCTTGTGGGTGACCTCGGTCGGGTCGAACTGCGTGGGTTGCCACATCCCGCAACCGAGTCCTTCCTTCCGGAGATCTTCCAGCGTTATCTTGTGTTCGTTGAGGTTCTGAGCCACGCTGTTGACCGCGTCCTCGCCGCTCGCGTCCTCGAACTTGTCGAGCCACGACTGGAAGTAGTCCTGCTTGGCGACGAGGCCGAAGTACTCGGACTTCTCGATGTCGGGGTTCGCGGGACCGGCGAGTTCGTTGCGAATCGTGTAGTCGTCTTCGACCACCCACTCGTTGTCGGTCTGGTCGGGACCGCCGTACTCTTGGTAGGTGCTTATCATCTGGGCCGTGTACACGTCGTCGGCCGTGACCGGCGTCCCGTCCCACCACGTGTAGTCCTCCTTGAGGTCGATGACCACGTTACAACCGCCGCCTTCGAGGCGGATGTCGTCGGCCAGCCACCACATCGGCTCGCCCGTCGCGTTCGGGTAGACCAGCGACTCCCACCACATGTACTCCGCCCAGTACTCGAAGTCGCTCTGGGTCGAGAAGGGGTTGACGTTGGCGTCGCTCGGCGTCCAACTCACGGGCTTGCGCACCGTTATCTCGGTCGTGACGGGGGTTCCGCCGGAGGACTCCTCGCTCGTGGAGTCGCCGCCGTCCGTTCCGGACGTGGTTTGGGTGTCGCCTTCCGTGGTCGTCAGCACGCTGCTGTCGTCCGGGTCACTGCCGCTACACCCGGCGAGTCCGACCGAGGCCGCGCCGGAGGCGTACGCCAGTAACTGTCGGCGAGAGAACCTGTGAGGACTACTGCTCTCACTGCTGTTATGGCTGCTGTTAACCATGCACAATTCGTACTCAGGGCTTTTTGACATAAAACTACTGGTACCTATATATGTTCCTATAGGTGTTGTCCTTAGGTAAAGCAACCGTCCCTCCGAGAGACAGGTAGTCACTGTGTGGTGGTCGTTCGGGAGCGGTCGCCCGGAGGCGACCGCTCGGGGAAACACCCAAGACGGCCGAACGAACACCTACGGCCATGCGAAGACAGTTCACCTGCGAACCGATTTCCGGGAGGAGTGCGCCGTGACTGCGACTGACTCCGCGGACGCTCGCGCCGACCGCGAACCGCGGTACGCGGTCGGCCTCATGTCCGGCACGTCGCTCGACGGCGTGGACGCGGCGTGCTGTCGCGTCGCCCGCGACCCGACCGGCGACCCGCCGACGAACTACGACGTGACCGTCGAGTCGTTCCGCACCGAACCGTACCCGTCCGCGCTCCGGGACGAACTCGTCGCGCTCTGCGACGACGAGACCGGCACCGTCGATGCGGTCTGTCGCGCGAACGTCGCGCTCGCGGAGCTGTTCGCCGACGCGGCGCTCGACGCCTGCGCGTCGGCGGGCGTCGCCCCCGAGGAGGTCGCGGTCGTCGGGAGCCACGGCCAGACGGTCTGGCACGCGCCCGACCCCGAGCAGTTTCCGGGGACCGACCGCCCCGCGCGCTCGACGCTCCAAATCGGCGACGGGGACGTTCTCGCGCGGCGGACCGGGATTCTGACGGTCTCGGACTTCCGGACGGCCGACATCGCGGCGGGCGGGCACGGGGCACCGCTGACGCCGTTCTTCGACCTCGCGTGCCTGTCGAGCGACGACGAGGCGCGCGCGCTCCAGAACGTCGGGGGCATCGGCAACTGCACGCTCCTCCCGCCCGCGCCCGGCCGCGACGACGCGGTCGCGTTCGACACCGGGCCGGGGAACATGGTCATCGACGCGGTGGTGGAACTGCTGACCGACGGCGCGGCGACCTACGACGAGGACGGCCGGATGGCGGCCCGCGGCGGGGTGGACGACGGCCTCGTGAGCGAGTTTCTGGACGCCCCGTACTTCGACGCCGCGCCGCCCAAGACCACCGGCCGCGAGCGGTTCGGCCACGACTACGCCCGCGAGTTCGCGGCGACCGCGCGCGACCGCGACTGCGACGACGCCGATATCGTCGCGTCCGCGACCGCGCTCACCGCCCGGTCCATCGCCGACGCCTACGACCGGTTCGCCGACCCCTACCCGGACCGAATCGTCGTCTCGGGCGGCGGCGCGAACAACCCGACCCTGCTCGACATGCTGGACGACCGCACCGACTGTCCGGTCGAACGGCTCGAATCGCTCGGCGTCGATAGCGACGCGAAGGAGGCCGCGCTGTTCGCACTTTTGGGAGTCACCGCGCTCGACGGCGTGGCGAACAACGTTCCGCGGGCGACGGGAGCCGACCGCGCGGTGACGCTCGGCAAACTCAGTCGGCCGTAGTCAGGCCGAGGCGACGACTTCTATCTCCACGTCGATGTCCACGGGCAAATCCTCGACCTGCACGGCGCTCCGGGCGGGGTACGGGGCGGACATGTACTCGCCGTACACGTCGTTGATGTCGTCGTAGTCGTCCATGTCCATCACGAAGACGGTGGCCTTCACCACGTCGTCGAGGGACTTCCCCGCGGCGTCGAGGACCGCCTCGACGTTTTCGAGCGTCCGGGCAGTCTGGTCGCGTACGTCGCCCTCGATTATCTCCTCAGTCTCGGGGTCGATGGGACCCTGCCCGGAGACGTAGATGCGGTCGCCGTCCCGAATCGCCTGCGAGAACGGACCGATGCTCGGCGGTGCGTCGTCGGTGCTAATTTCTTCCATGCGGTCGGACTCTCTCTCGCGTCCCTCATTACTGTTCTCCTCGGGGCGGAGGTGCGTCCCCGCGACCGCTCCGCTTCACTTCCCTCCACCCTTCCCCGCTGCCCCCGCGAACAGTTAAGGGTCTCCCGGCGAAACCAATCGAATCGTGACACGAACGGACGATTCGCCGCCGTCGGTGGGCGACGACTCGGCGACCGACGACCCGCTGACCGAACTGCTGGAGACCGGTCTCGCGGAGGGCGCGTTTCCGGGTGCGGTCGCCGCGGTCGGAGACTCGGCCGGGACCGAGCGCACCGTCGCCGTCGGCGAGCGCGACCCCGAGGAGGCCCTTCCCGCCACGACCGAGACCGTCTTCGACTGCGCGTCGCTGACCAAGCCCGTCGTGACCGCGACGGTCGCGCTCGCGCTGACCGAGGCCGGGGAAATCGCGCTCTCGGACTCGCTGGAGCGCCACATCGGCGCGCTCGCGGGCACCGAGCGCGCCGCGGTAGAACTGGTCGAACTGCTGACTCACACCTCCGGGTTCCAGCCTTACGCCTTCGATCCCGAGTGGGAGACGCCCGACGAGACCCTCTCGGGGCTCTACGACCGGTCGCTCTGCGACGTGGAACCGGGCGAGCGATACGAGTACAGTTGCCTGAACTTCGTCCACCTCGCCGAAGCACTCCGGCAGGCGACCGGCGAGTCGCTGGCGGACCTCGCACGGGAGTACGTCTTCGACCCGGTCGGGATGGACGACGCGCGCATGGGACCGACCGACACCGAACCCGTCGCGGCGACCTACGACCACGAGTACCGCGACCGGACGCTCCGCGGCGAGGTCCACGACCCGCTCGGGAATGCGATGGACGGCGAGAGCGGCAACGCCGGACTGTTCGCCACCGCCGAGGACGTGGCCCGGTTCGCCCGCGCGCTCCTGAACGACGGCCGACTCGACGGTCGGCGACTCCTTTCGCCCGCGACCGTCGCGCGCCTCTCGGAGGACCACGCGCCGGACGTGGACGAACCCCACAGCCTCGGGTGGCGACTCGCCCGCGGGCAGTACCCCGGCCTGCCGTGGTCCGGCGAGTCGTTCGGCCACACCGGCTACACGGGCACCTCGCTGTGGATAGACCCGACGAACGACCGCTTCGCCGTCCTGCTGACGAATCAGGTCTACGACGGCAAGGAGACCGGCCTGATTCGCTTCCGCGAGCGATTTCACGGACTCGTCGGCGCGGGCGACTACTGACTCTCTTCGGTTCTCTCGAATTCTCCCCGGCGTTGGTCGGGTGAACTGCCTCAGTCGGTCCGGTACTCCTCGACTTTCGTCTCGTCCACCGTGACGCCGAGACCCGGTTCGTCGGGGACTCGAATCGACCCGGTGGTCGCGTCGAGGGGCGACTCCACGAGGTAGTCGTCCCACGCGTAGTACACGCTGTCGGGCGCGAGATTGATGGCGGGCGTGGCCGCGACGGTGTGAAGCACCGCCGCGGTCTTGACTCCGAGGTCGAACCCGCAGTGGTGGGACAGCGAGACCCCCGCCGCCGACGCCGCGGCCGCCTGCTCGCGGACCCGCAAGATGCCGCCCGCGGGCACGAGGTCGAGGACGCCCACGTCGATGGCGTCCTGCTTTATCAGATGGTAGAGGTTGTAGGGGAAGTAGGCGTCCTCGTTGACGCCGATGGGGGTCCGCAGGCGCTGGCGGAGTCGCTTGTAGGTCCCCGGCGAGTCGATTCGAACCGGCTGTTCGAGGTACTGCAGATAGACCCCCTCGTCTTCGAGGCGCGCGGCGACCCGAACCGCGTCCTCGGTCGTCCAGCCCTGATTCGGGTCGATGCGAAACTCCATGTCGCCGTCCACCTCGTCGTGCATGGCGACGAGTCGGTCCACGTCGGTCCGCCAGTCGTGGCCCGCCTTGGTCTTGAGCGTCCGGAACCCGGCGTCGTAGGCCCGCCGGACGAACTCTCGGGACTCGTCGGGACTCAGGATGCCGAGGCAGTGGGCGATAGGTATCTCCTCGCGGGTCTTCCCACCCAACAGCTCGTGGACCGGCGCGCCCAACTTCTTCCCGAGGGCGTCCCACAGCGCGGTCTCGACCGCGCCGACGAACGGCCGCACCTTCGCGTAGGGGTAGTAGAACTCCTCGACGAAGGGCCGAATCTCCGAGACCTCGCGGCCGACCAGTTCCGGCGCGATAACGTCCTCGACCACCGCTTTGGTCACGCGAGCGGACTTCATGCCGACCAGCATCTCGCCCCACCCGGTCACGCCGTCGTCGGTCTCGACGCGGACGAGCATCCGCTCGACCGAGGTCACTTCGTCGTGGTTGCTGACGTAGGGTGCGAGTCCGAGACCCTCGTCTTTGGGCTGTACGTCTACTTCGACGGGGATGGCTTCGACGCCCGTGACTGCCATACCCACACCGACCGAAGCCGGGCTAATAAATTCTCGCGTCCGACGGGGGTCGGGTCGTCAGGCGGGTCGCCGGGCGCGAATCGGGTCGTTGGACGGGGGCGTCCTCAGTAGTCCCGCACGAGCCAGTCGGTGCCCTGTGCCGACCACCCGGTCTGGACGCCGCCGTCGTAGTCCACTTTCCACCACGTGTAGCCGTCGGCGTCTACGGGACCGTCGAGGAGCGTCCCGCCGGTCCCCGCGGGTGCGGTGTCGAGTTGGGTCGCGCTCGTGCCCGCGCCGTCCCGGACCGACAAATCGACGCCCGTGACCGCTCGGTGGCCCGCGTCGAACCGGCATTTCGCTAGCCAGCCGTCGCCGAGCGCGGTCCACCCGTCCGCGACGCCGTCGTCGTACTCGACTTCGTACCACGCGTAGCCGTCGCTCTCGACCGGCCCGTCCACGACGGTTCCGGTGGTTCCGCTCGGCGCGGTGCCGACGTGGGCGTTCGACGTTCCCGGTCCGTCTCGCACCCAGACCTCCGCCGTCGTGACCACGTGGTCCCGATGGGCGAGCGCGGCGAGGGACTGGTCGCCGTGCATCTCCTCGTGCATCTCGGTGACGAGCGTCCCCGTCGTGTCTTGGCTGAGTTCCCAACACATCGCGCCGCCGAAGTCGTTGGCCGTGACGTAGCGCATCTTCCGGGAAATCGACGCGAGGTCGTCGTAGGCGAGGAACTCGTCGTCCGCGGCCGAGTAGAGCCACGGGTTCTCGGCGTCGTGGTGGAAGTGGTACTCGTAGTTCGCGTCCGGTTCGTAGGTGGCCGCGATTTCGTCGTACGCCACCGCCGACGAGGAGTCGAAGCTCTCGAACAGGCCCGCGTTCCCTCCGGCGACGCCGGTGTAGCGCCGCCCGTAGAAGGGCACGCCCATCACGAGGTCGGACTTCGCGGGCGGGCGAGTCGCCCAGTACTCCATCGACGAGGCGACGTTCCAGTCCTGTTGGCCGTCGGGGTCCTCCGGCGGGGAATTGAGCGGCGCGTTGAAGTTGGTGTCGTTGCTCCAGTCGCCGTGGAAGTCGTAGGACATCACGTTCACGAAGTCGAGGTGGTCGAAGACGCCGTCGCGGTAGGCGTCGTCGGCCGTACTCGGACTGGCTGACCCCGCGATGGTCAGACTGGTCCACGACCCCATCCGGGCGTCGAGTTCGTTCCGGACCGCCTCGACCAGCAACTCGAAGTTCTGCGGGTCGCTACTCCGGGTCGTCCCGTCGGGGTACTCCCAGTCGAGGTCGATGCCGTCGAAGTTGTAGTTCTGGACGTGGTCCACCGCGGTCTCGGCGAACCGCTGGCGGCGCTCGGCCGTGGACGCCACGTCGGAGTACTCCTGTGGGTACCAGCCGCCGCTGATTGACAGCGACATGACGGTACTCTCGTCGTCGTAGTTCGAGAGTTCGGTCAGCGTCTGGTCGTCCGACGAGCGTTGCAGGACGACCGTCCCGTCGGACTGCGGCGCGAGGAACGCGAAGTTGAGGTGCGTGAGTTTGTCGTAGGGTACCTCCGAGGGCGGGAGCGTGTCGCTCGCCCAACCGGGGTAGTAGCCGACGATTCGGTTCCCCGTCGAGGAGGTGTCGGCTCCGACCACCCCGGAGCCGACCGCCGCCGTTGCCGCGACCGCGCCGGTCCCCTTCAGGAAGGTTCTCCTCGATGCGCTCGTCGTCGGTCGCTCGTCGGTGCCACTCGAATCGGACCGCGGATGCTCTGTCATGGAATCCGAACTCTCCACTTCGATACATCTATTCGAGCAAGTTAAATATATTTATAACATTTGTTAGTGATTTTTGCAGGTAGTACGAACGCACGCGACCTCCTCGAACCTCGGAGCGACGCGGGGCCGACGCCGACCCCGTCGGTGCAAAACTTATTAGTCGGCCCTCCGGAAGGCAGTGTATGGCTGTTACGTGGGCGTATCCGTGGAGTTTTCTCGGCGACCGGGCGACGGCGTCGGTCTCCGCCCTCCCCGCCCGAGGATTCGACGCGGTCAACGTTGCGAGTCACTACCACTCGATTCGGACGCTCGACCCCCGACGCTCCGGGAGTCTCTTCGAGTCTCACCCCGGCGGCTGTCACTTCGACCCGAATCCGGACCACTTCGCCGACACGCCGATTTCGCCGCCCGTCAACGACACCGCCGGGTCAACTGACCCGCTCGGCGAACTCGTCGGCCGGGCGAGCGACGCGGGCGTCGCGGTCAACGGCTGGTTCGTCTGCAACCACAACTCGCGGCTCGGGGCACGGAACCCCGAGTACCGCGTCGAGAGCGCGTTCGGCACGCCACACGACCACGCGCTCTGTCCGTCCTACGCGGCGGTCCGGGAGTACCTCGCTGGCGTCGCGCGCTCGCTGGCGGCCTACGACCTCGGCGAGATTCAACTCGAATCGCTCGGCTTTCCCAACGCGTTCCACGGCCACGGCGACGACTTCGGCCACAGCAAGAATCAAGTCGTGACCGACGCCGAGCAAGAGGTGTTGCTCTCCCAGTGCTTCTGCGAGGGGTGTTACACCGCGGCGTCCGACCACCGCGTGAACCTCGACCGCGCGAGGAGGGTCGTCCGCGACGAGGCCGACGCCCTCCTCGCCGACCCGGCCGAGACGGTGGACCTCGCCGCCCTCCGCGACGAGTACCCCGTCCTCGACGACCTCTTCGACTTCCGAGCGACTGTCGTCGAGCGACTGGCGCGCCGCCTCGCGGCCGCGAGCGGCGACACGCCGCTCAACTACTACGTGGCCGACGGACTCGGGCGCGGTCCCGGCGACGGGTGGCCCGCCGGTATCGACCTCGAACGACTCGAACCGTACCTCGACCGCGTGACCGCGCTCTGCTACGTCGGCGACTCCGAGGAGGCCCGGTCCCGCGTCGAGGGCGTGCGCGAGGCCGTCTCGCTCCCGGTGGACGCTGGCGTCAGTCTCGACCCCGACCTCGTGGGGTCCGAACGCGAGTTCGAGACGGTCGTCGGTGCGGTCCGCGACCGCTGTGAGAAACTGCACGTCTACAACTACTCGCTGTTAGGCGACGAGCAACTGGATTGGCTCGCGGCGACCCTCGCGTAGCGAAGGTTTATGGGCGTGGTGCGAATCGGTAGCCCGTAGGCATGGAGATTCACTACAACGTCGCGGGGTGCTTTCGCTCCCCGCGCGAGGACATCGACCTCGCCAAGTACGCCGTAGAGTCGGGTTTCGAGGGCATCTGGATCGGCGACCACTTCCTGCCGTGGCTCGACAACCGCCCGTACACCCACCACATCCTGCCGTGGTTCGGCACGCTGATGAGCGAGGTCCCGGACGTGCCGGTCGGAACCGCCGTGACCTGCCCGACCGTTCGGTACCACCCGCCGGTACTCGCCCAAGCCATCGCCACGCTCGACAACATGTTCCCCGGTCGCTTCGAGTTGGGCGTCGGCACGGGCGAGGCGCTCAACGAGGCGCACTTCTACGACGGCGAGTGGCCCGACTGGGGGACGCTGGCCGGGATGCTCATCGAGACGCTGGACGTGATGGAACGGCTCTGGAACAGCGACGAGTACGTCGGCTACGACGGCGACTACTACCAGTACGACGACATCAAACTCTACACCCAGACCAAATCCGAAATTCCGGTCCACTGGGCGGCGTGGGGTCCCCAGTCGGCCAAGTGCGCGGGCAAGTACGCGGGCAACCTGACCACCGCCGCCTCGCCCGACCACATCGCGGACCTCCTCGTGCCGAACTTCGAGCAGGGCCTCGAAGACGGCGGACGGTCGCCCGCGGAGGCTCAGGTCACGACCCAGATGGCCGCCCACTTCGGCGACCCCGAGGAGGTCGCCGCGCAACTCCGCGAGCAGGGCGAACACACGCCCGACGACACGGAACTCGACAACCCCGACCCGAGAGCAATTCAGGAGGTCGCCGACGCCGAACTCGCCGAGTTGTCCGACGACGAGCTAATCGACGCGAACAACGTCACCGACGACCCACAGGACTTCGTGAACTACCTCGCCGAACTGGAGGCGGCCGGAGTGGACCGCGTACAGGTCGTCAGCAAGGTCGGCGACCCCCGCGACACCATCGACGCCTTCGCCGACCACGTCATCCCCGAGTTCTGAGTTCCGGGTCTCGAACTCCGAGTTCCGAGTCGTCCAGCGCGACCCGGCACTCCCGTCCACCGTCTGCCCTCCGCCGACGCGGTGGCACGATTGTCACCGACACCCACATTTATATTCCCGACCCGATATCTGCTATCGTATGGTTCGCCTCGGAATCGAATCGGTTCTCGAATCGCAGAACTCCGTACTCGCCGACGACCGCCTCGGGCTCATCACGAACCCCTCGGGCGTCGATTCGGAGCTTCGGACGACTATCGACCTGCTGGCCGACCGCGACGAGTTCGACCTCCGGAAGTTGTTCGGTCCCGAACACGGCATCCGCGGGAGCGAGCAAGCGGGCGTGGAGGTCGAAGACAGCATCGACGAGAAGACCGGACTCCCGGTCAAGAGCCTCTACGGCGAGGAGAAACACCTCCGACCCGAGATGATAGCCGACCTCGACACCGTCGTCTACGACATGCAGGACATCGGCTGTCGGTTCTACACCCTCATCTACACGCTGGCCTACGCGCTGGAAGGCGTCGCCGAGGCCGGAAAGCGGATGGTCGTCTTGGACCGCCCGAACCCCATCGCGCCGGTCGCGCCCGCCGGAAACCGCGTCCCCGACGCCCACTCGTCGTTCGTCGGCAACTACGGCCTGCCCATCGTCCACGGGATGACCGTCGGCGAACTGGCGACGTACTTCAACGACGAGTTCGACATCGGCGCGGACCTCCTCGTCGTGGAACTGGACGACTGGGACCGGAACGTCTGGTACGACGCGACCGACCTCCCGTGGGTCTACCCCTCGCCGAACATGCCGACGCTCGGGACCGCCACCGTCTACCCCGGCACCTGCTTCTTCGAGGGGACGAACCTCTCGGAGGGCCGGGGAACCACGAAACCGTTCGAGTTGGTCGGCGCGCCGTGGATAGACGCCGAGTCGTGGGCCGACTCGCTCAACGCCGCGGGACTGTCGGGCGTCGCCTTCCGCCCCGCCTACTTCACGCCGATGTTCTCGAAACACGAGCGCGACGACATCGAGGGCGTGCAGGTCCACGTCCTCGACCGCGACGACTTCGAGCCGGTCCGAGTGGGACTCACGATGCTCATCTCGGCGTTCACGACCTACGACGACTGCGACTGGGTGTCCTACGACGACGAGTTCTTCATCGACAAACTCGCGGGCGGCACCTACCTCCGCAAGACCATCGACGAGGCCGACTCAGCCAACGGCGCGCGCGACATCGCCGACGGCATCATCGACCGGTGGGACGACGACCGAGCCGCGTTCCTCGACGCGCGCGAGCGCCACCTGCGGTACTGACATGTCCCGGACCAACCCCGCTCACTGGGACCTCCGCGAGAAGGTCGCGCAACTGTTCGTCGTCGGCTTCCCCGACACGACGCCGGACGAGGAGATACGGGAGTTCGTCGCCGAGGGGGTCGGCGGCGTCATCTACTTCGCGCGGAACCTCGACGCCCCCGAGCAGGTCGCGGCCCTCTCGGAGTCGCTGCAGGAGACCGCCGCCGAAAACGACCGCCCGCCGCTCCTGATAACCGTAGACGAGGAGGGCGGCGTCGTCTCACGGCTCCCGTGGGAAGGCCGACTGCCGGGCCAGATGACGCTCGGGGCCGCCCGCGACCCGGACCTCGCGCGACGCGCCGCCGCGGCGAAAGCCCGCGAACTCCGCGCGGTGGGCATCAACGCGAACCTCGCGCCCGTCCTCGACGTGAACAACAACCCCGACAACCCCGTCATCGGCGTGCGCTCGTTCGGCGAGGAGGCCGACCTCGTGAGCGACCTCGGCACTGCCGTCGCGTCGGGCTTCGAGTCGCAGGGCGTCGTCGCCTGCGGCAAGCACTTCCCCGGCCACGGCGACACCGCGACCGACTCGCACCTCGATTTGCCCGTCATCGACCACGACCGCGACCGACTCGACCGCGTGGAACTCGCGCCCTTCCGGGCCGCAATCGAGTCGGGAATCGGGGCGATAATGACGACCCACGTCGCGTTCCCGACGTTCACCGACGACGACGAGCGCCCGGCCACGCTGTCGGAGCCGGTTCTCACGGGACTCCTCCGCGAGGAGTTGGGCTACGACGGACTCGTCGTGACCGACTGCATGGAGATGAACGCCATCGCCGATTCGGTCGGCACCCCCGAGGGCGCGGTGCAGGCGGTCGAAGCGGGCTGTGACATCGTGACTGTCTCCCACACCCCTGAGACCCAGCGCGCCGCCATCGACGCGGTGGTCGCGGCGGTCCAGTCGGGCCGCATCGCCGAGACCCGTATCGACGCCTCCGTCCGGCGCATCCTCCGGACGAAAGCCGAGTTCGGCGTCGGCGAGGAGCCAGCGAACGCCGAGAGGCCGTCAGAAGCCGAGGAGACGCCGGAATCCGGAGCGGACGAGTGGGAAACCGCGAACGCCGAGAGCAGACGCCTCGCCCGCGAAGTCGCCGAGCGCGGGGTCACGCTGGTCCGGGACCGCGAGGAGAACCTACCGCTCGCGGGCGACGAGACGATTCGCGTCGTCCAGTTCCCCGGCGGTGCCGGGTCGGAGGTCGAGGAGCGCGCCGCCGACGCGGGCGCGTTCGCCGAGCGCCTGCGCGAGTCCGACCTCGCGGTAGAGACCCGACTGGTTGACGACTCGTCGCCCGACTCGCTCGACCCCTCCGCCGACGAGACGGTCGTCGTCTGCACCCGGAACGCGGCGACCGACGACGCGCAGGCCGAAGCCGTCTCGCGGGTCCGCGAGTCGGACGCGACGCTCGTCGTCCTCTCGATTCGGAACCCCTACGACCTGCGGGCGTTCCCCGAGGTCTCGACCTACCTCACGACGTACGACGACGCGCCGGTGTCGCTGGCGGTCGCGGCCGACGTTCTCCTCGGCGAGCGCGAGGCCGAGGGCCGACTCCCCGTCACGGTTCAGGATAGCTGAAACTGGAGTCGGCTCGCTGGCGCATTGGCGTGTTGGCGCGCCGACGCCTACTCGGTCGCCTGCTCGTGGACGGTCCGCAACACGTCGGCGAGTTCGTCGCCCAATCGGTCGAACAGTTCTTCCCCTTTCTCGGCGCTGGCGAGGTCGGGGTCGCCGATGGCTCCCGACTCGGAGTACTCCTCGAACTCGGTGTAGGAGTTCACGGGACCGCCTTCGAGGAGGTCCTTACCTCCTCTATCGTACGGCTCGTCCAGATACGTGCCCTCGGTCTCGTCCTCGCGTACGAGGTCGGGGTAGAGGTGCAGAACGAGCGAGGTCTCGAACTCGCCGCCGTGGGCCATCCCGCCGGTGTCGCTGTCCCGAATCTCGTCGGCGAAGGGGGCGGCGAGTTCGAAGTAGGTGACGCCGGTCACTTCGAGGTCGGGATGCTCCTCGCCGATGGTACTCACCGCGAGGTCCACGACCGGCCCGTTCCCGCCGTGGCCGTTCACCAACAGCACCGCATCGAAGCCCAGTTCCGCGGCCGAGTCGGCCACGTCTTCGAGGAGGCCGACGAGTCTGTCGGCGTCGGTCGTCAGCGTGCCCCCGAGCGAGAGGTGGTGGGGCGAGTAGCCGGTCCAGACCGGCGGCGCGACCAGCGTCGGTTGGTCGTCGGCAACGCGCTCCGCGCCGCGTTCGGCGACGGCGTCGGCCAGCAGGGTGTCGGTCGCCACCGGGAGGTGGTGGCCGTGCTGTTCGATGCTACCGACCGGAACGACCAGTACGGACCCGGACTGGCGCGCAACGTCGGCGATTTCGGTCCGCGTCTTCGTGGCGAGACTGGCCGGTCCGGCGTCGAGGCGTAACATGGTGTGGCGAGGTGGCCGAATCCGCATAAAGGTTCGGTGGGACCCCGCCGAGAAATTCCGGCTGGGGGCGTTTCAACATGACTGAAACGCTATCTCACGAGTAGGCCACTTTCAGTTCGATGACGTTCGCGGCACCGCGCAACTGGTCGGCCAGCGAGTCGGTGAGTCGGTCCATCCCCATCGCGCTCGTCGGCCCGGAGACGCTTATCGCCCCGATGATGTTGCCCGACTCGCTCTTGACGGTCGTGCCGATGCACCGCATGCCGGGCAGGCGCTCCTCGTCGTCGATGGCGTAGCCCCGGTTGCGGACCGTCTCCAACTCGTCGGCCAGCGCCCCGCGGTCCGTGATGGTCCGGTCGGTCTCGGCCGGGAGGCCGCGCCGCGCGACGATTTCGTCCACGCGCTTCTCCGAGAGGTGGGCCAAGATGCACTTGCCGACCGCGGTGGCGTGGAGGTGGACGTGCTTGCCGGGGTGGATGTCCAGCGGGACGGCGTTCTCCCCCTCCGACGACCACAGGAAGACGCCCCAGCCGTTCTCCTCCACGAGGAGGTTGGCGACTTCGCCGGTCTCGTCGGCCAGTTCCCGAATCTCGGGCTTGGCGAGGTCGTATATCTTCCGGCGCTTGCGGGCGTGTTCCCCGAGGTCCAGAAACCGGAGGCTGACCCGGTAGATGTCACCGTCCTTGAAGACGTAATCGCGCTCCATCAGCGTGCTGAGGTGGTTGTGGACCGTGCTGTTGGGGAGGTCGAGCCGGTCCGCGAGTTCGGTGAGTCTGGCCCCGTCCGTCTCTTGGAGGGCTTCGATAACGTCTAAGGACCGTTGGGTCGTTTTGACGGGGTTTTTGGCCTCGCGTCCCATTCTGTGTCACTGTCTGGTACCTCTGGTCGTCTTCCTAAATAGCTTTCCCACGGCCTCTCTCGGGGCGTCCTCGTCTCGACGGTCCCGATAGCGCGGTCGTTTCGGCTATGCTGAAACGTTCTCGGCGGTGACGATTGTTCGGGCCAGTTCGTGTCTACGCCGCCGTATCGCCTCGAAGCGTCGAAAATTCGAGTCCGTACCCGTGTTACTTCCGTTAACTCTTCAGGTTGTGGCTACGTCGAAACAGTATCGACACCGTGACACCGAGTCGATTCGACTTCGTGACAACTGAAGCGACGACCCGACCGTGCCGCCGATACGCGCCGTTCCGACGTTCGCGTCGGCTCCTCCGAAAACGAATTCTGTTACACTCGTACTACTGTAATATTTCCTGTGACGCGTGTCCTTCCGTCGTACCGGTTCGATGCAAAACGTTATCGGGGTCGTCCGTCATTGCTCTTCCATGACACAGTCAACCGATGACGCGGGCGGCGACGGCGGCCTCCTCGACGGGATTCGCGTCCTCGACCTCTCGACGTTCGTCACGGGCGGGTTCTGCTCGCTGATGCTCGCCAATCAGGGCGCGGAGGTCATCAAGGTCGAGCGCCCCGAGGTCGGCGACGACAACCGCCACTCGGGACCGCCGTTCGTCGCCAGCGAGGAGTACGACGGGCCGGGCAGGACCGCCGCCGACCGGGGGGAGTCGCCCTACTTCTGGACGGTCAACTACGACAAGAAGAGCGTCGAGTTGAACCTCAAGAGCGACGAGGGACTCGCGGTCCTCTACGAACTGGCCGAGGAGGCCGACGTGTTCGTGGAGAACTACCGGCCGGGGACCGCCGACCGACTCGGAGTGGGCTACGACGACCTGCGCGAGGAGAACGACCAACTGGTCTACTGCTCCATCTCGGCGTTCGGCGACTCGGGACCGTGGCGCGACCGGCCCGGCTACGACCTGCTGGTGCAGGGGATGTCGGGCATGATGAGCGTGACCGGGCCGGAGGACGGCGACCCGGTGAAAGTCGGGGTCCCGCAGACCGACCTCGTGACGGGGATGTGGGCGGCGTTCGGCATCTTGGGCGCGCTCTACCGGCGCGAGCGGACCGGCGAGGGCGAGCGCGTCGAACTCGGGATGCTCGACGCCGTGCTTCCGTGGTTGACCAAGCACGCCGGGAAGGCGTTCGTCGGCGAGGAGTCGACGCGCATGGGGACGAAAGACCCGGTCCTCGCGCCGTACCAGACCTTCGAGACCGCCGACGGTCACATCAACGTCGCGTGCCTCAACCAGAAGCTCTGGCGGCAGTTCTGCGAGGCCGTCGACCGCCCGGACCTCGCGGCCGACCCGCGGTTCGAGACCAACGCCGACCGCGTGGAGAACATGGACGAACTGGAGGCCGAACTCTCCGAGAGTATCAGCCAGCGCCCGACCGACGAGTGGATCGAACTCCTCGCGGACGACCACGGTCTCCCGGTCGGCCCGGTGTACAACGTGGACGAAGCACTCCACAACGAGCAGGTCGAGGCCCGGAACGTCGTGACGAGCGCGGACCACCCCGCCGTCGGCGAGATTCCGGTCGTGGAACACCCCCTGAACTTCGACCACGCCGAGTCGGGATTCGACGCGGCACCGCCCCTGCTGGGCGAGGACACCGAGCCGATTCTGCGCGAACTGGGCTACGACGATGCGCGTATCGAATCGCTCCGGGAGTCGGGCGCGATTCCCGACGAGCGACGCGGACGAACCCCCGAGTGACGCCCGAACGACGGGGGATTCCGGACGGCCGAGGTCAGATTTTCGTCACCGTGTCGTGGGCGACTTCGATGGCTTCGGCGTCCGCCGGGAGCAACGCCACGACGAGGAACGCCGGGTACTCCGCGAAGTACTCGACCAGTCGGGCGATTCGGGCCGAGTCGATGGCCTCCAGCGAGTCCAACAGCATCACCGGCACCGTCTCGTGGAGGTCGTGGACCAGATACCCGGCGAGGGCGAACACGAGACCCACCACCTCGCGCTCGCTCTCGCTCAAGGTATCGACCGTCCCCTCGTAGGTTCGGCCCGACTCGGACTCGCGGACGACGTGCAGTTCGAAGTGGTTCTCCGCGACTTTGCGCCGCCCCTGTCGCGTCTCGCGCTCGACGCGCTCTATCCAGATGCGAGCGACGTTCTCGTATTCGAGTACGTCGAGGACCTCCTCGACGTGGGCGTTGAACTCCTCGACCGCGCCCCGCTCCAGCGAGTCGATGCGGTTGCGCAACTCGTCGAGTCGGTCGGCGATCTCGTCGCGGCGGGCCTCGTACTCGTCGCGCTCGCCGAGGAGCGACTCTATCTCCGCGACCTCGTCTTCGACGGAGGCCAGTTCGTCCTCTTTCTGCTCGATTTCGAGTTCGACCGCGTTGGCCCGTTTGTGGAGGTCGAGCAACTCGCCGTAGTCGGAGGCCTCCTCGTCTTCGACTTCCGCCTCCAACGCCTCGATTTCGCCGTGAATCTCGTCGCGGCGCGCTTCGAGGTCCTCGATTCGGCTTTGCTTGCGCTCTATCTCGTCGTCTATCTCCGCGAGGCGGCGATTCACTCGCTCGCGCTCGCGCTCGGCGCGTTCGAGTTCCGAGACGCGCTCGTCGGTTTCGTCTATCTCGTCCTGTATCGACTGGCGCGCGCTCAGTTTCTCCTTCCGAAACGACCGCAGTCGGTCGAGGGTGTCCTTCACGTCGTCGCGCGACACGCCGGACCCGCAGGTCCAGCAGACGACCGACTCCTCGCCGTCGAGGAGTTGGTCGGTGAGCGCCCCGTCGTCGTGGCCGTCGCCGTCGCGAAGCACGTCGGCGACTTCGCTGTCGGTCCCGTCGAGCATGTCCTCGTTGAACTGGACGATGCTCTGGATTTCGCTCACCTGCGCATCGACCCGTCGCTTCCGGTCGCGCAGTTCGCCGAGACGGTCACGGAGCGCGTCCACGTCTTCGCCGGGGTCGCCCGCGAGGCCCTCGCGCTCGTCCCGCTTCGCGTCGCGCTCTGCGCGGAGCGATTCGACGGCCTCCTCGGCGGTCTCGATTTCGAACCGCACATCTTCGAGTCGAGACCGGCGGTCTTTCAACTCGTCCAGTCGCTCCTCGACTTCCTGCTTCTCGGCGCGCTCCTCTTCGAGGTCCGCGTCGGCCGCCTCGATTTCGGCTTCGAGCGTGCCGAGTCGGTCGCGCTTCTCCTCGATTTCGGTCTCCAGTCGGGTCGTTCGCTGTTCGAGGTCCACCAACTCGCGTTCGCGGCTCTCGACGCGCTCTATCTGCTCGTCTATCTCGCGTTTCTCGGCCTGCAACCGCTCGATTTCGGCCTCGATTTGGTCGGTGTCTATCGGCCGCGTGATTATCTCGCGGAGGTCGTCGCCGTTGGCGACCGCGCGTCGCGCCTCGTTGTCCTCCAGCAGGAACGCGAAGAGGTTCGCGAGTTCCGGGTCGTCGAGGAGTCCGTCGCCGCTCGATTCCACGATGCCGTTACGGCGATTGAACTCCCGCTCGACGACGGTCTCGCCGAGCGAGAGTTTCACGTGACCGTGGTCGGCGTCGCCCTTGAGGTGGAACTGGTCGCTCCCCATCGCGGCCATCGTCGCCTGTAGAAACGACGTTCGGTTCGTGGCGTTCTCGCCTTCGAGGACAGTGACCCCGTCCGAGAGTTCGACGTTCGCTCGGTCGATACCGCCGATATTGCTCACTTCGATATCGAGGGTATCGCGAAGAGCCTCTGTGGTATCCATGTACCCGCTGTTTCAGGGCTATATAAATAGCTCTTTTCGTTTCGACGGCGGTATCGGCATTCTCAGGCGACAGCGCAGTCACATCCCTCGTTCATCGCGTCTTCGAAGTTCATCGAGCGACCGCAGTCGTTACAGACGACCCGCAGGTCCACCAGTACGTCGATATCTCCAAGGTCAGTCACGTCTGCGGAATCGAGCGTTTCGAGGGTCGATTCGGTTACGACCTCGGTCCGTCGCTGGAGTGCGTACACGGTGTCTTTCGCCTTTTTTCGTCGCTCTTTGGGCGAGCGAGTATCGCCTTTCGAGGCGTCGAGACAGTTCTTCAAGTGGCGATAGACGGTCTGGTGGGACACCAGCGCCGACGACAACTCGTCCACGTCCACGCCCGCGCGGTCCAACTCGCGGCGAATCTGGACTTCTTGGGCGTCGCTGAGTTCGTCGGTGTGAAGCGCCTCGTAGACCGGCGTGCGACTCCACTCGACCTGTCCGACGTTCGCCGCCGTCAGCGCGGACCGGACGACGCTCTCGTTCAACTCGTCGGCCAGTTCGCGGACGCTCGTTCCCGCCTGCCAGTCGTCTACGAGTCGGGCGGTTATCTCGGTCACGCCGTACTCCTCGGCGACCCGCCCGACCTTACAACTACAATCGACTTGCTCGCTAGTCATTCGAGGCGACTGTAACAGCTCTACGGTTGTAACACTTTTCGTTGCGGTACCCGTCTCTCGATGCGCCGACCGGAACGGAGAATCTCGGTCTACAGGAACGCGAGTACGGCCAGCGCGTTGGCTCCGGATGCCAGTATCAAGTAGACTCCGTAGTTGCGCGCCCGACGCCGAAGGTCGCCCCGAATCGCGTCGAGGCCGCGGTCGGAGACGAACAACGGCGTGTCGTCGGTCCCCGCCATCGTCGGCGTCCCGTCTTCGGTCGAGAGTTTGCCGTGAACCGTTAGTTCGGTTCCTTCCGGAACGACCTTCGACGCGAAGTAGTCGTCGCTCAAATCTACGTCCGGGTCGTCGTCGATGACGCTTCGCAGTCGTTCGAGAGACGACTCGACGAGATGGCTGGTCAAGTGGACGTACGGCGACCGCCAGAGGTAGACGTGCCACGTCCGACTCGGGAGGAGACCCACCGGCCGTACGTCCGACAGTTGCGTGGCGTCGTGAACGTCCCGGAGCCAACTCGGGTCCACTCGCACGTCGCCGTTCCCGGTGGCGACCGAGAAGGTCCCGGACTCCACCCCGGAGGCGAACGTCGCTCTCGACCGTCTCGTCTCCCAGTTTCTGAAATCGACTACCCGCTGGCCGCTCCGCGCGAACGCCGTCCGCCAGACGTACATCGCTATCTCCCCGGTCTCCTCGTCGGTCGCACGGTCGCTCACGGGTGCCTCGTCGTCTACCGTGACGGGACCCTCGACAGTCACCGACTCACTGTCCGCGAGGGCGGGAGAGCGGTCGGGGGTGAGACCGGACAGTAGATAGTACAGTCGCCCGGTGTTCGCCAACCGATACGCGTAGTAGACACACAACAGCGTGACCGGCCCGACGACCACGACGCCTTCGACAGCTACCATCGGTTCGCAGTGGCCGCCGAATGATATTAACGGTGCCGAACCGCGCAAGCGACGGACGGTCTCGCGAGTCCGGGAGTCGGAAATCTATATATCGAGATACGATTTACTATCCGCCACCGAACGCGTCGGCCAGTCGCTCGCGCATGAACTCCCGGCGGACGGTACGCGAACGCTCGTCGGAGAGGTAGTTCTGCATCACGACCTGCGGGTCGCTACTCCCCTGTTCGTTGGCGATCTCCTCGACGCCAGCCATGACCGCCTCCAGAACAGACGTGTAGGCGTCGTACCAGAACCGCCGACAGAGCTTCGGCGAGACGGAGACGCCCTCGATCTCGTCGGGGAGACCGGCGCGGTCCGCGAGGTCGCAGAACCAGTTGTACACCGTCCCGCGCGTGACGTGGTCGGCCGACGAGTGCGGACTCGGGAAGAGATACCCCGACCACGACTCGCGGGCGCGCAGTTGGGCGATACGGTCGGCCAGCGCCTCCCTGCCGTACAGCACCGACACCTCGCCGGGGCCGTTCTTTCGCTCCGCGAACGAGAGGTAGGGAACGTCGCCCTCCTCGACCTGCGAGCGGTGGAGCGCGGCGACCTCGTTCGGTCGGAGACCCCACCCGGCGAGCGCGACCACGACGAGGCGCTCGCGAACCTCCTCGGCGGTCTCGAAGAGCGCGCGGACGTGGCTCGCGTCGAGACAGGGCGTCTCGTCGGCGTCGCCGTCGTTCGCGTCGTCGCGCCAGCGGTACTCGTCGGCGAGACCGTCGGCCGGGTTGACTGCGGCCCACTGGCGTCTGACGAGGTGGTCGTACCAGTTCGACACCGCGAGGAGGACCCGACGCTTCGTCGTCGGCGAGTCGAGTCGCGCGTGGAGTCGGTCGAAGGCGGCCCAACACTCGTCGGTCGCTTCGCGGGCGGGTACGTCGCTATCGCGGGCGACCGGCGTCACGAGGTCGTCGGTCTCGTTTGCCGCGCGGTAGGCCCGCAGGTAGCGGTCCAGTCGGTACCGGAGCGTCCGAATCGACGAGTCGGCGAGTCCGGCGCGGTTCGTCCGGGATTCGAGGAAGGAGTTCAGCGCCTCCACGGTCCGCTCGTCGTCGGTAGCCCAGTCGCGCTCGTCGCGGTCGCGGTCGGACGCGGCTATCTCGTCGCGCCAGAACTCGCCGAACGTCAGGTCGTGGTGTTCCCGAAGCGCGTAGACGAGCGACCGAAAGCCGTTCTCGCGGAGCCACTGGTGGGACGGCTTGTCGGTTTCGGGGTCGAACCCGTCCGCGCGAAGCGCCGGTGCGACGACCGCGCGGTAGGCGTCGGCGAGTTCGTCGGACGCGAGGAGCGTCCACGACACGTCGTCGTCGGTCTGCCAGTCGGTAGTGTCGGGGGTTTCGGTCGTCATGTTGCGAGTCACGGTCCGTCCACGTCTTGGGGGACGAGCGTGAATCCGAGCGTCCGGAAGTCGTCGTCGAACGCGAAGACGTGTTCGACATCTCGGCCGTCGGCGAGGACGCTACTCGTGTGGTCCACGAACGATATCTGCTGGTCGTCGTACCGCGCGAACTCGTCGCACGCGGCGGCGAACGCGGGTTCGTCTACCGGAAGCACGATGAAACTCTCCGACTCTCGAATCGTGGTCAGCGTGTCGAGTGCCGCGGCGTGACCCGCTTTCCGGAGCAGGAGCGTCGTCAGTTCCGAGAGGACCGACCGACTCGTGTACAGCGGTCGGTAGAGAAGGTCGCCGGTCCGAATCGCGTCGAACACCTCGCGGGCGCGCTCGTGGCGGGTCGCGCGGTCGTACCGCCACGCGAAGAACGCTCCCGTGTCCACGAACAGCGGCGTCGGCCCCTGCACCATCAGGAATCGACCTCGCCGTAGAGGAGGTCGTCCACGTCGGACTCCTCGACTACGTCGTCACCAGAGACCGGGTCCGCGTCCCAGAACGAGTCGTCCGGGTCGATTTCGGTCGTGGCCGTCTCGGCGTCGGTGCGCCACCAGACGACGCGCCCCGCGGTCTTGCGACTCTCGACGCGACCCGTCTCCGCCAACTCCCGGAGTTTCCGGCGCGCGGTCTCGCCGGAGCAGTCGAGTCGGTCGGCCACGTCGCTGGAAGTGACGACGGGGCCCTTCACGCGGTCGAACACGCCGAGTACGTCTTCTAGCGAGATTCGCTCGGTGAATCGTCCTTCGTCGCGGTCACTCGACATGTGGCGACCTACGAGACGAGAGGGTATAACCGTTTGGGATACGCCACGTGGTGTACCGCACACTGCCGAACGGGTGGTAGCGCGGCCGTGAGTCGGATACCTCGGGGAAGGGTAGTTCTGAATCGGCCATTTCCGTACAGGAGAGAACTTCTTACTCCTCACGTACATTTCCGGTGTTTGTACTGACTGTGAGAGTCTGTGTAAATACCAACGAATCGCCCTCCGAAAGGACAATTACATGGTAAATTGTAAATCGCTATAGCAAATTTATCGACCGATGCAGTCTCGAAGAAGCGTCGGTTTCCCGATTCGTGACGATATCGACCCACTCGGGGTAACGCGGAGCGCGTCGGTCGGTGGTCGGTATTCTGCTGTCCCGACCATCGCGTGACCGACCGATGATAGTGGAGTTCCCGTTTAATTTCTCGTTCTACACCCCGAATTGATAATTGGGTTGTAGGCTGACTGGTCTAGAAACAAAAGTATTATCAATGTTTAGGCTAGCCTAAAACATATGGCAGGCGACGACGAGAAACGTGAGGCACCGACGCGGCGGGACTACGTGAAGTACGGCGGGGCAGTTATCGGTGGGAGTTTGCTGGCCGGTTGTTCGGCGGGCGGCGACTCCGAGTCGGCGACGACTACGGCGGAGACGAGCGCCGAAACGACGACCGAGACCGAGGAGAGAGCCGAGACTGAGACCGAGACCACGACCGAGGAGTCGACCGACACGGCGACGATGGAACCGGTCGGACGGGTCGAACTCGAATCCGTCCCGGAGAGCTTCGTCGGCGGCTGGGGCTTCGAGGCCGACGTTATGACCGCGCTCGGCCAGAGCGACAAAATCGTCGCGGCCGAGGGTCCCCAGTTTTGGTTCACCGGGTTCTACGACAAGCTTCCCGGCGTTTCCGCGCCCGACCCGGACTCGCTCGACCGCGTGCTGACCGAGGACTGGGCGGTGAAAAAGGAGTTCCTGTACGAACTCGACCCCGACCTGCTCGCCACCGACCCGAACCGGTTCATCTCGTACTACGGGAGCGACGAGACCGAAATCGAGGAGCTTCACGACAACATCGCTCCGTTCTTCGGAAACGTGAGTCGCCGGAAGCGCGGCGGCGAGTGGCCCAACTGGCCCGACGGGCAGTCGTACCCGTACTACTCCATCCCGGAGTTCGTCAGCCGCTACGGCGACCTGTTTCAGGTGTCCGAGCGGGCCGCGGCGCTCAACGAGTTCTATCGAACGGCCATGGAGGAGATGCGCTCGCGGGTCCCGTCGAAGTCCGAGCAACCGACGGTCGACGTGCTGAACGCGAGAAACAACCCCGAGACCGACGGTGGCTTCACCGTCTACGACCCCGACACGGGTCTGGAGAACACGTACGGCAAGAAACACTACCGCGACATGGAAATCCTCGACGCGTTCGACGGGGAGTACGGCGGTCAGACGAGCATACAAGTCGATTACGAGGCTCTCTTGGAGGCGGACCCGGAGATACTCATCTTCCACTTCGGCGTCAACTACCGCGACTGGAACGGGAAGGACGCCACCCAAGCGACCGTCGAGGGGTTGCGAGACAGCCCGCTGGGGCAGGAACTCACGGCCGTTCAGGAAGATAACCTCTACATCGGTGGCACGCCCTATCAGGGGCCGATCATCAACCTCTTCCAGACGGAGATGCTCGGCAAGCAACTCTACCCCGACCAGTTCGGCGAGTGGCCGGGCGACGTGACCGACGACCGACTCCCCGACGTTCCCGAAGAAGAGCAGTTGTTCGACCGCGACGAACTCGCCGACATCATCACCGGGTCGAACTGACCGACGGTTTGCGGCCAGTCTCGGGCGTCCGCCGACAGGCCGTCACGGGACCCCGAGGTCGCAGTGGCGCTATCGGACGACTTTTCCCCGGTCGGTCGGAACGTGTCTGCCGTTCAGATGGTTCCCGACCTCTCTCTCACCAGACGACGGCTCCTCGGCGGTCTCGCCGGAGCCGCTGGCGGTACCACCCTCGCCGTCGGCGCGACGACCCCGACCGCCCTCCCGGACGTGCTGACCGACTGGGCGACCGAGGTGTATCCGACGCCGCCCGAAGTCCGCGAGCTGTGGCAACCGACCGTGACAGAGGCCCACGCCCGCGAAGCAGTCGAACTCTTGGCGGAAACGGTATCGGAAGGGAAACGACTCCGGAAGCGAATCGAGACGGACGAGCATTTCACCGGTGCTGGCGGGTGGTTGGAGAACGCACGCGAGGCCCTCGGAAACGGAAACTACCACGAGGCGCTGTTCGACGCGGGCTACGGCCTCCAGTTCGCTGGCGAGGAGTTGGGGTTCGCGCGCGCCAAGCTTGGTAAGACTGACCTCCAGTCGCTCGCCGACCGGAGCCGACGACTCCGCGACCGGAGCGGGCGCGTCGCCGACGACCTGAAGCCGTACCCGACCGTCGCCCCCGGCCGCGACTTGGCGTGGTACTACGCCGTCGAGCGCCACCTCGTGATGGCCCGGTTCCACGACGAGTACGACGCGTTGGCCGACGAGAGCGACGGTGCGGGCGAGGACGCTTCCGACTCCCGAGAGTACGACGCCGACGACTTCGGTGCCATCACGGCGAACCTCCTGCAGGCGAGGCTCCACGTCCGGACCGCCGAGCGATACCGCGACCTCCTCGGCGGGAAACTCGACGGTGCCACCGCTCCGTACGCCGACCACCTCCGGAGCGTCGCCGACGAGTTCCGTGCGGGCATCGACTCGTTCCCCTCCCGCGAGGAGGTCCGGTCGGAGTTCCAAGCGAAAGTCGAGGCGAGCGGGGACGACGGTCCCAGCCAGCCCTACGAGTTCGCCCGGTCGCGTCTCCTGCGGTGGTGCTACGACTACGACTACCGGTTCGGAGTGGACGAAGCGTCGGACCTGCCGGTGTATCGCGCCGTCGAGTTCTCGACGGGACTCGCACAGCGTCGCGCCCACGACTTCGTAGTAGACAACCTCGTCGTCGAACCCGGCGACCGAACCTTCGACTCGGGACACACGCTCGCGGCGAAGCGTCGCGCGCGGTCCACCTATCGGTCGGTCGTGGGGTCGGACCCGCCGCCCTTGCTCACCAGACAGGTTTCGCGCGCGGTCGAGGACCTCCAAGTCGCGGTGGTCGGGTTCGGCGGACTCGACCAGCGACCCCACTGGCGCGAGCAGTTGAAGGCGTACTGCTACGCGCTGGTCGGCCGCGCGAAACTCCGCGAGTATCCGGCGCTGTTCGACGCGATGGTGAACGCCTGAGCCGAGGTCGGCGCGGCGTCAGTCCCTGCCGGTTGTCACGTCCACTCCTCGACGTGTCGGGGTCCGTTTTCAGACAGATGGCGACTGATGTCGGAGAAGTGATACTGTAGCACCAGCGCAACGGTCGGCCACTCTTGCCGACGCCGGGAAAACGGGTGTCGATGCCGAGTCCAAAACGATGGCTTGAGGCCTTAGCAACCGTTTAATGTCCGGTTCGTGAGAGAAAGAATCGCCTCGGTTACCCGACCGGGATAAAATTAGACGCACGTCCAAAATTAGGTATTCAGAAGCTCACGACTACGAGACTGAATTTAGCAGGCCCCTAAACCCGTACGTAGCATTATGAAAGCAAAACGAACTACGTCTGACTCTTGCACGATGAAAGTCGAATCTCGTCTCCCACTATCATAAAATTCGAGAGGTATTAAATAAGGTGATATAGTTAGACGAATGTCTGATTAATCGGTCGTAAGCTATATACTCGTGGGATGGAGACACTCACGACAACTAGCCATGAGTAAGAAAATTACCAAAGGAGGAGTTGTCGGTGCCGTGCTACTTCTCCTCTCGGTGGGGCTGCTCCCCCACGTCGCGGCGGCGAGCGGAACGGTAGTGTCCGCCCACTCGGCGAAAGACACCGTCTCTCGGGACACGACGCCCATCACCACGACGGCGTCGGCACCCAACGTGACGAACGTCGCGATATCCGGCGAGCAGTTCGCGTCGGTGAACGGGACGCCCTACGTCTGGCGGTCGAGCGTCCGGCAGTTCGCCGCGGACCTCGCGTTCGAGGAGTCCGGCGTCTACTCTCTCTGTCTCTCTACGGACTCCGACGCGAATCGAACCGCGGCGACGTGCCAACGCTTCGCGGTGAACGCCACCGACTCCTCGAACGTGACGGTCGTCGGCACGAACGACACCGTCGTCTCGGTCGCGCCCAACGGGAGTTTCTCGGGGGACGCGACGCGGGCGACGCTCGCCCTCCGGAACGCGACGACGAACGCGACGCTCGACACCTTCACGGTCGGCCTCGCGGTGAAGTCCGGTGACATCGACGGCGACGGACTGACCAACCGGCGCGAACTCGACCTCGGGACCGATGTCGGCGCGACCGACAGCGACGGCGACGGACTCACGGACTCCGCCGAAGTCGAGTCGAACACCGACCCGACCGCGGCCGACACCGACGGCGACGGGCTCGGAGACGGCGAGGAGGTCGCCACCTACTCGACTGACCCGACCGCCGTGGACACCGACGGCGACGGCATCGACGACCGGACCGAAGTCGAGGCGGGCACCGACCCGACGATGGTGGACACCGACGGCGACAGACTGCCCGACGACGACGAGCGCGAGCGCGGCACGGACCCGACCGCCGTGGACACCGACGGCGACGGCCTCTCGGACTACACCGAAGTCCAAGCGGGCAGCGACCCGCTTTCGACCGACACCGACAGCGACGGCGTCGCCGACGACGCGGAGTTGCAGGGTAACACCGACCCGACCGCCGCCGACACCGACGGCGACGGTCTCCTCGACGGCGAGGAGCGCACCGTCGGCACGAATCCGGTCGTCGCCGACACCGACGGCGACGGGCTGAACGACCAAGTCGAGGTCGAACGCCTCGGTACGGACCCCCTCGCGACCGACACGGACGGGGACTTCCTGAGTGACAAGACCGAGGTCGATTTGGGCGTCAGTCCCCACGACTCGCTCTCTCCGGCGTGGATTACCGGGGGCGTCCTCGGGTTCTGGGCTGGTGTCGGACTCACCGTCTTCCTGACTCGCTGGGACTGGGCCTCGCTCGGTCCCCGCATCGCTCGTGCCGTGCCGAATCGCTTTCAGTCGGACCGTTCGGGCCAGCGCGACGGTCGCGCGAAACGCGACGGTGCCACGGAGCGAAGCGGTCCCACGGAGCGGTGCAATCGCGCGAAACTGCACGACCGCGTGAAATCGCCGACGGGTTCCGGGGCGTCCGGGTCCGCAGTCGAAGTCGCCGAGTCACTCGAAACTGGCGAGTCCGCTCGACCCGCCGAGTTCGGGTATGGGGACAGCGACGGCACCCGAAACGCTGTCGGTAGCGCGAGCGCCGACGCCTCCGGCACGCTCGCCGCCGACCGAATCGACCCCGACGAGCGGACCGCCGCCGACGTGGTCGAGGCCGCGGAGGTCGAACTCGTCTCGGACGCGGAACTCGTCCAGCGGATGCTCCGCGCCGAGTCCGGCCGGATGCGCCAGAGCGAAATCGTGGATGCGACCGGATGGTCGAAGGCGAAGGTCAGCAGGCGACTCTCCGCGATGGCCGACGACGACGAACTCACGAAGGTCCAAATCGGCCGCGAGAACCTCATCTGTCTGGAGGACGCGGTACCCGACCCCGCCATGCCCAGAGACGTTCCGCCGTCGGGCAAGCCCGGCGGATGGACCGCGACGCCGACCGGTCGGTAGTCCGGACCAACTGACCGGTAGCCCGGACCAACTGACCGGTAGCCCGGACTAGCTGACCGGCAGTCCGGACCGACCGGTCGGCAGTCCAACCCGGCCGGTCGGCAGTCCAACCCGGCCGATTCGGTCGGAGCCGACAGCCGGTAGCTCGGTCGGCGAGCAATCCGGCGGGCGACCACGCCGCCTACCGGGCCAGCGAACGGTCCTGCTCGCCCCGGTCCGTTCGCCGACGACCGCACGCGAGCGCGGGGGCCGAGTCGAACGCGGTCGAGAGCCGCGGCCTACTTTCGACCGAAAGTGGATTTAGACGCCCGAGGTCCGTTTCGGCTCGGTCGCCCACTGTTTCGAGGACTCGAAACTCTGTTTCACCGCTTCGAGCGACTGTTTCGGTGCGTCTGGTCCCCCGATTCGACCGACTGTCGGTTCCGAGCGTCCCGCAGGTCGTGGCTCCTCGGCACTCGCTCCGAACGACGCGGGAGAGCGAGCGCACCGACACTGACGCCGGGGACGAGGCCCGAACCACCACAGCGCCACCCGGCTGATTTCGACCCGAACCATCGGTTACGAAGTGTAGATAAAATACTCTGAACCACTACAGAACATAGTTCATACGTGGGTGAACGATACGGAAGAGGCGGGAAATGGCCGAAACAACGCTCCAACTCCCCATAACAGTGGTAACGGTCTCCCCGGTATTAATCCCCCGACTGGTAATGGTGAATCAGACCGTCCATGTCTGCAAGCAAGGACCCCGTCGAATCGACCGACACGACCGAGATAGCCGACGACGCGACCGAGACCGACGAGACCGACGAACTCACGCGCGACGACATCTTCCACGTTCTCCAGTGTCGCCGCCGTCGTCTCGTCCTGAAGTACCTACAGGAACACGACACGCCGGTAAAGATGACCGACATCACCGAGAAGATAGCGGCCGTCGAACACGACACCACGGTCGCGGCGCTCAAGTCCCAAGAACGCCAGCGCGTCTACATCGCGCTCTACCAGTCCCACCTCCCGAAACTGGACGAGGAGGGCATCATCCAGTACCAGCAAAATCGCGGCATCGTGGAACGCACCGAGCGCACCGACGCCTTCGACCGCTACCTCGACGAGGAGCCTTCGATGCGCGACGACGACGCGACCGAGCCTCAACCGGCCGACGCCGAGCGCGACGAGGGGGCACAGGACACCGGAGCCGACGACCACGCGTGGTCGCCGCTCGCGCTCGGCGGCGCGGGCTTCGGACTCGCGCTCGGCGGCGCGGGCTTCGGACTCGCGCTCGCGGCGCTCCTCGGGGCGATGGTCCCCGGTTCCCCGGTTCCCCTCGGGGTGAGCGTCGCCATCGCTGCGGTGACGGCCGTCGCGCTGGTCGCGGCCGGGGTCGCGGGGAAGTTCCGCCGCGAGGAGTAGCATAATCGACAGCCCCGACGAGTAGCGCGGCCGACGCCGGGAACTGCCGCGCGCTCTCGCGCTCGCCGCCCTGCATCCGGGCTTCTTTCTTCTCCGTCTCTACGATTCGTCACACTCCGCGTCAGAGTACTGGAGAAACACCGGTTCGTCGGTACGGCCGTACTCGAAGAGGAGGCGAGGACAGAGGTCGCGGTCCGCGTTCTCGACCCCGAGGAGTCGCCCCCGCGCCGACTTTCCATCGACGGTACCGCGGACCGCGACCGGGGATTCGCCCGCGGCCGGGTCTCTCACGACCGACTCCTTCGTCCCCGGCGGGACCTCGTGCGACTCCCACTCGCCGAGTCCCTCGGCGGTCTCGACCGCGAAGCGGAACGCGTGGCGCTCGTCGGTCCCGTTTCCGAGTTCGATGGTCAACTCCTCGACTCTCCCCGACTGGCCGCCGAGACCAGCGCAACCGCCGAGGAGACCGACGGCGGTCGAACTCCCGGCGAGAAAGCGGCGTCGAGTGGCGGGCATTTCCCGACAGACGGTGGCGGGGCGGAATAAACGTTACTCCTCGGACCGGTCGCTGTCGGGCGCGAGTCGCGGAAAACGGAGAGAACGACGCGGCGAGACGCCAATCGACGGGCGGTGAGGTCGCCCCGTGAAGAGTCGCCGACCTCGCGCGTCACGCCCGGTGGCAGGGGCGCGACGGTATCCCGACTCCGCCCGTCGAGGAGATGGTCCGGAGTCCGGCCGCGTGGTCGTCCCTCCTCGGGAGCGCTCGGTGAAAGACGCTCCGTCCGAGACGACGGCTCCTACCCACCTACCTATACGGGCGATAATCGCGGGCTAGACACCTGCTAACGCCGTCCCGATTTCGAAACGCGGTCCGTCGCCGCGGCTCGCTCGCGGGACAATCGGTAGCAGGCGCATAATGAAAGCCTCGGGCGACGACGGGTCGGTATGGGGGACAAACCGATATTGCAACTCGTCGAGGAGTCCGACGAGTTCGAACAGTGCCCGGACTGCGGTCGCTACCTCGCGCGGACCGGGAACCACCGGTGCGGCGGCGACGAACCGGCCGAGAGCCCGCCGAACCGGGCCGAGCGCGACCGACGCGCTCGCGCGGACACGCGAGGAGATGACACCGTGGTCGGGGTGTTCACGCGGAACGGCACCAACACCTACGCCTACCACGACCTCACGAACGGGAAACCCCGGTGCGGATGTCACCGCAACGCGGACGCCGACGAACTCGACACGGTGACCCTCGGCCGGGCGAAAGACCGCGGCCTCTCGCCTTGCGGAAACTGTCGGCGACTGCGGTGAATGCGAGACTGCGGTGAGCGCGGGACTACGGTGAACGACTCGGGGAGCGCGATGCACTCGGCCGACTAACAGATTTATCCGGCGCATACTCAGTGTCCCCGCCCGCGACGAGCTATCCATGTTCGGAACCAGCGGCGTTCGCGGCGAAGTCGGCGGAAAAGTGACTGCGCAGTTGGCCTTCGACGTGGGCCGGGCCTTGGCCTCCGAGGGTTACGAGCGCGTCGTCGTCGGCAGGGACGCCCGCGAGAGCGGCCAGTTGCTCGCCGACGCGGTGAGCGCGGGCCTCCGGGACTGCGGTGCCGACGCGGTGCGGGCGGGCGTCGTCGCCACGCCCACCCTCGCGCGGAGCGTCTGGCAGGTCGATTGCGACGCGGGGGTCGAAGTGACCGCGAGCCACAACCCGCCGACGGACAACGGGCTGAAACTGTGGGACGTGACCTCCCGAGCGTTCGACCGGCCGAAACTCGACGCCGTCGCCGACCGAGTGGGCGACGGACGGTTCACTCCTCGGTCGTCCAGCGAGTTGGGGAGCGAGATTGCCGCGCCCGACCTCGAAGCGAACCACCGCGACGCCCTCCGCGAGGCGACCGACCTCGGCGGCGCGGACGGTCTCGGAGACGGGGACGGTCTCGACGGCGAGGAGGGCCGCGACGGCGCGAACCTGTCGGTCGTCGTGGACGCGGGCAACGGGCCGGGCGTCCTGACCGCCGACGCGCTCCGGGACCTCGGCTGTTCGGTGACGACGCTGAACGGCGAGCGCGACGGCCGCCTCTCGGGGCGACCCAGCGAACCGACCGCCGACCACTGCGCGGACTTGCGGGCCATCGTCGCCCGAGGAGACGCCGACTTCGGCGTCGCTCACGACGGCGACGCCGACCGAACGATGGCCGTCACGGAAGACGGCGAGTTCGTCGCGGGGGACGTGCTGTTGGCGCTGTTCGGGCGGCGTTACGCCGAGGAGGGAACGCGAGTCGCCGCGCCGCTCAACACGAGTCTCGCGGTGGACGACGCGCTCGAATCGGTCGGTGCCTCGCTCACCCGGACGCGAGTCGGGGACGGCTACGTCGCCGACCGACTCCGGGACGAGGGCGTCGTCTTCGGCGGCGAACCCAGCGGCGCGTGGATATGGCCCGACGAGGCGCACTGTCCCGACGGCCCGCTGGCGGCCTGCCGACTCGCCGAACTCGTCGCCGAGGAGGGGCCGCTCTCGGAACTGGTCGAGACGGTGGCGACCTACCCGACAAAGCGCACCAGCGTCCGGACCGACGACAAGCGCGGGACGATGGCGGGCGTCGCCGACGCGCTCGCCGACCGACACGACGAGTTGGACACCCGCGACGGGGTTCGCGTCGAGGTCGAAGACGGGTGGCTCCTCGTTCGCGCGAGCGGGACCCAACCGCTCGTCAGGGTGACCGCCGAGGCCGAGACCGACGACCGCGCGAGCGAGTTGTTCGACGAGGCGGTCGCGCTGGTCGAGCGCGTCGAAGGCGACGAGAGAAGCGCGTCGGCGACGAGCGGTGCTACCGGTCGGTAAGTCTCGAAATTCGGGAGAAAACGCGGCGGTCAGTCGAGGTAGCCCAACGATTGAAGTCGCTGTTCGACCTCGTCGTCGTCTACTTGTTCGTAGCTATCACTGGCTTCCGACTCGACCTGCGCCAGCACCTCTTCGAGGACGTAGGCGACGTACTCCTCGGGCGCGTCGAAGTCGGTCCGGGGGAGTCGTCGCTCGACGCGACTCACGAGGCGGTCGGGGACTGCGAGACTCCGGGTGTCGTCGCCAGCGGACTGGTCGTCTGAATCGGCCGATACGGCGGCGTCGGCGGACTGCTGTTCTGCCTTGCCCATGTCCGGACACCCGACCCCGGCACACAAAAGTCGGCGTCATCGTTACGAGCGGGGCGACTCCGCGGGAGTCGCCTTAGAGACGGGATAGACGGACTTAGCGACGGGATAATAATCGGCGGGGACCGCGTGGAGTGAGTCATGTCCGACGAGCGAAACGTCGTGTTGCTCACGATAGACAGCATCCGCGCCGACCACTGCGGGTTCGCGGGCGGCGACGGGAACCTGACGACCCACATGGACCGCCTCGCCGACGAGGGGTTGACCTTCGAGAACGCCGTCGCTCCGGCCCCGGCGACCCACGGTTCGGCGACCACGTTCCTGACCGGCGAGTTCCCGATAGAGCGCGAGGGCGCGAAAGGCTCCGACCGCGCGTCGATGAAGGCCCACATCCGCGACCACCTCTCGGCCCGCGACACGGTGGCCCAACAGTTCTCCCGGATGGGCTACGAGACCGCGGCGTTCACGGCGAACCCGTGGACTTCCCGGTACTTCGGCTTCGACGAGGGGTTCGACCACTTCGAGGACTTCATGGACGACGACGCCTCCGAGAGCTTCCTGAAGGACGGCGAGCAGACCAACGCCCTGTCGTCGCTGGCTGTCAAGGCGATGAACTGGTGGCAGGGCCAAGACATGTTCATGTCGTGGGAGGCGTTCTACGACGACATCGTGTCGTGGACCGAATCGGCCGACGAGCCGTACTTCTGCTGGGTGTTCCTCGTGGACGTTCACCTGCCCTACCTCCCGCCGAGGGGCTACCGGTCGCGCTCGCGGTTGGCGAGCTACCCGGCCAACCTCGCGCTGTTCGCCGACCGGGACGGCGACGGTCTCACTCCCAAATTCCACGACGTGCTGACCGACACCTACGAGGACACGATTCGCTACACCGACGAGTTCGTCGGGCGCGCTGAGCGGGACCTCGCCGACGACCCGCTGTTAGTAATCCACGGCGACCACGGCGAGGCGTTCGGCGACCACGGGATGTACGGCCACGGCCGGGACCTCTACGAGGAGCTAACCGACGTGCCCCTCGTCGTCGCCAACGGTCCCGAGGGCACCGTCGAGAAACCGTTCTCGTTGCGGAACCTCCCGGACCTCCTCGGGTCGCTGGCGCGGGGCGAGGAGTACGACGACGCGCTCGACACCCACGTCTTCTCGCACAACCGGATGCCGACGGTCGCGGTCCGCGGCGAGGGCTGGAAGTACATCTGGTACCCGCACACCGACGAACTCTACGACCTCGACACCGGCGAGACCAGCGAGTGTCGAAACGACGACCTCCGGGAACTCGGCGCGCGACTGGTCGAAGACTGGCGGGAGGCTCACGCAGAACGCGAGCGAATCGCCAGCGCCGCGGACTCCATCGCGGGCGACGAAGCACTCTGAGGTGGTTTCCGGTCGAACAAGCCGCCGCCGTCGTCGGAGTCGTCGCCGACGCGCGTCATCGAACGAATCGCCGACGGCCGGTCTCGCCGTCGTCCAGTTCCGCCAGCGCCTCGCGGTAGTCCCGGTCGGTGAACCGCTCGCCGTCCACCCGGACCTCGCCGTCCCCCGAGACGACGACGGTGTGGGTTCCGGCCCGGAATTCGAGTCGCCACTCGTCGTTGTCCTGCCCGTCGAGCGCCTCCAGCACGCCGGGGTCGAGAACCTCGTACAGCGGCGGCGACTTCCACGGGTGAACGTCCTCCTCGTCGGTCAGCGCCAAGCAGACGCGGGTGCCCAGCGACCCCGGCGGGCGCTCGTCGGCAGTCCCGTCGTCGGCGGTCCCGTCGTCGCCAGCCCCGCCGTCGCCGACAGTGCCATTCTCGCCGGTCGCGCCGTCGGCAGTTGCGCCGTCGGTCCAGAACTCGTCTGCGGATTCGTCGCTCGCGGTCGTGTCTCGCTGCATCGCTCTCACCGTCGGTGCGGTTCGGGTTAATTATACGTCTAGTAAGGCTTCTCCCGGCCGAAATCGGTCGAATGCGCAGTTCGAGAACCTCTCGTTACCGACCGGAGTGACGTGGGAGGAGCCGCGATTCGGGGGCCTCCTCGGCGAGGAGGTCCGGTCGTGTCGCGTCCGGTCGAACCGGGGCGGAGTCGGGTCGGTCCGGGTCCGGTCGAGCCGGTTTAATCGCCGAATAGTAAACCTCCTCGTGGGGGAACTGACGAGTAGAATGCAGGCCACGATTCTCGCCGCCGGGAAAGGCACGCGAATGCGACCCCTGACAGACGAGACGGCAAAGCCCATGCTCCCCGTCGCCGACCGGCCGCTGGTCGCGCACGTCGCCGACGCCGCGATTCGGGCCGGGGCCGACGAACTCGTGTTGGTCGTCGGCTACGGGGCCGAGGAGGTCCGGGAGTACTTCGGCGAGGAGTACGCCGGAGTCCCGGTCGCCTACGCCGAGCAGGACGAACAGACCGGCACCGCCGACGCGGTTCGGGCCGCGAGTCCGCAGTTGAACGGCGACTTCGCCGTGCTGAACGGCGACAACCTCTACGACCCCGAGAGTCTGACGGACCTGTTCGACTCCGCGCCCGCGGTCGGCGCGTTTCGGGCCGACGAGCCGTCGAACTACGGTGTCCTCTCGACGGACGGCGGGCGCGTCACCGACATCGTGGAGAAGCCCGCGGACCCGCCGACGAATCTGGCGAACGCCGGAGCCTACGTCTTCCCCGAGGAGACGACCGACTGGCTCGGCGTCTCTCGAAGCGAGCGCGGCGAGTACGAACTGACCGACGTGTTGGACCGCGTGGTCGCGGAGTTCGACGTGACGCCGGTCGAACTCGGCGACTGGCTCGACGTGGGTCGCCCGTGGGAACTGCTGGCGGCCAACGAGCGCCGCGTCGCGGAGATTTCCCCGCGCGTCGCGGGCGACGTGAGCGACGACGCGACCCTCGACGGCCCGGTCGTGGTCGAGGAGGGCGCGACCGTGAAATCCGGCGTGGTAATCGAGGGACCCGCGGTCGTCCGGGAGGGCGCGAGTGTGGGGCCGAACGCCTACGTCCGGGGAAACACCGTCGTCGGCCCGGACGCCAAAGTCGGCCACGCCGTCGAGATAAAGAACAGTCTCCTCCGGGCGGGCGCGACGGTCGGCCACCTGAGCTACGTCGGCGACAGCGTGCTGGGCGAGCGCGTCAACTTCGGCGCGGGTACCGTGACCGCGAACCTCCGCCACGACGACGAGCCGGTGAAGCTGACGGTGAAAGGCGAGCGCGTCTCGACGGGTCGCCGGAAGTTCGGCACGGTCGTCGGCGACGACGCCAAGACCGGCATCGACACCAGCATCGACCCCGGCGTCCGTCTCTCGTCGGGCGCGACGACCCCGCCCGGCGAGACGGTGGACCGGGACCGATAGTGCTGGCCGCCGACTGCCTCGATTTCGTTCCCTGAGACCCCATGAGCGACTCCATCGCCCGCGGCTTCGTCTCCGTCGTCGGCACGAAACTCGTCGTGTTAGCCGTCGGTATCTTCTCGTCGCCGCTGTTGGCGCGCCTCCTCGGGGAGGCCGACTACGGCGACTACAGCTTCCTGCTGTCGGTGTTCTCCATCTTCATGATCTTCGTCAGTTCGGGCGTCACCGACGGCGTGCAGAAATTTTTGGGCGAGGAGCGCGCCGATTCGTCGTGGCACGAGCGCGTGGTCGGGTTCTACTTCCGACTCGCGGTGTTGCTGGCGCTGGTCGGCGCGGGCGCAATGGCGTGGTTCGCCCAGTCGGACCTGCTGGCGCGACTGGTCGAGGGCGACGAGTTCCGGCGCTACTTCCTGCTGTTGGGCGGGTTGGTCGTGGCCGCGCAGTTCCGGTCGTACGCCCGCCGGACGCTGATGGGGTTCGGGCTGGAACCCTCCGCGGAGTTGGTCCGGGTGACCAACCGCCTGACGTTCGTCGGGGCCGCGCTCGCGCTGGCGTCCCTCGGCTACGGCGTCGAGGGCGTGCTGGCGGGCCACATCGTCGGGAGTTCGTTCTCGGCGCTGTTGGGCTTCGCCATCGTCGCGCGGCAGGTGTCGATACGCGGGTCGATGCGTATCGCGCCGCGGTCGTTCCCCCGCCGGGAACTGCTGTCGTTCAACGGCATGAGCGTCGTGTTGGTCGCCCTGTTGATGTCGATGTACCACGTGGACGTGCTGATGATTCGCGTGTTAGTGGACGGCCCGGCCACCGCGTTCTACAAGGTCGCGCTCGTCCTCGCGGAGTTCCTCTGGGTCGCGCCGATGGCCCTCCAGACGGTCCTGTTGCACTCGACCTCGAAGCTCTGGTCGAACGGCGACACCGAACGCATCAGCCAGATGACCGCGAAAATCACGCGCTACAGCCTGCTGTTCACCGCACTGCTGGCGGTCGGTATCGGGTCGCTCGCGCCCGTCGCGGTGCCGATGCTCTGGCCCGACGAGTACGTCGCATCGCTGACGCCGCTGTACCTCCTGTTGCCCGGCGCGGTCGGGTTCGCCGTCGCCCGGCCCCTCCTCGCGGTCGGACAGGCGAAGGGCGACCTCGGGCGACTCATCGCGGCGACGGGGGCGGCCGCGCTCGCCAACGTCGTCCTGAACTGGCTCCTCATCAACCGCTACGGAATGCACGGCGCGGCGGTGGCGACCAGCGTCAGCTACGGGTCGATGTTCTTCCTGCACGTCTGGAGCGCGCGGGGACTCGGTTTCGACCCGCTGGCCGACGCCAGATTGCTCCGGGGCGGCGTCACGGTGCTGGTCGGGGGCGGACTGGTCGTCGCGCTCTCGCAGTCGCTCGGCGAGTCGCTCGTCGCGCTCGCGGTCGTGCCGGTCGCGGGACTCGTCGTCTTCGGGACGCTCGCGCTCCTGACCGGCGCGCTCGACGCCGACGAGGTGTTGCAGGTCGGCGCGTCGCTCCCGGTCGTCGGCCCGCGGGTCGAGGAGCTACGCTTTCGTCTCCGCTCGTCGTCGGGCACCGACGCCGTGGAGACGTTCCAGCGCGTCCTGCTGGTCGCGGGCGTGGCGCTGGTCCTCGCCGGCGTGAGTTCGGCGCTCACGGGCGTTCCGGTGCCGGTCGGCGAGGACGGCGGCGGTGCGGACGTGCCGCTGACGACCCAACCGCCCGAACCGGACGCGACCGCGAGTCCGACCGAGGAGGTCCCGACGACCGACGCGACGACGAGCGAGTCCCCCGAGGCGACGACGCCCGGCGAACCGCCGGGCGGCGGGTCGGCGGACGGCGGGACCACCGCGAACGCGACCGCGACGACCGACGAGGCGGTCTCCTCGGGCGGGGCCGACGGCGACGCCGCCGACGGTGGCGACGCTGGCGGTTCGAGCGGTGGCGCGGGTGACTCCGACGACGGATCGGACGGGAGCGACGACTCCGACGAGTCCGATGCGACCACCACCACCGAGAGTACCACGTCCGAGACGACCACGACCACCGCCGATACCACTACTGCCACGACAATCACGACTACCGCCGATACCACTACTGCCAAGACGACCACGACAATCACCGATACTACTATTGCCGAGACGACTACGACCACCGCCGATACCACTACTGTCGAGACGACTACGACCACTACTGACACCACGACATCGGAGACGACCACGGCCGAGACGACTACGACCACTACTGACACCACGACATCGGAGACGACCACGGCCGAGACGACCACGACGACGAGCGGTGCTACCACGACTTCCGAAACCACCACGACCACGTCGGACACCACTACTGCCTCCGACACGACCACCGCGTCCGAGACAACTACGTCCGACACGACCACTGGCTCTGATACCACCACCACGTCCGATACGACCACTACATCCGAGACAACTACGTCCGACACCACCACCGCGTCCGAGACGACCACCTCCGACGCGGCTACCGAAACTACGACCACTACGTCTGACGCGCTCACCGAGACCACGACCACCATCAACGCGACCGCGACGGTCTCCTCGGTAATTACGACGGCGTAGCGCCCGCCAAGCGGTTCGGAATTGTTCTGCTTTCTTCGACGTGGTAAAAGGTGGCTCGTAGACTTCTATATATACTTTAAACCATCGCAGACATTTCTTAATCAGTGGCCACGACCGACGGACCCGCCCGGCGAGTGTGCGTCGATGGCGGCGGAAGCAGTCGGAAAGCCGAACGGTCAGTCACGAGGAGGGACTTTCGACGGCTATATTTACGTCCCATAAATCTGGTAGCACAGTTCGAACGACATGGTCGGAGTGACGCGACGGCGGCGCGGCGAAGCGCGGCGGCCGAGTCGCAGGACCCTGCTGGCGCTCCTCGTCGCCTGCGCGCTGGTCGGACAGGCCGTCGGCGCGGCCGCGGTCCCGCCGGTGAGCGAGCCGAAACCGGTAGCGGAGTCGGCCGACTCGTTCTCCTCGGCCGCCGGGGCCGACCCGGCCTCGCTCAACCGCAATGGACCGACGGCGGGAGTCCGGAGTCTCGACGCTCCGGCGACCGACACCGACGCCGGGAACGCGACGACAGTATCGGACACGTCGGGAACGGTCGTCGGGAACGTCACGCTCGTGACGGGCCATCGCGTCCGCGTGGTCGAGCGCAACGGGTCGATTCGCTACCGGACGCGGCCCGACGCCGACCTCCGGAAGGTGGTCACGAGCGAGGGCACCTACGTCTACCCGACCGGCATCGACTTCCGGCGCTTCGACAGGCGGCTGTTCGACGTGGACCTCCTCCGACGCCAGAACCTGACCGACCGCGAGCGCGAGACGATTCCGGTCATCGTCTCGACGGCCGCTGAGGAGTCCGACCCGACGCGACCGTCCGGGTCCCCGCCCGTCCGCGAGGTGTCGGGGCTGACCGACGACGAGTCGCTGGCGAGCATCGACGCCGTGGCCGCCGCCGTCCGGAAGCCAGCGGCCGGAGCCGCCTTCGAGGAGTTGGCGGCGAACGACCGGGTCGAGCGGGTCGCTCTCGACGTGGAGTACGAAATCAGCTTGGACGAAGTGACCGACGCGACCGGCGTCGGCGAGGCGCGCGCGGCCCACGGCGCGTCGGGCCGGAACGTCACCGTCGCGGTGGTCGATTCCGGCATCGACGGGGACCATCCGGACCTCGGGAACGTGGTCGCCGAGCGCGACTTCACGGGCGAGGGAGCGCGGACGAGCGCCCCCGACCCGGTCGGCCACGGCACCCACGTCGCTGGCATCGTCGCTGGCGACGGCACCGCCAGCGGCGGGCAGTACGTCGGCGTGGCACCGAACGCCTCGCTCCTCGACGCCCGCGCGGTCGGGAGCGACGGCCGCGCTTCGACCTCGGACGTGGTGCGTGCCATCAACTGGTCCGTCGAGTCCGGCGCGGACGTGGTCAGCATCAGCATCGGCGGCCCGGTCACCCGCGGGCGGTCGGTGGACCCGTACCGCGCCGCCATCGACCACGCCCTCGCGCGTGGCACCGTCGTGGTCGTCGCCGCGGGGAACGACGGCCCCGACGCCGCCACCGTCAGGAGTCCCGGCGTCGCCAGCGGTGCCATCACCGTCGGCGCGACCGACAAGAACGGCCAGTTAGCCTACTTCTCGTCGCGCGGCCCGACGCCCATCGGATTCCGCGTGAAACCCGACCTCGTCGCGCCCGGCGTCAGCGTCGTGAGCGCGGCCAGCGCGGACGCCGGGTACGACGCCGAGTACGTGAGTTCCTCGGGCACCTCGATGGCGACGCCGGTCGTCTCGGGTATCGCCGCGCTCCTGTTGGACGAGCGGCCGTCGCTCGCGCCTCGGACCGTGAAGTCGCTCCTCGTCTCGACCGCCGACCCGATTCCGAATCGGACCGTCTACGAACGGGGCGCGGGCGTCGTGAACGCGAGTCGGGCGCTGGACCCGAGCGTCGTCGTCTCGCCGGGCGTCACCGATGTCGGCGCACACGCGACGAACCGGACGGTCACGCGCGCCGTCACGGTGCGAAATCTGGCCGCCCGCGACCGCACCGTCGCCCTCGACGCGGCGCTCACGCCCGTCGATGCGACCGGCGAGGAGACCGCCGCGACGGCCGCGCTGAACCGCTCGACGCTCGCGCTGGCCCCCGGCGAGCGCGCGACCGTGGCCCTCACCGTGGAGACCGGAGACGCGGTCGGCGTCTACAGCGGCCGCATCACCGTGACGAACGCGACTGCGGAGTCGGGGGCGACCGCCTCGACGGCGGGCATCTTCGGCCTCGCGCGGACGCACCGGCTGACCGTCTCCAAGCACGCGCTCGGGTCGGGAACCGCGAGCGGCGACGCCGTGACCGTAATCGCGGACGACGACGCGCCCGCCGCCGACGTGCAGACGCTCGCGCTGACCGACGGGACCGCGACCGTCACCGCGTTAGAGCGGGTCGGCTACACCGTCGTCTCGTCCGGCACCGACGAGGAGACCGGCAGACCAGTCGTCACGGTGGCCCGCGCCGGGAAGAACGACACCGCCGTCCACCTGCGGGAGTCCGAGACCGTGGCGGCGCGGTTGAACGCGTCGCTCCTCCCGGCGGTCGAACCGCTCCGGACGAACGTCAACTACCGAGTCTCGACGCCGCGGTTCACCTACGTCGGCGAAGTCGAGGCCCGCGGCCCGTTGAGTCCGGACGCGCTGGTCTCGCCCTCGGAGAACCTGAGCGTCACCGTCGAGCGACTCCTCGGGTCGCGGGACGGGGCCGGGGACGGAGGTGAGTCCGGGAGCGGAGACGGGTCCGGGAGCGGCGACGACTCCGACGCCGGAAGCGGGAACGCGACCGGATTCGACCGGGCGGCGCTCTACGACGTGGTGTCGTCGCTGTCCGGGGTGACGACCGAGACGACCCACACCGTCCGACCCTCGGAGTTGGGCGAACTGAACGTCACCTACCGCCGGACCGGGACGGGACGCCCCTACGACCTGACGCTCGTCACCGACACGGGCGGCCCCCGAGAGGTCCAGTTCGACCACGCCTACCGGGGCCTCCTCGGCGACCGAACCGGACAGACGGTCTACGTCTCCTCGGCGGTCGAGCGCGTCGGTCTCCACCTTCGCTCGAACGCGACCGGCGGCGACCCGGACGGAAGCGACGGGGACGACCCCGGCGGGTGGGCGTACGGTCCGGCGACCCCGAATCGTCCGGTCCCGGCCAGCGGCGACCGGGTCGCCGTGGTGAAGAACGTCCATCCGCTCCGGTCGGACCTCGACCTCGCTATCGACGAGGAGGCCGACTCGCTGACGGCGACCTCGGCGGGCCAGCGTTCTCCCGTCGGCGACGCGGCCGACTCGAACCGGGTCGGCGGCGACTCCCTCGCGGACGCACGGCCGGGTCGCCTCCTGCTCGCGGTGAACGGGACGACGCGGGCGAACGCGACGGTCCGCGAGCGGGGCCACGGAAACGAGACGGTCCGGACCGACCTGTCGCCGAACGCGAGCGTCGCGGTAACCGCCAGCGACGCCAGCGACGCCTTCGCGCTCTCCGGAGAGACGGTGGCGCGCTACCGGTTCCGCTACCGGCCCGACGCCGCGACCGCCTACCGCCCGGCGAACGTCTCCGTCGGGACCGTCCGCTCGCGGTGGACGAACGGGACGGACGGGGCGACCGAATCCGCGACGCTCGGCATCGACAACGGGGTCCCGCCGGGACGGGCGACGGCCGAACTCGTCGTGGACCGCGACCGCTCCGCCGTCGAGTCGGTGACTATCGCCTACGCCCACGCGGGCGGCGGCGAGACGGTCCCGTCGGACCCCTTCGGCGAGAGCGGCGTCGCGTCGGCGTGGAGCGAGGCGACGGTCTCGGTCGCGAGCGAGTCGGCCGACGAGACCCGGTACGCTGGCTCGTTCGAACTCTCCGCGGAGGGCACGGTGGCGCTGGCGGTCCGAGTCGAGACGACCGCCGGAAGCGTCACCGAACGCGTCGCGCGACCGGCGTTCCGCGTGTCGGGGGTCGCGCCGCTCTCGGCGACGACCGGGCGGCCGACCGACGTGGACGGCGACGGGAGCTACGAGGACACCGACGGCGACGGCGCGGTGACGCGACGCGACGCCGCCCTCCTCTTCGAGCGGTACCGGACGCCGAACGTCCTCGACGCCGCGAAGTACTACGACCTCAACGGCGACGGGAGCGCCGACGTACTCGACGCACAACGGTTGCTAGCTAATTCGACCTCGGAGACCGAATGTTGTTAGCGAACGCGACTTCGGAGTACGAATTCGAACGCTTCGAAACACACTTTGCCCCGTACTCGGACGCAAGCACCGAATGAAGAATCTCAGGACGGCGGTCGTCGGTCTGGTCGTCGCTGTCGTAGTCGTCTCCGGGACGGTGAGTCCGGTGGTCGGAACGGAACCGGTCGCCGCCCCGCTCGAAGCGGAGTCGGTCGCCGCGAGCGCGGGTGGCGTGACGGTCCAACCGTCGCCCGAGACGACGAGCGTGACGACGGGCGAGACCACGACGGTCACGATAACCGCGTCGTCGGTCACTGCGGGCGTCGGCGCGTACAACCTGTCGGTCGGTCTCGGGAACTCGTCGGTCGCTCGCATCGAGGAGGTCTCGCTCGCTGGCGGACCGGAGGGCACCCAAATCGACTCCAACGCGGACGACTCGTCGGTCCGCGCAATCGCCTACGGCGTCGATACGGCCCAGACCGGAACCGTCGAAATCGCGCGGGTCACGCTCGTCGGCGAGGCGGTCGGCGAGTCGGACGTGACCGTCGGCGTGGAGGTCATCGGCGACGAGAGCGGAAACGAGTACGCCCCGGTCGCCGTCTCCTCGGGCCGGCTCTCCGTGACCGCGGACCGGTCCACGACTGCCGAGACTACCGCGACGACCACCGCGGCGACGACCTCGACGACCACTGCGAGTTCCGGCGGCGGAGGCGGTGGCGGAGGTGCCGGAGGAGGCGGAGGAGGCGGCGCGAACGTACCACCGCCGCCGGTCCAGTTCACCGAGGAGCGAACCGACAGCGGCGTGCGGTTCGACGTGCGGAACGTCCGGCCCGAGACGCGCCTCGACGCGTCGGTCGAGGAGTTCGGTGTCGGCGGTCTGACCGTCGAACACGTCCGGTTCGAGTTCACCGGCGAGAGCGCGCATGCGCTGTTCGAGTTGCGGGGCGCGAGCGAGTCGCCAGCGGGTATCCCGGCCCCGCCGGGCGAGGAACTCCTCGGTCACGTCACCGTCGAGACGCGGTACGCCTCGCCGTCGGTCGTCGGCGAAGCGCGCTACCGATTTCACCTGCCAGCGAGCGCACTGCCGACCGGCGCGACGCTGAGCGAGGTCGCGGTGTATCGCTACGCGGACGGGTCGTGGACCGAGGTCGGCGTCGAGCGCGACGGTGCCACGTTCACCGCGACGACGGAAGGGTTCTCGCCGTTCGCCGTGGTTCTCGACCCGACCGCCGACCAGTCGTCGGACCCGACGACGGCCGGGACGACCGCGGCGGCGGATGAGGCGTCCGCGAGTGAGAACGCCACGACCGCCACCGCCGACGAATCTCCTCGGGCGACGACTGCCGACGCGGACGGCGACGTTCCCGGATTCGGACTCGGCGCGACGCTGGTGGCGCTCGTCACCGCCGGTCTCGCCGTGCTTCGACGCCACCGACCGTAGATGGCAACCGCTCGTGGGCTTCTCCTCGGACGACGCCTATTTCACCGGTACCAGCACCCATTTCTGTAAACAATCTATCTTTTATCGGTTTTACAACAGCAGATTTAATATACTTTCAAAAGCAACGCGACAACCGACAAGTCAACACGATTTATAATGACTCTGGAAATCCCGCTCTGAAATACAATTCTATGCAACCAAGGAAACTGGAGACTACGAAATGACATCCGCGTCTAGTCGGCGAAAGAGCGTATTTATGACCGTCCTGCTCGTCGTCTCGATGGTTTCGGCCTCGACGCCAGCGTCCGCGCTCCCTCGCGCGCAGGGCGTCGAAGTCCCGAGCGGACTCGACACGCCCGAGAGCTTCGACACGTCTGGCGCACTCGACCTCTCGCTTCGCTTCGACGGAGCCGACGCCTTCGCGCAACCCGCGGCGGACGCGTCCGGGCCGGGTCGCCAGTTCTCGCTCGCGTCGGCGACGACACTCACCGTGGACGACGACGGCACCGGCGACTACCGGACGATTCAACACGCGGTGGACAACGCGAGTGCGGGCGACACGATTCGCGTCGAACCGGGCGTGTACGCCCAGACCGTGCGCCTCGACAAGCCGCTAGACCTCCGGGCACCCGACGGCGCGACGCTCGACGGCTCGTCGCTGGGCTCCTCGGCCGACGGGATTCGACTCTACGGCGACGCGAAGGTCGAACTGTCGGGGCTGACCGTTACCGGCTACGATGTCGGCATCCACGCGGACCACGTCGACCGGAATTTCTCGGTCGTCGATATCGACCTGCGTGGGAACAGGCGCGGGCTCTACGTGGACGACACGTACTCGACGTGGAACGTCGAAGCGAGCGAGTTCACGAACAACTCCTACAGCGCGATTCAGACGAGCGGTTCGTCGCTCGGCGATGCCACCGACAACTACTGGGGGCAGGCCGACGGGCCGACCAGCGAGCAGTGCCGCGGCGACGTTGACTGTGGCTACTTCCGGTCCAGCCCCACCGATTCAGTCTCCGTCCCGCTCGACCGAAGCGGCACCTACGTCGTCGCCGCCGACGGTTCGGCACCCTACGCCACGATGCAGGACGCGATTCAGGCCGCTCCGAACCGCGCGACCGTCGAGGTCCGGCCCGGCACCTACCGAGAATCGGTACGGCTCGACGAACCGCTGGACCTCCGGGCCCCAGACGGCGCAGTCCTGAACGGGTCGGAAACCTCACAGAACGACGGGATTCGACTCTACAACGACGCGAACGTGACGATTTCCGGGTTCACCGTCGAGGAGTGGAGTCACGGCATCGACGCCGACCACGTGGACTCGAATTTCACCGTGGAGAACGTTCTCCTCCGGCGGAACGACCGTGGTCTCTACGTGGACGACACGTACTCGACGTGGCGGGTTCAGGGGAGCGAATTCACGAACAACTCTTACAGCGCGATTCAGACGAGCGGCTCGTCGCTGGGCGACGCCACCGACAATTACTGGGGGCAGGCCGACGGCCCGGCCAGCGAGCAGTGCCGCGGCGACGTAGACTGCGGGTACTTCCGGTCGGCTCCCGGCGATTCGGTCGCGGTGCCTGCCGACCGCTCGGGAACGTACGTCGTCGCCGCCGACGGCTCCGAGCCGTACGCCACGATGCAGGACGCGATTCGGGCCGCCCCGAACCGCGCCACCGTCGAAGTCCGTCCCGGCACCTACCGCGAGTCCGTGCGTCTGGACAAGCCGCTGGAGTTCCGAGCGCCCGACGGCGCGACGCTGAACGGGTCGAAAAGTTCGCAGAACGACGGGATTCGACTCTACAACGACGCGAACGCGACGATTTCCGGGTTCACCATCGAGGAGTGGAATCACGGCATCGACGCCGACCACGTGGACTCGAACTTCACCGTCGAGGAGGTCGTCTTCCGGCGAAACGACCGCGGGGTCTACGTGGACGACACGTACTCGGCGTGGAACGTCGAGGCGAGCGAGTTCGTCAACAACTCTTACAGCGCGATTCAGACCAGCGGTTCGTCGCTGGGCGACGCCACCGACAACTACTGGGGGCAGGCAGACGGCCCGACCAGCGAGCAGTGTCGCGGCGACGTGGATTGTGGCTACTTCCGGTCGAGTCCCGACAGCTCCGTCGCGGTACCGGCCGACCGGTCGGGAACGTACGTCGTGGCCAACGACGGGACCGAGCCGTACGCGACCATACAGGACGCGATTCGGGCCGCCCCGAACCGCGCCACCGTCGAAGTCCGACCCGGCACCTATCGGGAATCGGTGCGACTCGACGAGCCACTGGACCTCCGGGCACCCGACGGCGCAGTATTGAACGGGTCGGAAAGCTCGCAGAACGACGGGATTCGACTCTACGGCGACGCAAACGCGACGATTTCCGGGTTCACCGTCGAGGAGTGGAACCACGGCATCGACGCCAATCACGTGGACGACCCGTTCGTCGTCCAGAACGTCGTGCTTCGACGCAACGGTCACGGACTCTACGCCGAGGACAACTACGAACCGTGGGCGATTCATCACAGCGAGATATACAACAACTCCTACGCGGGCGTGCGCGGACACTCGTCCCAACTCGGCGATGCAACCCGGAACTACTGGGGGCAGGCCGACGGCCCGACTAGCGAGCAGTGTCGTGGCGACGTGGACTGTGGCTACTTCCTGTCGAGTCCGAACGGCTCCGTCGCGGTGCCAGCCGACAGGACTGGTACCTACGTCGTGGCTAACGACGGCTCGGAACCCTACGCCACGATGCAGGACGCGATTCAGGCCGCGCCAAACGGAGCGACGGTTACGGTCCGGCCCGGCACTTACCGCGAGTCAGTCCGCATCCGGCAACCCCTCGACGTTCGGGCACCGAACGGCGCGACACTCCGCGGGTCGAACTCGGGGTCGGACGGGATTCGCCTCTACGGCCACGCAAACGTCACTATCTCGGGTTTCACAATCGAGGAGTGGAACCACGGCATCGACGCAAACCACGTGGACGATCCGTTCGTCGTCCAGAACGTCGTGCTTCGACGCAACGGTCACGGGTTCTACGCCGAGGATAACTACGAGCCGTGGGCGATTCACGACAGCAAGATATACAACAACTCGTACACCGGTGTTCGGGGCCACTCGTCGCAACTCGGTGACGCCACCGACAACTACTGGGGGCAGGCCGACGGACCGACGAAAGACCAGTGTCGCGGCGACGTTGACTGTGGCTACTTCCGTCACGCACCCGACGACCCGGTGTCGGTCCCGGCGAATCGGTCGGGGACCTACGTCGTCGCAAACGACGGTTCCGAACCGTACGCCACGATGCAGGACGCGATTCAGGCCGCGCCGAACCGCGCCACCGTCGAGGTCCGTCCCGGCACGTACCGCGAGTCGGTTCGCATTCGGAAACCCCTATCGTTCGTCGCACCCGACGGCGCGGTCTTGAACGGGTCGAACTCGGGGGCAGACGGGATTCGGCTCTACGGTCACGCGAACGCGACGATTTCCGGGTTCACTGTCGAGGAGTGGAACCACGGCATCGACGCAAACCACGTGGACGACCCGTTCGTCGTCGAGAACGTCGTCCTCCGACGGAACGGTCACGGGTTCTACGCCGAGGACAACTACGAGCCGTGGGCGATTCATCACAGCGAAATCTACAACAACTCCTACACCGGTGTTCGAGGCCACTCGTCGCAGGTCGGCGACGCCACCGACAACTACTGGGGACGGGCCGACGGGCCGACCAGCGAGCAGTGTCGGGGCGACGTGGACTGCGGCTACTTCCGGTCGAGTCCGGACGAATCGGTGGCGGTTCCGACGAACCGGACGGGCACCTACGTCGTCGCTAACGACGGCTCCGAACCGTACGCCACGATGCAGGACGCGATTCAGGCCGCCCCGAACCACGCGACCGTCGAGGTACGTCCCGGCACGTACCGCGAGTCGGTTCGCATCCGGCAACCACTGTCGTTCGTCGCGCCCGACGGCGCAGTTCTGAACGGGTCGAACTCCAACTCAGACGGGATTCGTCTCTACGGCCACGCGAACGCGACGGTTTCCGGGTTCACCGTCGAGGAGTGGAATCACGGCATCGACGCAAACCACGTGGACGACCCGTTCGTGGTCGAGAACGTCGTCCTTCGGCGCAACGGTCACGGACTCTACGCCGAGGACAACTACGAACCGTGGGGAATCCACCGCAGCGAGATATACAACAACTCCTACGCGGGCGTGCGCGGGCACTCGTCGCAGGTCGGCAACGCCACCGGGAACTACTGGGGACAGGCCGACGGCCCGACGAAAGGACAGTGCCGCGGCGACGTTGACTGTGGCTACTTCCTGCCGAGTCCGGACGGCTCCGTCGATATCCCGCTCGTCCGCCCTCGCGTTCACGTCGTGGCCGAGGACGGCTCCGCGCCGTACGCCACCATACAGGACGCGGTGGAAGTCGCGGAATCGGGCGACACCGTCGAGGTCCGGCCCGGCACCTATCGGGAGTCGGTCCGGATTCGAACCGACATCAACCTGACCGCGCCGCGGGGCGCGGTCCTCAACGGCTCGACGCTCGGCGGCGGTTCCGACGGCATCTCCCTGTCCAACCGTGGCGGCGCTTCCGTCTCGGGGTTCGTCGTCCGCGAGTTCGACGCTGGCGTCAGGGCCTCGGGCGTGGACCGAGCGGTGTCCATCACCAACTCCCATCTGGTGAACAACAGCTACGGCGTCCGGGTGCGCTACGCGAACGCGCCGTGGGAGATTCACGACAGTCTCCTCGCCAACAACAGCGCGACGGGCGTGTACGCCTACCGGTCGGACGGCGGCGACGCGACCCGGAACTACTGGGGGCAGTTGGGCGGTCCGCTGGATGGGCAGTGCGACCCGGCAGTCGATTGCTCGAATCCGCTCTCGAAACCGCCAGCGGTCCGCGGCGACAGAATTTCCTACACGTCGCCGAGCGAGTTGGAGTTCAACGTCGGGATTCGTAACCCGGTCGTCAACCGGAGCCTGCGCTTCCAGACCGCGGGCGTCACGACCTCCGGCGCGGAGATCGCCAAAGTCGAGTGGAACTTCGGCGACGGCACGACCGCGCGGGGCAGACAGGTCGCCCACACCTACGACTCGCCGGGCGTCTACACCGTCACCCACTCGGCCGTGACCGAGGAGGGCCGCGGCTTCTCGGTCACCCAGCAGATAACGGTCGGCGAGGAGCCAGCGTCGTTCGGCGTCGTCTCGGTGACGCCCCACCTGTCGGGCCACCCGCGAAAGAACGTGGTCGTCATCGAAGGACTCCCGCTCGACCTGAGCTACCGCGCCGCGGTGAGCCAACCGTCGAACACCGAGGAGGTCCGGTTCCGACTCGGGAACGCGACCCACGTCGATGCCGACGGGAGCGACGGGTACACCTTCCCGGTGGACCCGAGCGTCGTAGACGGCGACGAGACGCTGGTGGCGACCGCGGTCCACACCAACGGCTCGACGGCGAGTCGGGGGATTCGAGTCGGCCACATCTCGACGCCCGAGTGGTTCCAGACGATGACCGTCTCGGTGTCGCGGCCGACCCACGGCTACCTAATTTTGAGTTCGGAGCGACCGCTCAACGTCTCGAATCGGATTCCGGCCGAGTTCCCGTTCAAGGACAAGATAGACATGCCGGGGACCGGCGAGAACCAATCGACGAGCGCCGGGGTGACCGTCACCGTCAAGGTGGACCTGACGACGACCGAGACGGAGGTGTCGGTCGGCGGGCAGGCGGGCTACAAGATGAAGGTGGTCGAAATCAACGGGAGCGCCGCCGGAAAGGCGTTTTTCGACCTCGAAGAGGGCGACCTGACCAAGGGCGAACTCGAACTCAAAGTCACCGGGAGCGCGGAGTTCCCGCCGAACGGGATACCGAACCCGCCCATCGGTCCGGTCCCGCCGAACGTGGTGAACCTCTACCCCATCTTCGAGGGCGAGGTGAAGCTGGTGACGACCTTCGACGAGAAAGACACCGTCGGCCCCGGCGACGAGGTGGCGTTCGAGTTCGAGAAAGGAGAGGTCGCGCCGAAACTCGGCGCGAAACAGGAGATCGGCAAGAAGTGGAGCGAGATTCAACTCGTCGTCGGCTTCGAAGAGGAGATCGCGTCGAAGGTTCCGCTCCCCGAGGCGTCGCCCATCACCGTCGGGCTGGCCGGGCAGGTCTACGCGAGAGCGCAGGCGTACATGTTCACGAAGACGGCGTACTTCCCGTCGGGCAAGAAGAACAAGTTCAGCACCGAGTTCACGCTCTATCAGGACGGGTCCGAGGACAGTACGACCGCGGGCGTCGGCAGTTCCGAGACGACGTGGCAGGTTCGGGAGACCAGCGGTGACCGACCGCCGAAACCCGAGTACGAGACCGCCGACGGGACCCGCCAGACCGCCGGGCCGTGGACCGGCTTCGCGGACGCTCGCTTCGAGACCGACGGCGCGATGCCCGCGCGAATCGTGGACACCGGCGTCGTCACCGACAACACCGTCGCCGACGAGACGCCCGCGATTACGCGAGTCGGGTCCGGACACACGGTGGTCTGGAGCCACCAGTCGGGCGGCAAGTCCGCGCTCAACGGCCGGGACGTGCAGGTCGCGCGAATCGACGGCGACCGGATTACGACGCTCGCGCCCGTCACCGACGACGCGATGGGCGACTTCGACCCCGCCGTCGCCGGGTCGGCGGCCGACGGGACGCTCGCGGCGTTCACTACCTTCGACCGGACCTTCGAGGACGCCGACGGCCCCGCGGCGGTCTACCCGCACGGCGAAATCCGCGTCGCCACCGCGAACGACTCCGGGTGGAGCGCGCCGACGTTCCTCACCGACGACGACGACTTCGACTTCGGTCCCGCCGTCGCCCAGCACGGCGACGAGTGGCTCGTCGCGTGGACCGAGGACGGAGACGGCAACCTGACAACGTGGCGCGACCAGTCGGTCCAGTACGTCCGGTACGACGGCACCGACGGGTCGGTCGGCCCGGTCCACACCGTCGAGACGGCGAGCGCGCCCAGCGTCGCGGCCACCGCCGACGGGTTCCGCGTCGGCTATCTGGCGATGAACGACAGTTCCACCTCGGGGACGCTCACCGTCGAGACGGTCGGCGCGGAGGCGGGCCTCCCGAAGCAGTCCGAGCGGACGATTCCCGTGGCGAAACTCGGCGACGCGGACGTGAGCGCGACCCACGTCGGCGTCATCGACACCGGGTCGACGAACGCGTCGATAACGGTCGCCGACGCGACGGGCGCGCGGACGGTCGAGACCGGCCCGAACGTCTCGACGCCCCAGACGGTCGAACTCACCGAGCAGGACGGCGACCTCCTCGTGAACTTCCGGGCGTACCCCGACGCGAGCGACGTGGCGGCCGCGTTCTACAAGCCCCGAATCGACGGCGAGTGGCTCCCGGCGCGCAAGTACGCCGACGGGTCGGCTCGAAACCTCACGTTCTGGCAGGGAAGCGCGGCACCGACGGAAAACGGGTTCGTGTCGGTGTTCGCCGGGCAGGACCTCACCTCCGACCAGCAGGCCGACGTGTACGCCTTCGAACACCGGTTCCGGCCCGACCTGACGCTGAACGCCTCGCTCGACGCCGAGAACGTCGGCGTCGGCGACGAGGTGACGGTGGCCTACGAGGTCCGGAACACCGGCGACACCGCGGCCGAGGAGTCGAACCTGACCGTCCAGTCCGGCGCGGAGACGCTCCGTTCGGTCGAACTCCCGCCGGTTCCGGTCGGCGAGACCGTCACGGGGACCGCGACCGTCACCGTAGACGAGACGGGACTCCTCTCGGTGTCGGCCGACGCCGACGACGCGCTCGCCGAGTTCGACGAGGAGAACAACGACGTTCGGGCGCTCGCGCTCCGCCCGGACCTGAACGTCACCGCCGTCACGGCCACCCGCGACGGCGACACCGTCACGGTCGCGGCGAACGTGACGAACCCGTCGGCGGTCCGCGCGGGGACCGTCGAGTACCGCCTCGGCAACGGGCCGACGCTCCAGCACTACGGGACGATACCGGGCCTCGACCCCGGCGAGACTCGGACGGTCACGGTCTCGGTACCGGCGAGCGATGTCGATCCGTCGTACACCACGCGGTTCGAACTCGCGCCGAACGAAACGGCCATCGACGGCAACGACAGCGACGACCTGCGTTCGCGGTACCTGTTCCAACCCGACCTCACAGTCTCGGACGGGCGGGTCGGTTACTACGAGCGAGCGGGCACCGTCCGCGCGTCGGTCCTCGTCTCGAACGCCGGACTGGCCGACACCCCGGCGACCGTCGAGGTGCGGAACTCCTCGACGGGTGCGCTGGTCGCCTCGCGGAACGTCACCGCCGAAGCCTCGGACTCGACATCGGTGGCGACGTTCACCGAGGTAACGCTCGACCTCGCGGGCGTCTCCGCGGGCGACGCGGTCGAGATTCTGGTGACGGCACCGGGCGAGACCGCGCTCGCGGACAACGTGGTCGTGGACCGGGTGAAACTCGACACGACGCTCGTCCCGCCGAGCGGCGAGATTCGGATGAGCGAGTCGGCCGTGGACGTAGACGAGAGCGTCCAACTCACCGCGACCAATCTGAGTGACGCCGACGGCGAGGCCGTCCACACCCAGTGGAACGTCTCGGACACCGCCTTCGACGTGGACGAGACCGCCGTAAACTGGACCGGCCGGACCCCCGGCCACCACACGGTCCGCCTCGTCGTCGTGGACGACGACGGCGTGTCCACCGTCGTGACCGACACCCTGCTCGTCCGCCCGCCCCGACCCGCACTCCTCGTCGGGTCGGCGGCCCCGCGGGACGTGGACGGCGACGGGCGCTACCGCGACGTGGACGGCGACGGGAGCGTCGAGTCCGGCGACGTGCGGGCGTTCTTCGACGCCTACCGCGACGAGTTGGTGCGGACCAACGACTTCGCGTTCGACTTCAACGAGGACGGCGACGACATCGACGTACTCGACGTGCAGGCGCTCCACGCGTCGGCGAACGAGACGAACGCGAACGAGACGAACGCGAACGAGACGACCACCGACGGGACCGCGTAGGACTGTTCGGGAACCCGACTCAAACCGCTCTATCGCTCGGACCGGAACCCACCGTCGAACTCCGGACCCTCTTTATTCTCCGACCCAGTAGCGTCACGCATGGAACCCGAGGAGTTAGAACCGGACGACAACCATCGCTTCTGGGCGAACCGTGACGAGGAGTTCTCGCCCTCGTACTACGCCGACATCGGGCGCAACGAGGTCACCGAGACGCTCGCGTCGGTGTTCGACCACTACGTCGCGTCGGACGCCGCGATTCTGGAAGTCGGCTGTAGCTCCGGGCGGCACCTCGCGGCGCTGTTGGAGCAGGGCTACGAGAACCTGACGGGCATCGACATCAACGACGAGTCGTTCGACGTGATGGAAGACCACTACCCCCGACTCGCCGAGACGGGCACGTTCCACACCGGAGCCATCGAGGACATCGTGCCCGAATTCGAGGCGGACGCCTTCGACGTGGTGTACTCCGTCGAGACGCTCCAGCACGTCCACCCCGACAACAAGTGGGTGTTCGAGGAGCTAGCGCGGGTCAGTTCGGACCTCGTCGTCACCGCCGAGAACGAGGGCAACGGTCCCACGCGGGGCCGCGAGGGGAAGGAAGTGAGTTGCGTCCACGACGACTTCCCGCTGTATCACCGCAACTGGAAGGACGAGTTCGCCGAGTTGGACGCGGCCCAACTCCTCTGCGAACCCGGCAAGCGCGACACGGTGCGGGTGTTTCGGGTCTTCTGAAGACGCGCGACGCCGGGCCGACCGCTCCGCGATACCCCGAGTCCCGAACCGCGATTTCGATTCTCACCGCGCGAGAATCCACAGTTCGATATATGTCCACAGAGCGCGTCTGTAGGGGTATGAGACCGGAAAACGAGTGGTTCAAACCGGAGCAACTGACCAGCTACTTCTACGTCTTCGAGGCCGTCGCGCTGGTGCCGGTCCTCGTCGTCGCGGGCGTTCTGGCGGCCACGGGCCTCCTGTTCGAGATTCCGCAAGTCGTCGTCCTGCTGGCCGGAGCGGTCGTCGTCGCCGCGTTCGGGTTCCTGACGTGGTGGATTCGCGCGTTCTACCGCACCGCCGACTACCGGCTGACCGACGACGAAATCGAGTACCGCCGCGGCGTCTTCTTCCGGCAGAAGACGACGATTCCGTACAACCGCATCACCAACGTCGCCACCGCGCAGGGGCCGATTCAGCGGTTCGTCGGTGCCGGACAGGTCGGCGTCCACACCGCCGGGTACGGCGGCCAGATGGGCGCGGAGCTAACCATCGACGGCATCGCCGACTACGAGGAGGTCAAGGACCAAATCGTCGCCAAGGTCCGAGGGCGGCCAGCGGCGGCGACCGAGAGCGGCGAGGTCGGCGACCTCGAACCCGGCGTCGGCCGCGCCGCGAGCGAGCGGGAGGTCGGCGGCGCGACGCCGACCGGCCGGGACGCCGAATCGGACGCGATGCTCGACGAACTCCGGCGCATTCGGGAACTCCTCGAACAGGGGCGGACCGCGTAGCGGGAGCCGAACGGTCTCCGTTCCGACGCTCCGACGCTCACCGCGACTGCATCCGACCCGCTCGCTCCAACTGCTTCCGAAGTCGGTCGTAGCGGTCCGCGCAACTGTTCTCGGGCGCGCGACCGGGCGAGACCGACGAGAGCGTCGCCCAGTCGCCGACGAGCGCGAGGCGCTTGCGGGCGCGGGTGAGCGCGACGTTCAGTCGGCGCGGCCCCTCGTCGGGCAGTTCGAGGAACCCGCCGTTTCCGGCGTCGTTGCTCCGGACGAACGAGACCACGACGGCCTCGCGCTCGCCGCCCTGAAACGAGTCCACCGTATCGACGGTGACGCGGCCCGCGCCAGCCACGTCGCTCTCCCGGAGTCGGGACCGAATCTCGCCGACCTGTCCGCGGTACATCGAGATGACGCCCACGTCCTCGGGCGCGAGGCCGCGTTCGACGCACCGGGCGACCTCCTCGGCGACGACCTCGGCCTCGGGTCGATTGTAGAGCGAGTCGCCGCCCGTCTCGCGTCGCTCGTCGCCGTCCACGTCGATACCGACCAGTGGCTCTAACTCGCCGACTCGCCAGTCGCGGTTTCGCTCGGCGGTCTCCAGACTCCCGCCGTAGAACTCGTCGTTGGGGAACGACGCGATGTCGGCGTGCATCCGGTACTGCCGACCGAGGAGAACCGATATCTCGTCGCCGTAGCGGTCGAGGAGATGCTCGAACAGCGAGCGGTGTCGCCGGTCGTCCTTCATCTCCTCGTCGGCGCAGTAGGGCGGCAGTTGGCGGTGGTCGCCCGACAGAATCAGCTTCTCGGCGCAGTCGAGGACGATGGCGGTCGCGGGCCGACTGGCTTGGGTGGCCTCGTCCACGACGCCCACGTCGAAGCGGTCGGCGTCGAACTGGGCGGCCCCGCTGGTCGTCGCCGCCACCACGTCGGCTCCCGCGACCGAGGCGTTCGCGTAGTGCTTGCGGACGACCTCGTTCTTGGAGTTGCGCCCGACGCGAGCGATAGAGAGATCCTCCTCGGACCGCTGTGCGACTTCGTGGAGCGTCCCGGATTCGGGGTCGCCGAGCGTGCTGTCGCCGACCAGCAGGTTGTCCACGGCCTGATTCGAGTGGGCCGTCACCAGCACGGAATCGCCGTGCCAGACCGCGTGCAGGACGTACGCGGTCAGCGTCCGGGTCTTGCCCGTGCCGGGCGGGCCGTGGATGCAGAGCAAGTCCTCGGCGTCGTCGGCCCACTTCAGCGCCTGCCGTTGGTACTCGTTCAACTCCATCTCGACGCTCGGCACCGAGAGGTCGTCGGCCGCGAAGCGCGCGGGTCGGTCGCCGGTCAGCAGGTCGCGCTTGGACGGGTTCGACGCGACCGATTCGAGGGCTTCGGTCCGGCGCTCGAAGGGGACGGGGTTGAGGAGATGGGTCAGCCAGTAGTCCCGGTCGCCGTCGGTGAGTAGCTCCTCGACGCGCGCCGGGTCGGCCGAGCAGGTCCGGTCGGCCTTGAGCGTCAGGACCGAGCCTTCGACGCGGGTCGTCCGGACCGCGAGCGGGAACTGGCCCGAGTCGTCTGCCGAGTCGCCGGATGCGTCCGTCGAGCGGTCCGACTCGTCCAGCACGTCCGCGAGGAGAACGCTGTCCGGGTAGATATCTTCGTCCGCCACGAGGTCCACGTCGCCAGCGGTCCCGCCGCCCGCGTTCGCACCGCCGTCGGCCAGTTGAAATTTAAACTCGCCCACGTCGTTAGTGCGGTTGGTCCGCCCGAGCGCGACGAACGGACCGGAGGCGATGCCCTCGCCGACCAGCGTCTCGATGCCGCTGTCGAGGTGGCGTCGTCGGTTCGCGTGAAGTTCGGTCTCCCGTTCCGAGTCCACGAACTCGAACAACTCGTCGAAGAACGCGTCTTTGTCGTCGGCCGAGAGCTTCGATTCCGGTTCGACTTCGGCGTCCGGGAGTTCGAACTCGCGTCGGTCGTCGTCTGGGGCGTCGTCCGATTCGTCGTCGGACTCCGGGGTCAAATCGGGGTGCCAAAATTTGAGACGGTCGCCGATAGTCGTCTCCGCGGCCTCCTCGAGCGAGACGAACCGGACGGTGCCGTCGATGCCGAAACTGGTGTCGTACCAGCCGATCTGTTCGGAGTCGGGCCGCCAGAGGACGTACTCGTCGCTCGCGGTCGGGGCGTTCTCGTCGTGGAGCGGCACGGCGTAGCCGTCGCGCTCGGGCGGTGTCTCTCGGACGGTCCGGGCCCCGCGGTCGAGCGCCGTCTGCAGCACGGCTGGCGAGTTGTTGCGCTCGAAGCGGGTCGTCTCGTCCAGTCTCCCCTTCGCCCGGAGGAGGGTCGCGTCGCGGGCGTTCCAGCGTTCCGAGAGGTCGCCGATTTCGGGAGTCATGGTTCGGAGGATTGGAGGGCCATCGGTCGTCTCGTACGTATCGAACGTCGAAATATAGGGTCTGCGTTTCGGCGGAGCGCGTCGGTGGTCCGATGGCGTCGGTGGTCCGATGGCGTCGGTCGTCCGGGGGAATCGGTCGTCCGGGGGAATCGGTCGTCCGAGGGAATCGGTCGTCCGGAGGTGTCGGTCGTCTCGGGGTCACTCGCCCACGTCCGAGGAGGTCGGAACCGAACCGCGAGCGAGCGTCTCCCGGCCGTAGTACGCGACCAGTCCGAGCGCGATGAGGACGTAGACCGCCACGTGAACGCTCGCGACCACGCCGACGGCGCGCTCGTTCACCACGCCATCGACCAGAATCCTGTCGGCCGCCAGCGGGATGAGCATGTCCGCGGTGTTGGCCATCGCGTGGAGGACCATCGCGACGAGGACGCTCCCCGTGCTGTTGTACGCCCACGCGAGGACGACCGAGAGCGTGAGGATGCCGCCGACCCACCCGAGTTGGTTGACCAGCGGGAAACTGGAGTGGGGCGTGACGGGGATGACGAAGTACGGGAGATGCCAGCCCGCCCAGACCACGCCGACGACGAGACTCGCGCGAAACGCGCCGTAGCGTTCGTTGAGTCGGGCTTGGGCGAATCCGCGCCAGCCGGGCTCCTCGTTGAGGCCGCCGCTGAGTACCATCGCGAACAGGAACACGCCGACGAACACGACCGGCGAGGGGAGCGTCGCCCCGAGGTCTACCGGCCCGCGAACCGCGACGATGCCGAGGGTGATGAGCGCCGCCGCCGCGACGGGCAGGCCGAGGGCGACTACCCACCAGCGAACCCCGACCCGCCACTTCGTGATTTGGGCGGCCCACTCGCGCACGTCGTCGCCGCGAAGCCACGTCACGACCGCGGCGCTGACCGGCGGGCCGAAACTCCCCACGTAGACGAGAATCGCTGCGGTCCAACTCGGTTCCATGAACGCCGCGGGGGCCGAGACGAGCCACGTGTAGGCGTACGCCCCGACGAAGAACGCCGCCACGGGGTGGTCCTCGACCCACGGGATAGGGGGTCTTTCCATGGGTACTACCGACCTGCGCCGAGGGTTAAGTCTTGTCATTGTTTTGTTATTTTGACAGGCGTATCACTCGAATTTCTTCGAGTAGACCGCCAGCCCGGTCGAGTTCGACCGCGAACGGCGTCGGGTCGATACGCATAAGAGCGCGTCGCCCCGTCGAACGAGCAATGGGAGAGACCGACGACGCGGCCGCGGACGAGGAGACCGCGACCGAAGCGTCGCCCGGCGAAGCGTTCGCGGCGCTCGGGAACGAGAACCGAGTCGAAATCCTCCGCGCGTTCGCGGCCGCCGACGCCGACGAAAAGCGGCGGTTGACGTTTTCGGAACTCTACGACCGCGTGGACATCGACGGCACGAACCAACTCGCGTACCACCTCGACAAGTTGGCAGGCGTCTTCCTCCGGCGGAGCGACGCGGGCTACTCGTTCACGCAGGCGGGTGACCGCGTCGTCCGGGCGCTCCTCTCGGAGAGCTACAACCGGACCGCCGACTTCGAACCCACCGAGGTCGAGGGGTACTGTCCGTCCTGCGGCGGCCGACGCCTCCGCGCGTCCTACGAGCGTCCGCTCCTCGAAGTCTCGTGTGTGGACTGCGAGAGCCCCGTCACGAGCTACGAAGTGTCGCCCGGCCGCTTCGATGCCGACTCGTCGGAGGCCGTCCTCCGAGCCTGCGACCGGCGGGTCCACTACGAGTACGGCGCGGCGCTGGACGGCGTCTGTCCGGAGTGTGGCGGCACGACCGAGATAGATATCGAACGACACGAATCGGTTCGGCCCGAAACGTACACCGCCGCCGCGACGTGTCTGACCTGCGAGCGGTGTATCTTCGCGCCGGTCGAGTTCCGACTTCTCTACGACCCCGGCGTCGTCGGCGCGTACCACGAGCAGGGCATCGACCTGCTCCGACTCCCCTTCTACCGCGTGACCGAACACGTGACGGCGTGGGACCGGACCGTCGTCGCCACCGACCCGCTCGAAATCGCGTTCGGCATCCGCGTCGGCACCGACGAGCGACGCCTCGTCGTGGACGAAGACCTCGCCGTCAGACCGGCGTGACGACCGGGGCACCCGAACCGTCGCCCGAAACAGGCGTGTTCGACGCGGACATGTAACAGCTATTACCCGCGGGGACCTTCCCTCGGGCATGCCCGCCGACCTGAACCGGACTCATCACCTCGAAAGCGAGGGCTTCGCCGAGGAGTTCGGCGCGCTCGTCGAGTCGGTCTTCCCCGAGACGACGACGGCCGTCGTCGAGTTGCGGGAAGACGAGATGGAGATGGACCCGGACGGCGACGAGTGTCGCCGCGTCTGGGAGTCGGTCGCCCCGGAGTTCGAGCGCGTCGCCCGCGATTCCGGCGAGAGCGCGGACGGCGAGACGACCGCGAGTGACGCGGCGAACAGGGGCGACGTGACGAACAGAAGCGACGCGGCGAGTGGAGGCGACGGGGCGGACTCCTCGGCGTGGCGCTGTCGGACCACGACCGAGGAGGGCCGCGCGGCGCTCCGGGAACTCGTCGCGCTCACCGACGGCATCGCCGGAGCGCACTTCGTGTTCCGAATCGAACTCCGGGACGGCGAGACGCCGGTGCTGGACGCGATACCGCACCACTCGGACGCGGGACTCGACGCGACCCGCCTCGCGGGTGTCGAGTTCCGCGACGAAGGCGAATCCGGTTCCGGAATCAAACCCGGCGAAGTCGTCGGACTCGACGGTCACGCGGCGTGTCTGGTACCCGCGGAGCCGCAGGTGGAGTGGACCGCGGAGGACCGCGCGTGGCGACTCGCTGGCGGGTCGCTCTGCGCCGAGCGCGACGACGGGCGCGCGACGAGTTGCTACGGCGTGACGAATCTCCGCGGCGTCGAACTCGCGGAGGACGGGTCGTGGCTCGCGCTCCAGTGGAAGACAGGAGAGTTACCCGACGACCCCATCGGGAACGCGCTCTCGTGGCTCGCGAACAAACTGTACAATCCGCCGTCGGCGATTCCCTGCGGGACCGCCGCGCGAGCGCGAGAGGTTCGGCGGAACTTGCAGGAGACGCTGGCGGCCTACGACGGCCGGGAACTGTAGCGCAAAAATCGAGGAGAGTCGGGGCGAGGGTCGGAACCGGAACGCGGGGCGAGAGTCGGGGTCGGAACGCAGGAGCGGAAACCGAGGTCCCTACAGTTCCTCGAAGGGTTGGACGACGACGAAGCCCTCCTCGCCGCCGAAGTTCATCTGGAATCGCTCGCCGGACTCTTGGCCCACCATGTCCGAGAGGTTCTTGTTGACCTCCACGTCGGGCGAGGTGCCGGTCCACGCGACGGTGGCGCTCGGGTCGGTCGAGACCGGCGGCGACAGCACCAGCGGGTCGCCGTGGGTGGTGATGGCGACGTAGCCGGGGCCGCTGAGGTAGACGTTCGTCAGTCCTCCGGCGAACGACCCCGCGAGGCTGTCGATGGTGTCGATTTCGTACGAGAGGTCCGACTCGAAGGCCAGCACGTCCTCGCCGTTGACGGTGATGGAGTCGTCCGCGCCGAGTTCGAGGACCTGCACCTTCTTCTCGTGGTCGGCGAGGTAGACGTGCCCGTCGCCTTCGACGGTCATCACGGGCGTTCCCTCGCCGGTCGCGGCCTCCTTCAGGAAGCCGGTGATACCGCCCTCGGCCGACGCCTTGCCGGTGAACGACAGGTCGCCTGTGTAGGCGACCATCGACCCGGCCTTGGCCATCACTTCGCCATCGACCGCTACGTCGAGGGTGTACTTGTTTTCGAGTTGGAACGTCTCGTCGCTGTCCGTGGGGACGTGTTCGGACTTGAACTGGTCGAGATTCATGGGTTAGTGAGTCGTTCAGGGCGACTCGTGCGGGGCTTCTCAGCCAGAGGAGAAGAAAGTTCGGGAGTCCCGAGCGTGACGAGGCGTCCCCGTCAGGACTCGTCGGCGCGGAGTTCGACGGCGAACTCGTAGCGCCCTTCCGCGGGGCGGAACGTCGGCGGGTCCGCGTCGGTGAGTTCGAGGACGAGTAGCTCCTCGTCGGTGCCGACGCGGGCGCTCGCGTGCGAGACCAGTCGGTCGGTCCACGCGAGGCGGACGCTCACGGGGCGACCGTCCCACTCGCCGAGCCAGAGTCCGCTGGCGATGGGTCGCTCGCGGGCGGGGTCGTCGGGGGTGATTTCAGCAGTCGATTCGTCCGCTTGGTCGTCGGAGTCCGGGTCGGTGAGGGTCAGCGGGTCGTCGTCCAGCAGGACCGTGACCTCCTCGGGCGCGTTTTCGTTGGTGGGGAACTCCTCGGGAAGTTCGCGGTAGGTCATGGGGTCTCCTCGGGGCGGGCGGAGTAGTCGGTGGTCGGTGCGCGTCGTGCGGGAGTTTCAAGTCCCGTCGTGGTCTTGGCGTACATGCCTTCGTAGCAGGATACGGAGGCTCACGCGGACCCGATGTCCCAAGCATCGGGGTCCGTTTTGATTCAGTGGGACCTATCGAGGAGCGACAGGTCCGCGATTTTGTCTCCGTGGATAGTCGATTGAGACTCCCATCATATAACCTTGACGACGTACGTAGTTCAAGAACAACTACGTTCGTAGTAGAAATGGTCTTGAACCCGTCTGATTTTTCGCTCGTGGTTGCTCGCTCTGCACACGAGATGGTCGAGCGAGTGGAGTGGATGTCGCCAATCGACTACGAGATTCTTCTCTTCTTCGAGGAACACGACATCCGCGTCTCCCCGAAGGTCCTCAGTGCGAACATCGACTACGACAGACAGTATACCAGTAAGCGGTGTCGCAGGCTGATGGAAGCAGATATTTTGGAAAAGGATGAGGCGGGACTTTTCATACTTACTAACAAGGGGCGAGAATTTCTCACGGGCAGAATTAAAGCGAGCGAGTTTGAAGATAACTGACACCATTCAGTTGATGGAACAGAGAGACCATCGTTTCCAGTGCTTTCCAGTAAAACGTCCCGGACGGGTCCTCAGCACCGCAAATAGCTCGTTTTAAAACTGCAGTACGGACTAATTCAAACGCTGTCTTAATAAATGTTGCCCTTTCAGAGACTACATCTGAGCGGGTTCCTGTTGAAACTCGCAAAGCACTGGAAACGACACTCTCTCACTGTCCGATGTAGCCACAGCACAACGAGAATAGCGTTTCTAACGCTCTCTACGCGGAACCCAGCCGATAGTCACGTCGTCCCGAGGAAAGCACTGGAAACAGTGGTGTGTAGGATAGCACTGGAAACCGTGGTGGCAGTAAAGAACAACGACTTTACCAATTGCATTGGAAACGCCACTGTCCGAATAGCACTGGAAACAACACCCCCGAGAAAACACTAGAAACAACACCCCGAGAAGAACACTGGAAACAGCACCCACCGATGCACGAAATTAGCTTCCAACCCGACGATAGTCTCTACCGCGACCGCGATACCCTCTTCGAGGACTACACCCCCGAGACCATCGTCGGCCGCGACGACGAACTCGCACAGTACCACGAAGCACTACAGCCCGCAATCAACGGCGAACAACCGAGCAACATCTTCCTCTACGGCAAAACCGGCGTCGGTAAAACCGCCAGCACCGACTATCTCCTCTCTCGACTCGAAAAAGACGCCGAGAAATTCGACGTTGACCTCTCTGTCGTCTATCTCAACTGCGAAGGCTTGAACAAGAGCTATCAAGTCGCCATCCAACTCGTGAATCAGTTCCGCGACGAAGGCGACAAAATCAGCGAAACCGGCCACCCACGATACAAAATCTACGAATTCCTCTGGGACGAACTCGACACCGTCGGCGGCATCGTCCTGATAGTCCTCGACGAAGTCGACAACATCGGTGGCGACGACTCGATTCTCTATCAAATCCCGCGTGCGCGGAGTAACGACAACCTCCAAGATGCCAAGGTCGGCATCATCGGTATCAGCAACGACCTCGCGTTCCGCGACAATCTGTCCGCGAAAGTTCGGTCCTCACTCACGGAGAAATCCATCAGTTTCCCGCCCTACGATGCAAACGAACTCCGAGACGTGCTTCGCCAGCGAGCAGACATCGCGTTCCACGACGGTGCGCTCGCCGACGACGTACTCCCACTCTGTGCGGCGTACGGAGCGCAGGACTCTGGCGATGCTCGCAAGGCTCTCGACCTCCTGCGCGAAGCCGGTGACATCGCGCGAGCAGAGAGCGCGGAGCAAGTCGAAGAATCCCACGTCAATCGCGCCCGCGAGAAACTGGAACGCGAAGAACTGATGGACGGTATCGCCGATCTCGCGGAACATCAGCAACTCACGCTCTACGCGCTTGCGACGTTCGAGGGCGCTGGGGAAACTCCCGTCTCTTCGCAGACGATTTACGATCGCTACTCGGAACTCTCCCATCACGTCGGGAACGACCCCTTAACGTCACGTCGCGTCCGCGATTTCCTGAAGGAGATGGCCGACCTCTCGCTTATCCAGTCGTCCGCTCAAAACGAAGGACTCTCCGGTGGGAAGTACAAGAATCATCGACTACAGGCTGACCTTCGGACCGTGCTTGCGGCCCTCTCGGACCTTCTAGAGTACGTCGGCGTCCACGAAAGTATTCGAGATACCGTCGAATCGTCCGACGAGATTATGATTTCGACGGAGTCGGACTCTTCGACACTACTCTAAATACGCACAGGCCAACGGCCGCCTGTGAAATCGTATTCCTAGCCTCAAACCGACCCCAACCGAAACCCCTCTTCCGAAGGAGCCAAAATCTCACCGACGCCCGGCTCCGACACGGACGCCAACTCGCCGAGCCACGTCTGAGCGTCGTTGATTCGCAACTTCAGTCGGACGGGCAGGGCGTGCAGTTCCGGCCGGTCCGGGAATAGCTCGGCGTCCAAGTTCGCGCGGGCGTACTCCTCGCGGCGGTCGGGCCACGCGTTCTCGAAGTCGCTCAGCAGGGGCGTCCGGGCGCGGACGAACTGCTCGATTTGGTTGAGCGCGTGCGAGTCGTGCGGGCGGTCGGGCGGTCGGTGGCGCAGGATGTCGCCGTCGATGCGCTTCAGGGCCTTCCGGAACGTCTCGGTGGTGCGATACTCCGGGGGCGTCCGGAGGTGCCAGTCCAGCAGTTCCGCGTCGGCCGCGGGGAACGCTTCGAGGAAGTGGTTCGCCAGATGCGTCCGGAACGAGAGGGTCGGCTGATTGGCGATGCCCACCGCGGCACAGCCGTCGAGTTGCGAGTCGAAGCGCCAATCGAGGAGGTCGAACTCGCGGGCCACCGCGTCGCGGGCGAACTCCTCGCTCTCGACGCCAACGCCGAAGTCCACGCCGTCGAGGTCCGCGGCGTGGTCGGTCAGCGAGACGAACCCGAACTTGTCGGCGACGAGGCGGCGCGCCGGGTCGAAGTCGGTCGCCAGTCGCTCGCGCGGGAGGCTGTAGCCCAACACCGCGACCGAATCGCGGGGCAGGAAGTGCCCCCGCAGGAACGTGTCGAACAGCAGGCCGTGGTACATCGCGTCGGCGTCCATCCGGTCGGCGTACCCGCCCTGATGGACGTGAATCGACTCCCGAATCCCGTTCCCGTACCGAACCGTCTCGAAGTCGGTGTTCAGGTAGTCGCCGTCGGCCTCGAACGCGGCGTGGTCGCTGTCGTACTGGTCGGCGATGCGGGCGGCCACCTCGGCCTCCCGGCCGCCCCGCCGCGTCACGGTGTAGCCCGCGTCCACGTCGGGCGCTCCGGCGAGGAGAACCCGCGAGTCGTAGCCCGCGCTCAGGAGCGCGCCCGTCCGGCCGGGGAGTCGCGCCCGGCGCGCCAGCGCGCGTTCGAGCCGAGCCGCCAGTTGTCCGACGTAATCGAACTCGGCCCGGTCGTAGACGAACCGCTCGAACGTCTCGGTTCGGTCGGCGTGGAGTCGGCCGTCGAAGGGGACTCGCCGGAGTTCGTCCAGTAGCGTCGCGTCGCCCAAGACCACGCCCAAGTGCAGGAATTCGAGCAGGCCGTCGCGCCGCACCGTGGGTTCGGGAATCGTGCGCGCGACCGCGAAGGCGTCGCTCCCGAACACCCGGACGCCGGGCGCGTCGGTGTAGAAGCAGTCCCACGTCCGGGCCGGGTCAGTGGCGACGTAGGCCGCGCCGCCCGACTCGCCCGACCCACCTGACCTGCACGACTCGCCCGCCCGGACCGACTCGCCGGACCCCGAACGCTCCACGACGGCGAGGTGCGAGCCGTTCACGTCGGCCAGCACGTCGGGACCGGCCGCGCCCGCCCGCTCCAGCACGCGCTCGGCTGGCGTCGTCGATTCGGGGAGGTACGCCTCGCCCCAGAGGACACAGAGGTCCTCCTCGCTGGCGTGAACGTCGGTTCGACCCGGAATTCCGAACCCCGCGTCTCGGACGCCGACCGTGAGCGCGTCGCCCTCGACCACGCGGTCGAACGACGAGGAGTCCCGAAATCGGGAGAACGCGTCTTCGTCGCCGAAGACGCCGAACAGTTCCGTGTTCATCGCTGTCTCGCTGTAACTTCCACTCGGTCGCTCACTCGACGGTGACGCTCTTGGCGAGGTTGCGCGGCTTGTCGATAGCCCGCCCCAGTTTGTCGGCGGTGTGGTACGAGAGCAATTGAAGCTGGACGTTCGCCAGCAGTCCCACGAGGTCCGGGTGTGTGTCGGGCACCGGCAGGTGGGCGTCGGCCACGTCCGTAATCTTGTGGTCCGACGGCGAGACCGCGACGATGGGCGCGCCCCGAGTCCCGGCCTCTTGGGCGTTCGTCACCGTGGTCTCGTCGTCGTCGCCCGTGACGACCGTGAACACGGGCGTCCGGGGCGTGACGAGCGCGAGCGGACCGTGCTTCAGTTCGCCCGCCGCGAACCCCTCGGCGTGTTCGTACGTTATCTCCTTGAACTTGAGCGCGCCCTCGATGGCGACCGGGTAGGCCAGTCCCCGGCCGATGAAGAAGAACGCGTCGCTCCCGAGGAACCGGTCGGCGACCTCCTCGGCGGTCTCGAAGTCCAGCACCGACTCGACGTGATTGGGCAGGGCTTCCAAGGCATCGTAGTAGGCCGCGGGGTCGTCCCACGGTCCCTCCTCGGCCGCGTCGAGCGAGACGCGATGGGAGAGTAGCGAGAGCGCGACGACCTGCGACGAGAACGTCTTGGTCGCCGCCACGCCGATTTCGGGTCCGGCCCGAATAAAGAGCGCGTCGTCGGCGGTCCGGGCCGCGGTCGAACCCATCACGTTCGTCACCGCGACGGTGCGGGCGCTGGCCCGCCGCGCGCGGTCGAGCGCCGCGAGCGTGTCGGCGGTCTCGCCGCTCTGGGTCACGGCGACGACGAGCGTGTCGCTATCGACCGGAATCGACCCGTCGTACTCGCTGGCGCGGAACGCTTGGGCCGCGACCCCGGCCTTGTTCAGCAGTTGGGTGCCGTACTTCGCGGCGTGGAACGAGGTGCCGCAGGCGACGAACTGGACGCGCTCGACGCCCGAGAACGTCCCCGCCGGGAACTCGTCCAAGTCGGGTTCCTCGCCCTCCTCGCTCACGCGACCCTCGATGCCGTTGGCCAGCGAGACGTGCTGGTTCTCTATCTCCTTTCGCATGTAGTGGTCGTAGCCGCCCTTCCCGGTCTCGTCGGGGTCCCACGAGACGACCTCCGACGAGCGTTCGACCGCCTCGCCGTCGAGCGTCGAGAGTTCCACGTCGTCGGGTCGAATGACGCCCACGTCGTCGTCCTCGAAGTAGACCACTTCGTCGGTGTGTTCGAGGAACGCGGGCACGTCGCTGGCGAGGAAGTACTCGTCGTCGTCCACGCCCAACACGAGCGGCGACCCCTGTCTGGCGGCGAACACGGCGTCCTCGCCCTCGACCATCGCGGCGATGGCGTAGCTCCCGTCCAAGTCCCGGACGGCCTGCCGAAAGGCCTCCTCGGGGTCGTTGTCCGCGAGGTGGCGCTCGAAGAGGTGCGGGATGACCTCGGTGTCGGTGTCGCTGGTGAACTCGTGGCCCGCGTCGCGCAACTCGTCGCGCAACTCGGCGTGATTCTCGATGACGCCGTTGTGGACGACCGCGACCTCGCCGGTCGCGCCGGTGTGGGGATGGGCGTTGTCGTCGGTCGGCGGGCCGTGGGTACTCCATCGCGTGTGCCCGATGCCGATACCGCCGTAGACGCCGCTGTCCTCGACAGAGTCCACGAGGTCCCCGACCCGACCGCTACACTTCTGGACCGCGAGACCCGCACCGTTCTCGACGGCGATGCCCGCCGAGTCGTAGCCGCGGTATTCGAGGCGTTCGAGTCCGCCGAGGAGCCTGTCCACGCCGTCGTCCGCGCCGATGCGGGCGATGATGCCACACATCAGCGACCCGCCTCCGTCGTCTCGGTGCCCGCCTGTAGCGCCGACCGTCCCCGTCGAGTCGTGTTGGCTTCCATACTCGCCGAATCGGTCGGTTCGGCCATTACTATAAAGCCAGTAAGCGTTCACTTATCGCTCCGATAACGAACCCGACGCCCGCCGTCGATTCGCCGGTTGCAACAGTTGCACTTATTCCGCGGTCTCTAACCGATACCCGACAGAGACGTTCACATACCGAGACGGCGGTCGGTCGCGCGACTCCTCGAATCGGAGCCGATACCGAGCGGAGCGACCGATACCGCCAGTCAATCGGCCCACCGCTACCGGCCAACTCGACCGACGAGTCGGCCCAAGCGGGTCTTACCCGGCCGATAGTAATGGCCGTTCGGGACGACCGAGAAACCGTGTCTGACCGCCGCAAACTCCTCGGCGCGGCCGGGTCGGCGCTCCTCGCCTCGGTCGCTGGCTGTGCCAGCGTCATCGGCGAGACCGCCGACGCCCCGGAGACGACGACCGGAGTATCGCCGACGACCGCCGCGACCGACGCGACGAATACGACGAACGCGACCAACGCGACCAACGCAACGACCGGGGCCGACGAGACCGCGACGACCGGACGAGACGCCGCCCGACAGAACTCGACGGGGAACGTCTCCGGACCGGGCGACGCGACCACGACCGCGGAGTCGCCGTCGCTCGGTCGAGTCAACATCGACCGGCCGGACTTCTCGGTCTCCGCGTCGCTCGTCCCCGCAGACCCCGAGACGGACGACTACCCGCGACTCGGCCGCGAAGACGCCGAGACGACTGCGACGCTGTACGGCAACTGGAAGTGTCCCTACACCCGCGAGTTCGTCCGGCAGATGATGGGCGAGGTCGTCCGGAAGTTCGTGAAGCCGGGCGACGTGGCGCTCGAATTTCGGGCGCTGAGCTACCTCGACGGCGAACCGTTCCTCGGCGCGGACGCCCCGCGGGCGGCCCGCGCGGGTCTCGAAGTCTGGGCGTCGAATCCCCGGACGTTCTGGGACTACTTCGCGCTCGTCTTCGCCAACCAACCCCCCGAGAGCTACGAGTGGGCGACCGCCGACCGACTGGTCCGGTTCGCCGAGGCCGCGAACGTCGGCGACACCGACGCGGTGGCGACCGCGCTCCTGACGGGCGCGCACCGCGAGCGAGTGAAGGCGACGACCGAGGAGGCCCGCGAGCGCGGCGTCGCCACCGTCCCGCGCGTCGTGACCGACGAGAGCGTCACCGCCCCGACGGTGGACTTCTCGGCGACGGAACGACAGCTACGCCGCGCGGTCCGGCGCTGACGCCCGATTTTAGTTTTCGCCGCGTTCCCGTTCGTCGGCCCGGTCGCGGAACGACTTCAGGGCCTCGGGCTCCTCGCCGGGCAGGACGATGACGTTCCGGCGACCGGCGTTTATCTTCACCACGAGGTCTTGGGCGTCCATCCGCGCGAGGAGGCGACTCACCTTCGACTTCGACCACGGCGTCCGGGAGACGATTTCGCTCTGCGGGAGTTGCCCGTCGTTCGCTTCGAGGAGTTCGAGGACGCGCTCCTCGTCCGAGAGCGGGGGCGAGGGGTCGGCTCTCGGTCCGCGTTCGCGGCGCTCAGGGACCGCCTCGCGCTCCGTCGAGTCTGCCGCGCTCGGCTGGCTCCCGCCGTCGGTTCCGGTCCGGGTGCCGGTCTGCGCTCTTCGCGTGTCCCTCCTCGTCGCGCCGGTTTCGGTGTCGCTCGCCGAGTCGCCCCGCCCGGTCGGGCCGGACCGACTCGCCGACAGCGCCGTCGCCGCCGCGCCGCTGGCGAGGAGCCACACCGACCCGACGAGTCGCGGGCCGAACCGGTAGAGCAGGCCGACCGCCACGCCGAGCGCGAAGAGACCGACCACGCCGAACCCGACCGCGGTCGTGCGAGTGAGCGGGTTCGTCCCCAGTCGGACTTCGGTCCCGTCGGCGAGGAGGTCCCGGTCGGTGTCGGCGGCCGCGGGGTCGGTGCCCCGGTCGCGCTCGACCCGGTTCGGGAGGCCGTCGCCGTCGAAGTCGCCCGACGGCGACAGGACGCGGAGGCTGGCGAGTCGGCTGACCACGACCGTCTCGTTCGCGCCGACGCGGGTCACGGAGACGCTGACGTTCCGAGCGCCCGGCGAGAGCGTCGTGACCGACGAGTCGTCGCTCGTCGATTCGGACGCCGACTTCGACCCGGCCCCGGCTTCCAGATTCGACCCCGGAACCGCGAGTTCGACTGCGGTGTCGGCCGGGCCGAGCGTCGTCGTCGTGCAGTTCAACTCGACGTTCGCGGTCAGGGCACAGACCCGGTACTCGGCGGTCGTCGGGAGGTTCCCGAGCGTCGTCGTCAGCGAGTAGGGGCGGGACGGCCAGAGGAGAACGGTTCCCTCGTGGCGACCGGCGACCGCCGCCCCGGAGACCGACACCTCGCCGACCGCGAGGTCCGGCGGCGTCCCGACCGTCGGCGTCGAGGAGAGCGCCCCCGCGGCCGGGCCGCAGGTCACGCCGACGGCGACGGCGACCGCCGCGAGGGCGAGCGCAATCCCGACCGGCGAGCGACCGGGACCCGGCGTCGGCCCGACGCGATTCGTGTCCGCACTCATTTCTCCGACGGTTCGCACTCCGTAGGCAATACTATAGAGCAACTAAGCCGCGACTGCCGGATTCGGACGAGGAGGTCCCGAGCCTCGCCCGCGAGAACGGCGCTCCCGAACGTGCGGTTCGGAAGGAGCTAAATCGGCTCGAAATCGCCTAAAAGCGGCTTATCCGGCCGATAATAAAGCCCGTCCCCCGTCACGCGAGAGACGAGCGCGTGCGGTCGCCCGTACGCCACCATCTACGCATGAACTCGTCACAACTCGCCATCGTACTCGGAACGAGACCCGAAATCGTCAAACTCGCGCCGGTCATCCGCGAGTGCCGGAATCGCGACGCGTCGTACACCGTCGTCCACACCGGCCAGCACTACTCCCCGGAACTGACCGAGGTGTTCTTCGAGGAGTTAGACCTCCCCAGACCCGACCACACGCTCGGGGTCGGGTCGGCCACCCACGGCGAACAGACCGGGAGCATGATAGCTGGCGTCGAGGCGGTCCTCCTCGACGAGGACCCCGAGACCGTCCTCGTGCAGGGCGACACCAACACGACGCTGGCCGCGACCGTCGCGGCGAGCAAGTTGGACGCCGAACTCGCCCACGTCGAGGCGGGACTCCGGAGCGACGACCGGGACATGCCCGAGGAGATAAACCGCATCATCTGCGACCACGCCGCCGACGCCCTCTACCCGCCGACCGACGCGGCCGCCCGGAATCTGCGCGCCGAGGGCATCCCGGACGACCGCATCTCGGTCACGGGGAATACGGTCGTGGACGCGCTCGAACGCCACCGCGACCTCGCGGCCGAGCGCACCACCGCGCTCGACGACTTCGGCGTCGAGGAGGGCGAGTACGGACTCGTCACGCTCCACCGCGCCGAGAACGTGGACGACCCCGACCGGTTCGAGGCGATTCTGACCGGCATCGACCGCGTGGCCCGCGAGTACGGACTGAAGATGTTGTATCCGGCCCACCCGCGCGCACGGAAGACGTTGGAGGAGATTCGCGTTCCCAACTCCGTCGCGGTCACGGAACCGCTCGACTACCTCGACTTCCTCCGACTCGAAAGCGAGACCGCGGTCGTGCTGACCGACTCGGGCGGCGTCCAAGAGGAGGCCTGCGTGCTGGGCGTGCCCTGCGTCACCCTGCGCGAGAACACCGAGCGCCCCGAGACCATCGCGGTCGGCGCGAACCGACTCGGCGGCGTGACCCCGACCAGCATCTTCGAGACCGCCCGCGAGATGGTCGGCACCGACGCCGACTGGGACAACCCCTTCGGCGACGGCGACGCCGCCGCGAGGATTCTGGACTCCTCGGCCGCAACGAGTCCGAGCGACGCGGACGGGACTGAGAGCGCGACGAGTGCCGGAGAGACGGACGAGGCGACCCGCGAGGGCGACGCCGAGGACGCGACTACGACGGAGGTCGTCCAATGACTTCCGTCTGCGTCCACGGTCTGGGTTACATCGGCCTGCCGACCGCCGCGGTACTGGCCGACGCTGGCTACGAGGTCGTCGGCTTCGACGTGGACGAGGAGGTCCGCGAGATAGTTCGGGGCGGCGACTCCCACGTCGAGGAACCCGAACTCGCCGCCCTCGTGGCCGAGGTCCGCGAGTCGGGCGACCTGACGGTCGCCAGCGAGGTCCCGGCCGCCGACTACCACCTCGTCTGCGTGCCGACGCCCTTCGACCCCGAGACCCGCGAGGCCGACCTCCGGTACGTCCGAGCGGCGGCCGAGGGGTTGAGCGAGCGGTTGCGGTCGGGCGACGCGGTACTCCTCGAATCGACGGTGCCACCCAACACGACGACCGGTCCCTTCCGCGAGGCCGTCGAGGAGTCGTCGGGACTCGCCGCGGGCGCGGACTTCTCGCTGGCCCACTGCCCCGAGACGGTGCTTCCGGGCAACATGCTCGCGGAACTCCGGGAGAACGACCGACTCGTCGGCGGGGTAGACGAAGCGTCCGCCGAGGCGGCCCGGAGCCTCTACGACCCCGTGGTCGAGGGCGAGATTACGGTCGTCCCGGACCCTACGACCGCCGAATTCGCCAAACTGATTCAGAACACCTACCGCGACGTGAACGTCGCGCTCGCCAACGAGGTGTCGAAACTGGCCGACGACTACGGCATCAGTTCGCGGGCGGTCATCGAGGCCGCCAACAGCCACCCGCGCGTGGACCTGCTGAATCCGGGACCGGGCGTCGGCGGCCACTGCCTCCCCGTGGACCCGTGGTTCCTCGGCCAGCACTCCGACAGCCTCGACCTCGTGTCGAACGCCCGCGAGATAAACGACGCGATGCCGAACTACGTCGCCGACCGCGTGACCGACCGACTCGGGTCGCTGGAGGGCCGGAAGGTCGCGCTCCTCGGGGTCGCCTACAAGGGTAACGTGGACGACACCCGCGGGAGTCCCGGCCTCGCGCTCGCCGACGAGTTGCGCTCGCGTGGCGCGACCGTGGCGATGCAGGACCCCCACGTCACCGCGATTTCCGCGCCCGCGAGCGCGAAGGGGGACGGAGACGCGAACGGGGACGCCGTCCCTTCGAGCGACGGGGACGTGGTGGCAGACGGCGGAGACGCACGCGACGAGGACACACCCGAACTCGAATCGCTCGTCGGCGCGACCCGGAGCGCGGACGCGCTGGTCGTCACCGCGGCCCACGACGAGTACGGCGAACTCGCGCCCGGCATGGTCGCCGACAGGATGGCCGACGACGTAATCGTGGACGCCTGCGACGCGCTCGACCGCGAGCGGTGGCAGGGCGTCGGGGTCACGGTCGAGACGCTATGACCCGGACCGCGACCGCGTGGGTGGACCTCGTGAGTCCGTCCCACCCGTTCCTGTTCGAGGGCCTGCTGTCGTCGTTCCCCGACCTCGATTTGAAGACGACCGTGCGCGAGAAGACCGAGACGGTCGAGTTGGCCGCCGAGGCCGGGTTCGACTTCGAGGTCCGGGGCCGGGACTTCGACAACCCACAGCTCCGGAAGGTGGGGATTCCGCTCCGGACCGCGCAACTCGCGGCCGACCCGCCAGCCGCGGACGTGTCGCTCTCCTCGCGCAACGCGATGTGCGTCCTCGCGTCGAAGGCCCGCGGGATGCCCTCCGTCCACTTCACGGACAACGACATCACCGCCTACGTGGACGGCCTGTGGGCCGAGGAGCTGTACAACTTCCTCGAAGCCCGCGCGACCTACACCGTGGTTCCGGAGGCGTTCGACACCGCGGAACTCGAAAAGCACGGCGCGGACGCGACCTCGATATACACCTACGCGGGCTACAAGGAGGACATCTACGTCGCCGACTTCGAGCCGGACGAGTCGTTCACCGACCGACTTCCATTCGAGGAGTACGTCGTCGTCCGGCCGGAGGCGCTGGGCGCGGCCTACGTGGACGCCGCCGAGTCGCTGGTCCCCGCGATTCTGGAAGGCGTCACCGACACTGGCTACAGCGTGGTCTACCTGCCCCGCGGGCGCGGCGACCGCGAGTACGCCGCCGGATACGACGACGAGGAGGTCCACGTCCCCCGGCAGGCCTACGACGGCCTCCAGTTGGCCGCCCACGCCGACTGCGTGCTGACCGGCTCCGGGACGATGGCGCGCGAGGCCGCCTGCATGGGCAAGCCCGCGGTGTCGTTCTTCCCGAGCGAACTCCTCTCGGTGGACCGCGAGTTGGTCGCGGACGGGCGCATCGTCCACTCGCGGGACGCCGAGACCATCGCGGACTACGTGGCGGGCCTCGACGCCGAGGAGACCCGACTCGACCGATCGCGCTCCCGGCGGGTCCGCGACGAGGTGGTGTCGCTGACCGACCGACTGGTCGAGCGCGCCGCCAGATGAAGCGTGCCGAGTCTGATTCACCACCGACCGCCGATTTCGCCGAGTTCGGCCGCGTTCCGCGGCTTACCGCCTCTATAATAAAACCCGTTCGCGGCCTGTCGAACGACTACGAGAAGCGATTCACCCCCACAACATGAGTTCGTACAACGAGAACACCGACCGGACTTCGGTGCTAGACCGAGACGAGACGACGCCGAAGTCAGTCCCCGTCTGTCTCGTGGGACTGGGCTACGTCGGCCTGCCGCTGGCCGTCGAGTTCGACCACGCGGGACAGCGGGTACTCGGATACGACATCGACGAGGAGCGCATCGAACGACTGCGGCGCGGCATCGACGTGACCGACGAGGTCGGCGACGCCGCCATCGCCGAGAGCGACGTGCGATTCACGGCCGACCCCGCGGCCATCGCCGACGCCGAGTTCGTCTTCATCACGGTGCCGACGCCGGTAGACGAGTTCCAGAACCCCGACTTCCGGTTCGTCGAGCAGGCCGGTCGCACCATCGGCGAACACCTGACCCGAGACACCACCGTCGTCCTCGAATCGACGGTGTATCCGGGCGCGACCCGCGACGTGTTGGTCCCGGCGCTGGAGTCGGTGTCGGGACTGGCCGCCGACGACGAGTTCCACGTGGCCTACTCCCCCGAGCGGACCTCGCCGGGCGACGACGACCACGGCATCCGGGAGGTCGTCAAGGTCGTCGGCGCGGACGACCCCGAAGTCCGCGAGGAGGTCGCCGCCCTCTACGAGTCGGTCGTCGGTGCGGGCGTCCACCGCGTGAGTTCCATCGAGGCCGCGGAGGCCGCCAAGTGCATCGAGAACGTCCAGCGGGACATCAACATCGCGCTGGTCAACGAACTCTCCATCGTCTTCCACCAGATGGGACTGGACACCCGAGAGGTGCTGGACGCCGCCCGAACCAAGTGGAACTTCCACGACTACTCGCCCGGACTGGTCGGCGGTCACTGCATCCCCGTGGATCCCTTCTACTTCGCCTACGGGTCGGAGATGCAGGGGTACACGCCCAAACTCACCCTGAAGGGCCGCGAGATAAACGAGTACATGCCAAAGCACGTCGGCGAGGTCACGCTGAAGGCGCTCAACGACGCCGGGAAGGTCCTCAGCCAGAGCGACGTGCTGGTGCTGGGGCTGGCCTACAAGCCCAACGTCGCCGACATCCGGACCTCCGAGGTGCAGGGCGTCATCGACATCTTGGACGAGTACGACGTGAACGTGACGGGCTACGACCCCCACGCCGACGACGACGCGATGGCCGACCACTTCGGCGTCGAGGTCCGCGAGTCGCTGTCGTTCGAGGGCACCGACTGCGTGCTGTTGGCGACCGCCCACGACGCCTTCGAGGGGCTGGACCTCGACGCCGCGGCCTCCTCGGCGGGCGACGAGCCGGTGTTGATGGACGTGAACGGGATGTTCGAGGCCGAGACCGCCGAGGAGAGCGGCTTCGTCTACCGGAGGTTGTGAGATGTACCGAAACACGCGAGTCGGCGTCGTCGTCCCGGCGTACAACGAGTCGGAACTGGTCGGGACCGTCGTGGCGACGACCCCCGAGTTCGTGGACCGAATCTACGTCGTGGACGACTGCTCGACCGACGACACGTGGGAACACGTCCAGCGGGCCGCCGAGCGCGAAAACGAGCGCGTTCGGCGGGACGCAGAGGAAGCGGGAGCTGAAACCGACGCCGACGCCGACGAAAGTGCGGCGGGCGAGCGCGGCCCGGAGGTCGCCGACGGCGCGGCCGGAGCTGACAGTTCAGCCAAAGCCGACGGTCCGGCCAAAGCCGACGGCGGAGTCGTCGGCGAGCGCGTCGTGCCGATTCGCCACGAGGAAAATCGGGGCGTCGGCGGCGCGGTCACGACAGGTTACGCGCAGGCGCTGGACGACGACGTGGACGTAATCGCGGTCATGAACGGCGACGCCCAGATGGACCCCGACGAACTCCCGCGGCTCTTGGACCCCGTGGTCGAGGGCGACGCGGCGTACGCGAAGGGCAACCGGCTCCTCGAATCGGAGTTCCGCGAGGGGATGTCCGACTGGCGGCTGTTGGGCAACTGGTCGCTGACCTTCCTCACCAAAATCGCCAGCGGCTACTGGAAGACGATGGACCCGCAGAACGGCTACACCGCCATCTCGGCCGACGCGCTCGAAACGCTCGGTCCCGACGAGTTCTATCAGGACTACGGGTTCTGCAACGACGTGCTGGTCAAACTCAACGCCCGCGGCTACACGGTCGCGGACGTGCCGATGCCCGCGGTGTACGGCGACGAGACAAGCAGTATCGAGTACTCGTCGTTCGTCCCGAAGCTGTCGTCGCTCCTGCTGAACCGGTTCGTCTGGCGACTCCACACCAAGTATCTGGTCCGGGACTTCCACCCGCTGGCGCTGTTCTACCTCCTCGGCGTCGTGACGGTCGGCGCTAGCGCGATTGCGGGACTGGCGGCGCTCTGCTCGGACGACGGTAGCAGTCCCACGCAGAGCGTCGCGGGCGCGATACTGCTCCCGGTCGGCTGTCTCGCCCTGCTGACCGCGATGACCCTCGACATGCGCGCGAACCGCGACAAGGAGGTGCGCGTCGAGTGAAGGTCCTCCAGTTAGTCACGGAGCGCCGCCCCTTCTTCGACCAGCAGGTCGCCGCGCTCGAAGCGGCGGGCGTCGAGTCCACGGTCTGTGAGGTGCCGGGGAGTCACCATCCCGACGAACCGCGGACCGCGGCCGAGTACGCCCGGTTCTACCCCGAGGTCCTGCGGGCGCTGGACGACCACGACCTCGTCCACGCGAACTACGGGCTGACCGCGCCGTTCGCGCTGGCGCTCCCGAAACGCCCGGTCGTCGTCACCTTCTGGGGCACCGACCTGATGGGCGACCGCGAGTGGATTCGCCAGTTGAGCAGGTACGCCTCCGACCTCGCCGACGCGACGATTCTACCGAGTCGCCGGATGGCCGACGCGCTCGGGCGACCCTACACCCGCGTCCCGTTCGGCATCGACACCGACCGCTTCCGGCCGATTCCGCGGGACGCGGCCCGCGAGCGAGTCGAGTGGGACGCAGACGAAATCGTCGTCCTCTTTCCATACGCCCCGGAGCGCCCCGAGAAGGACTTTTCGCGCGCCGAGCGCGTGGTCGAGCGGGCGGACGCCGAGGCGGACCTCCGGACCGTCACCGGGGCACCCTACGACGAGATGCCCCACTACCTGAACGCCAGCGACGCCCTCCTCGTGACCTCGCGGCGCGAGAGCGGCCCGATGGTGGTCAAGGAGGCGGCGGCCTGCGGCGTGCCGACCGTCTCGACTGACGTGGGGTTCGTCGGCGACGTGCCCGGTGTCGCGGTCTGTGAATCCGACGACGAACTGGTCCGGGAACTCGACCGCGCTCTCGCGGACTCGGCGAGCGACTCCTCGGAATCGCCCGCCGAATCGCCGACGCTCCCCGAGGAGTGGCAGTTAGCGGCGACCGGCGAGCGCCTTCGGGCGGTCTACGAGCGCGTGCTGTCGGGAAGCGACGCGAGCGCGTCGGCCGGGACGGTCCGGCGACCCGACGGCGGAGGTGTCACCTGATGTCAACGCAGTTGGGCGGCGTCCTCCGCGACCTCCGCATCGACAACGCGTTGGCGGGACTCGGCGTCCTGCTGGCGGCCGCGCTGTTCCCGCTCCGGTTCTTCGCCGACCAGATATACATCGAGACGATTCCCGTCGTCCTCGGCGCGGCGTGTCTCCTCTACCTCGTCGGGGTTCGGAGTCGCACGCGTGACGACCACGCCCTCCCGCGACTTCCGGCCCGCGTCTCGGCCGTCCTGCCGAGCCTCGTCTTCGTCGGCTCTGCCGCGCTGGTCGTCGTCGCGGTTCGGGCAGGCGAACGCTCGATACTGTTCTACGACATCGCGGGCCTCCTCGGGACGCTGGTCCTCGGACAGGTGCTGTTCGCCAGCGAGCGAGCCTACAGTCGCAACTGGCTGTTGGCGCAGGTCGTCGTGCTGGCGGCCGCGATTCGGCTCCCGGCGCTGTACGTGAATCCGGGGTTCGTCGGCATCGACCTCTACACCCACATCCCGCGGCTGGCCGACGCCATCCTGACCGAGGGGACGCTGAACGCGATAAACGACAACAAGCACTTCGCCGCGCCGTTCTACCACCTCTACGTCGTGGCGAGTTCGCTGTTGTACGACTCGTCGCTCCGCGTCGCGCTCCACCTCTCGGTTGGGCTACTCGTCCCGTTCGCGTCGCTGTTCGTCTTCTCGACGGCGAACCTGCTGGTCGGCGAGCGGTGGGCGGTCCTCGCGGCCGCGCTGTACGCCGTCGCCGACTACCCCATCGAGTGGGGCATCCACGTCATCCCGACGAGCATGGGCCTGTACCTGTTCCTCGGTCTCGCGTTCATGGTGGTGCGCCTGATGCGCGTGGACAACCGCCTCCGGGACTTCCTGCTGTTGGCGGTGGTCTCGGTGGCGCTCATCCTCACCCATCAGGTCTCGACGTTCATCATGCTCGTCCTGCTCGGGTCGGCGCTGGTGGCCCGACTGCTGGTCGAGTACGGCCCCTTCGCGGGGTCGGCGAGCGTCTTCGACCCCTTCGGCGGCGAGAAGACGGTCAAGATTCTGGGTCTCCTCGTCTTCGACGCGGGGTTCACCCTGTTCATGTGGTCGTTCACGCCCTACGCGGGGGCCGACCAGCCGTTCCTCTCGCTCGTGTTGAGCTACCTGCTGGAGACGCTCCGGTCGGGCGCTGGCTTCCTGAATCTGGTCGGCGGCACGAGCGCCGCGTCCGGCGGGGGCGGCGCGGCGAGCAGTGGCGCGCCGACACTCGTCCAAGAAATCGCGCTCTACATCGACACGACGGGCTTTCTGCTGTTCATGCTCCTGACGTTCGTCGGGTGTCTCTACGTCGTCCACCGCAAGCGCGCCTCGCAGGCGACGTTCACCCTGCTGGTCTCGACGGCGGTCATGCTGGTGTTCGTCCTCGGTCTGCCGATGTTCGGCATCGACAACTTCGTTCCTCAGCGGTGGATCGCGTTCATGTACGCGCCGATGGCGATTCTCGGCGTGGTCGGCTTGGGCTACCTCTCGCGGTCGCTCGACGCGCGAGCCTTCGTCGCGTTCGCGGTTCTCCTCGCGCTCGTGTTCCCGAGCGTGATGGTGATGTCGAGCAACGGAACCGTGGACGCTCCGGTGTTCGCGGGCGAACGCGAACGACTCAGCTACACCGAGCAGGAACTCGACGCCGTGGACACCATCGGCGCGATGACCGGTTCGCCCGACCGCGACAGCCTGACCGGTCGCCAGATTCTGCACACCGACCACCCCTATCAGACGGTGTTCACCAGAACGAGGAGCTACCCCGCCGCGCCCGCCATCGTCAACGAGAGTCGGCCGGTGGACCACGAAATCGTGGTCTACCGCGACTACCAACGCGACGGCGCGTCGTTCTTCCTGACCGGCGAGAACGGGTCGGGGACGATTCGGGATATCCCCCAGTCGCGGCTCTGCGGCCCGGACACCGGCGAGGTGTACGTCAACGGCGACGTGGCGATGTGTTCGACGCCGTGAGGTCAGGTCGGACCCCGGCGCGACCGCACGGGGTCGCACCGGACCGCCCCGTCACTCGAAGTCGTCGGTGACGAGTTCGTCCAGAAAGTCCCTGCCTTCGACGACCGCAGTTCGGTCGCCGACGCCGACCGCGGCGAGGGCGTCCGCGATGGCGCGTTCGGCGACCGTATCGCTCACGAGTACCGCGACGTGAGTCGCGCCGTCGGCGACGAACTGATACGCGAGTCCGGCCAGAACGGTGTCGGTCTTCTCGATTCGGTCCTCGGAAACGTCGTCGGCCGAGAGGTTCGCCATTCGCTCGCGCGTCGTGTCCACGACCTCCGGAACGCGCGGCGTCGAGAAATCGACTCGGGCGGGTTCGAGCCACCCGGCGTCGCGGGCCGCCCGGAGGCGGTCGCGCTGGTAGGCGTACGCGCCCGGACTCTCGCCCAACTCCTCGGCCACCCGCTCGGGGACCGCGACCGTGACGTTCCGCCAGCGGACGAACCGTTCGAAGGCCCGATACTTCTCGTTCGACGGCCCGCCCATCGCGAACAGGACGCTCGTGTCAATGACGGCGGTGCTACCGCTCGGAATCCGCTCGCCCGACATTATTTGGGGAACTCCAAATACGGGTCGTACGCCGGGGCCTCCTCAACCACGTTCTCCAACGCGGTGAAGACGGTCATTCCTTCGACGGGGTGGACGCCGAGTTCGTCCGCCGCGGTCCGCTGGGTGAGTTCGCCCGCCACGATTCGGAGCGTGTAGTGGAGCGCGGCGGCCAGTTTGGCGACGCCCTGTCGCTCGACGAACACGTGAATGTCGTCGTCGTCCAGTTGGCGACCGATGGCGTCGACCAGCGCGGGCGTCGCGACGACGTTGCCGCGGTCCGTTTCGAGACGAAGGCGAATCGGCTCGACGGTGACCGTCGCCGGTGTCTCGGCGTTCTGCCGCACGAGGAGTCCCATCTCCTCTAACTGTCCGACGTACTTGTAGGCCGTCGAGTGGGCCATATCGAGGTCGCGCTTGACCGTCTCGACTTCGACCGGGCCGTTCCGGAGGACGTAGACGTAGAGGCGAGCGAGTCGGGGCGAGTTCAGCAGTTCGGCGTACGTGAGGAGGTCCTCGAACGTCTCCTCGGGGTCGGACGGAGTCGTTGGTCGGTCGTCGGTAGACATTACGGTACATGTTCCATGTACTGGGTATTAGAAGTTGTCCTCGTCCGAGACAGACCGACGTGTTCGACGCCGTGAGAACGAAGTGTTCGACGCCGTGAGGACGGACTACGTTTTCAGACGCCGTGGTCCCGAAACCGGAGCAGGTCCACGGCGACCGGAAGCTCCTCGAAATCGTCGTCGGCACCGGCGACCAGTGTCGCTTGTCGGTCGGTCGCCAGCGCGACGGCGTGGGCGTCCGCGAGCGAGACGTGGCCGTCGGCTTTGATTTCGCCAGCGAGTCGCCAGTCGGCTCCCTCGACGTTCAGGCCGCGTCGTTCGAGGGCGCGAACGTCGCGGTCCGCCGTTCGGAGCGACGCGTCGGTCGGCGTGTCGTCGTCGGTCCCCTCGAAGCGAGCGACGAGGTAGAACACCTCGCTCGCGTTCGCCTCCGCCAGATACCCCTCGGCGTCGCCGTCGAACACGTCGGCCAGCAGGTCGGCGACGGTCTCGTGTCCGGGTTCGCCGTAGAGGAACGCGACGATAGCTTCGGTGTCGAAGACGTAGGTGTCGGTCATCGCTCGCCATCCTCGTCGTCCGTCCCTGCCTCGCCGTCGCCCGTCTTCGCTTCACCGTCGCCTGCGCTCGCGTCACCGTCGTCCCCGTCACGGGGGCGCAGTCGCTCGACGCGCTCGCGCTCGCGCCGTCGCTCCTCGTCTTTCCGTCTCCGAACTTCTTCGAGTACTTCGCCGGGTTCCCGGTCGCCCGCGTGGATGCCGTGAAGTTCGTCGAGCGACGGGATTGGCTCGATGACGATGCGGTCGCCCTCCTCGTAGACGAACACCTCGCCGGGCGTCTCGATACCGAACTTCTCACGGAGCGCCTTCGGAATCGTCGCCTGTCCCTTCTGCGAGATGCGTACAACTTCGGGACTCTCAGAGTTACTCGACATAGCTAGTTGTACATACGTTTCCCAGTATTACTAAAGCTATCGTCGTAATCGCTAGTGAACCGAGTACGAGCTTCGTAGCGGCGTTCGACCGAGGAGACGGAACTCGGAGTAACGACCCGATACGCGGACCTATCGACCTGCTATGCGACCGCGTATCCGGCCGATAATAAACTGCCCTCGGGTCGGAGTCGCGGGTATGGATTCGAAGCCTACGACCCGACGGCGCTACCTCCTGACGGCCGGAACGGCCGCGACTGCGATGCTGGCCGGGTGCCAATCCGGTGCGGACTCCGAAGCCGAAACGACGACCGCAGGCGAGACGACGACCACCGCTGGCGAGACGACGACCGGGAACGCGACGACCGAGGGCAAAGAGACGACCACGGCGGCCGACGAGACCACCGAGAGCGACGACTACCCCGAGGACACGAACCCCGACGACGGTTACGCGCCGGAGTTCGAAGACCAGCCGTCGGCGATGGAGTTCGACCCGAGTTCGTGGCCCACCCGCAGGGAGGAAGCCGAGAGCGGTTCGACGGTGGACGTGCCGCTGGTTCCCCTCGACGTGGCGCACAACCTCTACGCGCGCCGCGAAGCGCGGATGCTAGACGCCAGAGCGACGTACGGCTACGAGGTCTCCCACGTCCTCGGCGCGGTCCGGAGTCCGTCGCCGACCGGCGCCGACGGCGACCCGACCGGCGACTGGCCGACCTCCGACACGATAATCGCGTACTGTCACTGCCCCCACCACCTCGCGGTCAAGCGCGCCGCGAACCTCCTCGACGAGGGGTACGAGAACGTCTACGCCCTGCAAAACGGCTATCAAGCGTGGACGGTCGCCGACCACCCGACCGCCGGGAAGGGCGTCTCAGCGATGGCGAAGACGTGGACGATTACGGGCACGACCGACGCCAGCGACGCGGGCGGCGTCGCCTACGTCTACAACAGCGCGACCGACCACGTGGCGGGCGCGGAGATAGACGACGACGGCTCGTACGCCGTCGAGTTCTCGTCCGCGAGCGTCTCGAAGTCGGACACCGTCACGGTCGGCACGCCGAGCTACGAAATTACGGCGTCACTTTCGTCGGTCACGGAGGCGACAGTCACGGCCGACTTCGGTACGACCAACGGGACGGCGAACCGCTCGTCCGACGCCACGACGACCGTGAACGAGACGACGATGAACGGTTCGTCCAACACGACGAGCAACTCGACGCTGAACCCCGACGGAACCTCGAACACGACGGACAGCAGTAGTCTCCTCGGTCGGTTTCTCGGGGTCGAGTTCTAACAACGGGGGTCGGGTAGACGTTCCCCCGATTCTCCGATGGCTAAACTGCTAGTTCCGAAGCAGAAGTCGTCATCGTCTCGGTAGTAGAGGGTCTTCCGGCATTCGTCGGCGGCATTATCGGCCTCGTGGTAGGGGTTACAGTGAACCCAGTCCCGAGAATCCTCCGCAGAGCCTTTAGCTGCTGGTCAAGTAGCTGGCACGGTTCCCACGTCTTTCGGCACGGGAGGAGGTCAATCGAAATCAGTGACCGACGTTTAGATGTGAGCCTCTCCTACACCTCCCGCGTTTGGGAAGCATACCACGAGCATGGACTCATATCCAGATTCGGCGTGGGGCTACTTCGTCAGCAGTTTCCGCCGGTGACGACGGGACGCGCCGAGATGTCACATTCATCGGCGAACTCCTCGCGCTCCTCCGAGAGTCAGAGAAGCGAAACACAACGGGCGGGCCACGACGATTGCACCGAAAACCGGTCGTTCCCGGAGTGTCCTCGAAACGACCAACGCTACCTGCTCACGACCGAGCGAGTCGTTCGATACGGAACAGAGAACCTTCAAGTCGTAAATCCGAATATCGGGGACTTCATCCAAATGCGGACCGGGATGATTAGCTAACGCACACTATACGCCACGAAATTTAATATTTATATATTTAGTTGACCAGTTACTATGATAGACTAGCTGTTATCATAGCATATTTATGCACCCAATAAGATTCATTTGATATGCCGTCTGGCAACGACTCACACCGAAAGCCACGCAGTACGAAACGAAGTAGCGACGGTCCGCTCAGTCGCCGCCGTCTCATGAAATACATGGGCGCGACGGGAGTGGCCGCTAGTCTCGCCGGGTGTAGCAGCGGAGGCTCACCGGGAACGACGACCGAAGGCAACGGAACGACGACTGACGGGTCGAATTCCCAAGAGACCACCGAACAGGTCTCGTCTGAAGACATTCAATCTGGCGGAATATTCAAGACCGGAACGGACAGCACCACGAACGGAATCAACGTCTTCCGTGTCGGCGACGGAGAAACGTCCGACCGTGCCGAATTGGTCATGGACCTCGGCTACATTCGAACGGGTCCCGAGTACGACAACATCCTTCCCCTCTGGTTCGAGGACATCGAGGTCGAACAGCCGGTCAACCAAGTCGACATCAAACTCCGTGAGAACCTGAAGTTCGGCGAAGGATACGGTGAGCTGACCGCCGACGACTTCCTCTGGTGTATCGACAACATCTGGAAGGCCGACTGGGCGAGCTTCGCGTACACGAACGAGTTCTACGTCGGCAAAGAGGACGAGCCGATTCAGTTCGAGAAGGTGGACAAGTACACCATTCGAGAGACGATTCCAAGCTCGCGTCCGTTCTTCCCGTACAACGAGCCGCTCAGCTATCAGTTCCCGATTCCGAAAGAACTCGCGGAGCCCTACGTCAAGAATCAGGACGCCGAGGGTCTCGAAAAAGACGAATCCATCATGAAGGCGACGTTCAACGGGAACCTCGGTCCGTGGGACCTGAAGAACTGGACGCAACAGTCGGTGATGGAGTTCGAACGAGCGGACGAGTACTACCTCCGTAAGTGGGCGAAAGAAGACGACCGCGTCCCCGACGTGTTCGCCGAGGCTCCCTTCTTCGACGAGTACCACTTCCAGTACTTCGACAAGTTACAGACCGCCCGGCAAGCACTCGAAGCTGGCGAGATCGACACCGCGTACGTCCCGTCCACGAAAGTCAACTCCTACAAAGAGAAGGACAATCTCAAACTCTACAAGAATCCGTACCGCTCGTGGTCCGGATACCTCGGCATCAACCACCGTGCGAACGGCTGGAGCCAGCTTCGCAACAAGAAAGTCCGGCACGCGATGGCTCACATCTACAACAACGAGTTCATCGTCAAAAACATCCTCAAAGGTCGCGCCGGAGTGCAGAACACGCTCTACCCGACGTGGGGTACGTACTCGCCGGACGAGGCCACCACGTTCGACGGGTCTCTCGAGAAGGCGAGACAGCTCCTCAAGGAAGGCACGTCGAGCGATTACGGCTACAGCGGCGACACCTTCGTCGGCCCGGACGGCGAACAAGTCGAACTCAAACTCGTCTACCAGTCCGACGAGCTGGACGACCTCCGCGCGTCCTACCTGAAAAAGCGCCTCGGCGAGGTCGGTATCAAGCTGAAACAGCAGACGACTTCGTGGACGAGTCTGCTCGGCACGTACTTCCAAGCCTCGAATCCTGCAGAAGGCGTCTCGGACTCCGAGAAAATCGGATTCGGCGAGGACGGTAGCGAAAAGCCCTCGTCGTACAACAGCGGCCCGTGGGACAAGGCGGTCTCCTCGAAGTCGTGGGACTTCATGCTCACGCTCGGGTTCAGCTACGGCCCGCTGACGCCAGCCAGTACGATCGAATCGCTGTTCGGCGAGAAAGGAAACTTCAACGCCTACGGGTACACGCCGGACAAGGACTTAGCCAGCATGCGTGACGAAGCGCAGACCGCCGAGTCGCGTGAAGCCGCGGCTGGCACCATCCAAGAGATGCTCGCGTACCTCTCGGAGGAGCGTCCGGTCATCTTCGAGTACAACCCGTACAACTACTACGCGTACCGTGAGAACGTGGAAGGCATCGGTCAGAGCCCGCCTGACAGCTACTGGGACAAGAACACGGACCGTTGGGGCGCGAAGATGCGCTTCTCGGACGGAACGAGCGGCCGGTAGCTGACACGTTCAACTAATTAATTTGCTAACCAGCACGCCATGAAATGGTACATAGCTAAACGCCTCGCGTTTACCCTGTTTGCGACGTGGGTCGCGCTCACCTTGACGTTCGGATTGATCTCCGCATCGCCGAATCAAGAACAGATGAGAGCGATGACGAGTTGCGCAGCGACAGGTGAGGATCCGCAGGAATGTAAAGAGCAGTTCCAAGAGAAGCGAGGCTTGGATAAACCAATCACGGAGAGGTACCAAAACTACATGATCAACATCGCCACGCTCAACTGGGGTTGGTCTCAATCCCGGTCACAGTACGTCATACCGGCGCTACTGGACGCGTGGAAGTTCACGGCACAGTACACCATTCCCGTCATCGTGATATCTACCATCGTCGGGTACGGGCTCGGGTTGTACTCAGCGTACCAGCCGTATACGAAGGCAGACTACGGTGCCTCCTTCGTGGCCTTCTTCGGGATCAGCATCCCGAATTTCTGGTTCGCTATCATACTGATAATGCTTTTAGCAGTCCAGTTGGATTTCCTTCCAGTGTACTATCAGAGCGGAATCCCCCGACAGCAAGGGTGGTTCTCGATAGCGAACATAAAGCAACTGATAATGCCGATAATCGTGTTGCTCACGGCTTCGTTCGCCTTCCAGACACGGTACTCGCGTGCGCAAGCGCTCGAACAGATGAACCAAGAGTTCGTGAAAGTCGCTAAAGCGAAGGGCGCGAGCGACTATCGGCTCATGATCTGGCACGTCCTCCGGATGGCTGCAGTCCCGCTGTCGACGAGTTTCGTCAGTCGCATGCTCGGGATATTCTTCGGTGGGGCGCTCGTCATCGAGCAAATCTTTGCGATTCCCGGCCTCGGCTACATGACGTACACGGCCATCGTCGAACAGGACACCGCATTGGTGCTGGCGACGACACTCATCACCGTGTTCATCGCCATCGTCGGAAACCTCCTCGAGGACATCGTGTACGTCCTCTTGGACCCGCGAATTGACTACAGTGGACGATAATCATGGCAACTGAAAACAACGACATCTCGTTCGAGGACATCGACTGGGAGACACAGAACGTCTCTACGTCTCTCGTCTCCAGAGAAGGTCTCGTCGAGTTGGCGTGTTACCTACTGATAGTGGCGCTGTTCGCCTACGACTACGCGATCGTCGAGAACGAACGCCCCCTCATCTTAGAGTGGGACGTTCTCAGCGTGGAATGGTTGTTCGCGGGGACGCTCGTCGCGATGTTCTTCCACGTCGGACTCCCCCTCTACAGGAACAAACGGATGCGACAGTTCTACTGGCGGCGCTTCAAAAAGAACAGAATCGCCGTCGTCGCTCTGGCGTACCTCGGCGTCATCTTCGTGATCGGCATCCTCGGCCCGATCTTCGTCGATCCGCCGCAGGTCCGATTCACGAACCGGATTCTCCCGCCGGTCGGCATCACTGCAACGGTCGATGGTGTCGTGAAAACTGGAACGTGGCAGTATCCGTTTGGAACGTCCGCGGAAGGTCGAGGTATCCTCGCACTCGTCGTCTACGGGATGCGAGTCAGCATGGAAGTCGGTCTCATCTCGACCATCATCGCCGTGTTCATCGGCTCCATCGTCGGGTCGGTTGCGGCACTGGCGACGGCGACGGACATCGGTTGGATGGACGAACTCCTCATGCGGTACACGGACATTCAGTCGGTCTTCCCGGTGTTCATCCTGCTGTTGCTGTTGATATATCTGTTCGGCGGAGAACTCTGGATGATCATCGCACTCTACGGATTCTTCGGCTGGGAAGGAATCGCACGGACAGTTCGTGGTGAAGCGCTTCAGCGTTCGAGCGAGGACTACATCAAGGCCGCACGTGCCTCGGGTGCGAATATGCTGTACATCGTTCGCGCCCACCTCATCCCGAACTCGGCGAACAGCGTCATCATCAGCGCGTCGGTTCTCATCCCGGCTTTCATCCTCGGAGAGGCCACGCTCGCGTTCCTCGGCTTCAGCGACCCGAGCACGTTCTCGTGGGGGCGCACCATCTCCAACGGGCAATCGAACATCGAACAGGCATGGTGGATTTCGACGATTCCCGGAATCTTCCTGTTCTTCACCGTACTCTCGTTCTACTACGTCGGTGAAGCACTGCGAGATGCAATGGACCCCCGTCAAGAGATCGAAGGAGGTGGTGGACTGTGACGAGTCCGCTACTCACCGTCGAGGACCTAAAAACACACTTCCACACCGACGACGGGACGGCGTACGCCGTCGATGGCGTTAGCTTCGAGGTCGATCACGGTGAGACCGTCGCTATCGTCGGCGAGAGCGGAAGCGGGAAAACGGTCACGAGCGAGTCGATCACGAAAATCTTGGACATGCCACCCGGCGAAATCGTCGAGGGGACGGTCAGGTTCGACGGAAAGGACCTCACCTCGATGTCCGACAAGCAACTTCAGGAAATCCGTGGAAACCGTATCAGCCACATCTTCCAGAACCCACAGAACGGCTTGAACCCGGTCTACAAGGTCGGCCGACAGATCGGCGAGTCACTTCGGATTCACCGCGACGACTTGTCCAAAGACGAAATTCGAGACCGCGTGATCGACCTCTTGGACAGAACCGGAATTCCGGAAGCCAGCAGTCGCGTCGACGATTACCCACACGAGTTCTCGGGCGGCATGAAACAACGAGTGCTCATCGCAATGGCACTTGCATGCGACCCCGACCTCCTCATCGCGGACGAACCGACCACCGCACTCGACGTGACGATTCAGGCACAGATACTCAATCTTCTCGAAGACATCCAAGAGGAGTACGAGATGAGTATCGTCTTCGTCACGCACGACCTCGGAGTCGTCTCCGAAATCGCCGACCGAGTCGTGGTGATGTACTCGGGTAAAATCATGGAACAAGGGAGCGTCGAGGATGTCATCCAGAATCCCGCCCATCCCTACACGAAGGCGCTAATCGAGTGCCTTCCGGGTCGGGGCTCCTCGATGAAACGGATCGACGGAACCCTCCCGTCGGTTACGGACCCGCCAGCGGGCTGTCGGTTCAATCCTCGATGTGAGCACGCCGTAGACGCCTGTTCGAAAGACGATCAACCGGAGATGTACGCTGTTGACGACGACTCCGACCATCGGGCGTCCTGCATCTACTACGGCCCGAGACACGACGAAGTGGAACTCGAAACACATGACAACCGTAACGATACACAACGAGACACCCGTGCTGATGGAGGTCACGAGACATGAGCCCGCAGTCATCCGATAGTACTCAGAACCCGAGTACCGATCGAACACTCATCGACGTAGATGGGCTAAAAAAGCACTTCCCCATCAAAAAGGGAATACTCAGTAAGGAAGTCGGTCGCGTGAAAGCCGTCGACGGCATCTCGTTCGAGGTAAAGCAGGGTGAGACCGTCGGTCTCGTCGGTGAGTCCGGTTGTGGGAAGTCCACAGCCGCGGAGTCGATTCTTCGACTCGAGGAGCCGACGGAAGGGTCGGTGATGTTCGACGGTGAGGATATCACGGAGTACAGCGATACGGAACTCAAAGCGTTCCGACGGGAAGCCCAGATGATCTTCCAGAATCCGGATTCGAGCTTCGACCCCAGAATGTCTATCGGGGAGTCCATCGTCGAACCACTCCGGATTCATGGAGTCGGTCCGCGCAAGCGCCGACTTGCGATCGCACGCGACCTGCTCGAGCGCGTCGGGCTAAGTGGGAGCGACGCCAACCGCTATCCGCACGAACTCTCCGGTGGACAAAAACAGCGCGTTGCACTTGCCCGTGCCCTCGTCGTGAACCCTCGGCTCATCGTTGCAGACGAACCGGTCTCTGCCTTGGACGTGAGCGTGCAAGCAGAAGTACTGACGCTTCTGAAAGACATTCAAGACGAGTTCGATCTCTCGATACTCTTCATCAGCCACGACCTGAGCGTCGTTCGAGAAGTCTGCGATAGAGTTGCCGTGATGTACCTCGGGAAAATCGTCGAGATTGCCGAGACGGAAACGCTGTTCGAGAACCCCCAGCATCCGTACACGCGAGCGTTACTGCAAGCGATTCCGACGATCGACATCGAGAAGAGAGGTATCGACGCAGGACTCAGTGGCGACGTTCCGAACCCGTCGAACCCACCGAAAGGGTGTAACTTCTACACTCGGTGCCCGGAAGTCATCCAGCCGGACGAATACGACTTCGAACAGGAAGCGTGGCGGTCGGTGATGGACCTCCGTGTCTCGATCGAACGCCACGGTATCGACATCGACGGACTCCGGGAATTCGTCGGCCTCGATGCCGACGAATCGGTCTCGAAGGAGGAGGCCGAAGCGATGAAAGCTGAGCTTCGTAACGAACACGACATCCCGTCGTCGCTCGGTGACCCCAGCGCAGAATCGGTACTCGAGGAGGCACTGGATAAGATCGTCAACGGGAATCTCGAGGACGCCGAAGCGTCGCTCGCTCGGGAGTTCGAGACGCCTTGCGAAACGTCCGAGCCGTCGCTAATCGAGTCCGATTCGGACCACGCCTCTGCGTGCCACCTCAACACATCGGACGAAGATGCGAAACA
>NZ_SBIS02000013.1 GCF_004765815.2 Halorussus salinus | reverse complement strand
CGCCGAAGTCCTCGGAGATGTCGCTGGCAATCTCACCGATTCGTTCTGCGATTTCGTCGGTGAGTAGGTCTGCGCGGTACTTCGTGACGGTCACGAAGTGATATTGGAGCGCGTAGACCGTGTGCGACCCAGTTTCGAGATTGTACTTCATTTGGCCGTACTGATTTCTATATACCCAATTCTAATAAAGGTTCGTTGTCGTGGGGTATTCGGCCTGCAACCGACCGTGGTTCGTGTAGGAGTTGTCGGCTTCATGCCCGCCCTAAAGGGCGGGATTCTCGCCTTGAAAAAAGATAGGGCCGATTCGAAGACAAAGCTACCGAGACAGGGATTCACGTCGAGTACGTTAACGCGGCGTACCCTTCACAGATGTGCCATGCATGCAACCGCCTCGGTCGGCAGGATTACAACGGAATTCGTGTGTCCACATGACGATTATCGCGTCTCGGAGTTCCAAGCAGATGTCAACCTGGCGGAGAATATCGTCAGTCACGCGAACCGATCTGGGAAGAGAACGTCCGTTGGGAACCCGGACGCGATGGCTCCCCTCAGGATTGAAGCGCCCTGACAGCGCCATAGTCCACCATGAGACAAGCGAGAAATCTTCGCAGATGAGGCTCACGGCCTACTCGGCCTGTAACCTGCTAAACCGTATTCCTACTATGTAGGAGGTCTTGCCGTTACCTCGGGGAGGATATCACCTCTGGAAAATCGAAAACGGGTGTTCGTCTCGATGGTTAGATGGGCGGTATTGTCTGGAGTAGGCGATGATAGATTAACTATTTCACTGTCTCTTGATGGGATGAAGGCGATAACAGAAGCCTTATTAAATAAATGTGGTAAGAGTTGGCTGGCGGCAATCAGACAACCTGTGCTCAACGCGTGCCACCGCATGTTGCTCTGCCGCCCTCCTTCGTCACATACCACTCCCTTTCCCCTGTCCTCAAGAGGTCGCGAAGAACGCCAGCGGCACGTGGCGAAGAGCAGGCTACTCTTCTCGCCAGTGGGCGACGAGGAGGCCAGCAAACACAGCAAAGACGGTCAGGGGAAGTCCGAAGCCCGGAATACTTCCTCCGTCACCTTCGCTCTGCGTTGTACTGCCATCGCTCTGGGCAGTATCAGTCGTGCCTTCTCCGTCGGAGTTAGTAGCCGAGGCTGTATTGACTCCGAGTACACAAGTCGGTGATGCCTGCTATGCGGACACACAGAGCAAGCGAACAGGAACAAGAAGCGGTTCAAGTGCACGGCTTGCGGGCATCAAGACCATAGCGACCGTGGTGCAAGCGTCAACATCGCCGTGAAGGACTTCGAGACACATCAGGACTGGAATGTGCCTGCTCTCAACAGCCTCCCACCGTGAGGAAGGTACGACGGCAGGCATCGGGGGCCGTGGACGCCCCGACCGCAACCCACTCGTCTGGCCGAGACAACCGTTACCCATCTCGAGGTGCGGCGTCAAGGACGGTGGGAGTGTCCGATTAAACTGCGGGAAGATAGAAGCCTCGGGGCTTGACCCGGAGGCGGTTCACGATGCTTACGGGTAAGAAACGAAGGCTGGACAGCAAACAGATTCAAACTTCCGGACAGTCATTCGCTAAGTGGTGTGCAAACTTCGATCCTAAGACTGTGTTCCCGCAGAAGTCGCACGTTTTTGACTCGCCGTCGTATCGTGAACCCCTGAACTCGGAGGAAGACACCTCCTCATCGTAATATGAAGGGACAACATCGCGGGCCATGTCTTGCCATTTTAGACCTTGTCCGCCGAGAGCTTGGACAAGACCACTAGATGACTTTGCCTCGACTAATTGTGGATTCGAGTCTAAGAACGCACGAAGAACGGCATCCCTTGTATGGCACTCAAGATAACAAACCGGCGTCGGTTTCCCCCCGAGAGGAGTTGCTGAGCCGGTTCCAGCACGGATTTGGAAGGTGAAGACACCACGTTCTTTGTCGCTCTGGGTTGGCGAACGTGGAAGTTCATCTCGCGGAGTCGGACCGTGCTCCGAAAGATAATCGAGATTCACATCCGAGGGCGGTCGTGGCACGAGTATATCGAGACAATCTTTCTAGCTCGAAATAAAACTTACTTAGTTCATGGGTCTAGTCTAATGAAACTCTTTTTTCGCCATTAAGTGAAGACGGAACGGTAAATCGGAGTGATTGCTGTGTTCCAGACGGCAAGATAATCTCGACAGTAACGGTTGTATTTGAATGGAGAACACCAGAATCCACTACCAGAGCAAATCGGTCTGAAGACTGTGTAAGAACCGGAACCGACCGATCGGAGTCTCGAAGTGCTTCAACCCCAAACGTAGATTTCGTGGGCGCTGGGCCATCTGCATACGTTACCATTGACGTTTCGTTAGGTTGAGTAACTCGGACAGTCGAGTTCCCGAGGCTAACTGCATCCGACTCCGAGCCCTTCTTCACGATAATCCGGATCGTCTCAACGGTCGCTGGTTGCGAGCTTGAATTCACTACCCCCGTTACAGCAACTACCGAGACACGGTTTGTTAGTTGCTGGTTCACATCGCCACTAGTCTGGCCGGTTTGAGATTGCAGAACGTCAGTCATTTCAAAAAACACGCCTGCGGTCGTCGCTGCAATAAGTAATGCCGCAATCAAAAGAACAAGCGCACCGATACTCACTTGCGCCCGTAACGCCGGACTCTCATGAGTCTCTCCCTCTGTTTGACGACATTTTTCGAGGACTTTCGTTGTCCTCATTCACAATCGAAAGGGGTTGTACTCTGCGTTCGTCCATGCTCAGTTCTCTGTACCGTCTCTTTTCGATGGCTCGTCTGAGACGGGAACGACGAGAGTCGAGATCGACTATATTTGTGCAAATGGGAGAGTTGGAGTTTAGAGAAGGAAGGGCGATTAGTTATCGATGGAAGATTAGTAACTGCTGTTGGTTCCATCAGCATAGTTACTAATCTTCCGTGCATATGGCTACTTCTGAACTAGGCCAATGTGAATGTACTGATTATGGAAATTAAGAGGTTAAATATATGATGTAAACATATGTCGTTAAACGTTTCTGGAACTACGCACGGCGCAGCATAAGGAGTAGTACACTCAACAGTCCCACCAGTGAACTCATAGCTGTGAACCCGGGGATACTCTGGCCGGATTCTTTTGGCCGTTGCGTGAGCGATTCATTTATCGCCCGCTGAGTAATCACGTCTTTTGTCGTAGTAGTCGGTGTCTGAGTAGTGGCCGTGGTCTTAGTTGTGGTCTGGGTCGTCGTTGTTGTAGTTGGTGTTGAGACGGTGCTAATCGTCGTGATTGTCGGCGGTGTTTCAGTGAGAACTGCGGGTACCGTCTTGTTGTACTCCGGAATCCGAATTGAGAGGTTGCCCTTCGGTGAAGCGTCACTGAGATCGAAGTTGACGGCGAACTCACCAGTCTGCGTCACCACAACCTGTTTCGTTTTCGTGAACCGCGTAGCCCCTTCTTTGTACTTCGCTTGCACCTCGAATTGAGATCCCGGTTCTAGTTTAGCTTCACCCGCAATCTTCGCGTCCTCCTGGAGATTGATACTGTCGCCAGTATAGTTGAGTCGCACGTCCCACGCTCGGACAGCCTTATAGGATTTCTTTTGGTCCGGAAGCGTGAATATGACCCTATCACCACGCCGTACGTTACTCAGGTCGAACGTGACGGCAAACGTTTGATTCATTCGCACTTCAGTTTCTTTCGTCTCAAGGATTGGTGGGACACCATCGTATTTTGCAGTGACATTAATTGTCTCGCCCGGAAGGAGTGTCGTCGTCCCCCGAAGGGTTGCTGTTGAATTAACAACCATCGGATTACTTGAGTATTCAACGTTTACCTGTGGCTCAATTACTGTGAAGTTAGTCGTGATTGATTCAGGGTACTCAATAAAAGGAGAATTCCCCTTGGCGCTCACGTTCACTCGATAAGTCGAGCCAGCATTAATCCCATGACGACCAGTATTCACAAAGAGATACAGCGCATCCTCCTGCTGGACACTCTCAAACGTCCTAACCTCGCTCGAATCGAATGTATGAGGCTGCTTATTTATATCTGGATTCACCTCGGTGAACGTCGCTGAGAATAGATCTGAGGCATTCGCACCACTCCGAAGGAAACCATCATTGAACCCAGAGGTATTTACCCGAAATGCCACCCACCGACCCTGTGGCACAGTCGCGTTTTCACCGGCATCAATAGGAATAGCATTCGACAACTCACTCGGCCGTTCTACGTCTTTCATTCCATTCGAGGCCGGAGCAATCCACGTATCAATGTCATCAACAAATTTCGACTCTCCATATGGTTCGATAATAAACTTCCCGCGGGCGACCTCACGCCCATTAATAGTAATATTCATATCGTACGTCGTCGCCGCAAGTGGTCTGCCAAACTGACGGCGGGCAGTCTGTTCAATTTGGCCACCTGAGACTATATCATCTATATTTGTCTGGTACGTGTCAAGAGTGACTTCGGTAGATCCACTAAAATTCATCTGCACCCAGAATCCGTTCTCAGGCGACCCAAGATTCAATGTGGCCTGAGAGTCAGCTGCCGCCGAAATGTTAATTTTTTCTCCACGGGTACCCCGAACTACCGTCTCGGAGAAACTTCCAGTTGGCACACTCAGAGAAGCTTGATTAGGAGTTTCACTCGTCGATCCAGCTATAACAGGAGGAGATACCGAGGCAGCAACAATCATACATGCGATAAATAACACAGTAAAGCGCATGTTCAGTAAAGAACTCATTGTCTATCTGTCTGGTAGTTATACAACCGGAGTATGTAAATCTAAGTGTTACTAACTGAGTAGTAGGCGCTTTATTTCACATATCGCTCCGATAGTAAATGAGAGGCACCGCCGACTATTCTCAACTCTTCCTGTACTGTCGACAAATTAGGCCAACGACTACAGACACAGAAAAGAGGAGAGCAAAGAGTGCAAATTCGCTTCGGTCAAACGGGCCGCCAAGCTCAACAGGAGGCTCTGACCGGACCTCAATAGTCTCAATCTCAGAAGTACCATATACTTTGCCGGAATCAGCATCAGAGACCAGCACACGGAATCCATGAATACCCGGCGTAGACCCATTCAACGATGTCGAGACAGTACGTGTCTCTCCAGGCATAAGCGTCGGTTTGCCAAGCTGATAGATACTGGTTGTATTATTCGGCCCAGCCGTATTCAAAGTCACAACCGCCGACACCGGCTCTGACCCTTTATTTTCGAGAACAACCGAAATATTTCCCTTCTCGCCTACTAATAACATTCCAGGTGATACGGACAAATCATTTACACACACTTTAGAAGAATTCTCCGTAGTACAAGACTTTTCAGCCACTCCTGACCCAGAAACCAAGAAGGTAGCCACTAAAAGGAACGCGATGAGAGATCCCGTCTTTATGTTCATATCTTCGGCATCAAAGTCAAAGTACTAAAGCCTGCCCCTTGTGTAGTTATGCGGATATTCATTTAAGTACTTAAAACAATTTGTTGTCTAAAAGGTTAGGGGGAAGTCATAGACTAATCGCGTTTATATTCGCTAACGAGTCTTCACAGGAAGTTTTACCATGTTGTAGCTCTTAAATACGGGCAAATTAATCTCAGCTATTAAGTAGGTAGCAAAGTCCTATGGGTTCCTGTAGGTTTGAAAGAATCGCCCGAGAAATGATCAGGTGACGTTTTTCTCACCTCAGCTAGCCGTGGTTATGAGCGTCTCATCTTCTCCCGGCAGGTGGTATGGAGTGGATGCGTCAACACCGCCTGCCTTGTTAACAGTCAAGGAAGAATTTCTTGGGGTAAGCTGCACTTCGCTACTACCGTATTGGAACAATGTATATTTAAAACAAATACTATAAGTTTAGACTTCTTACGTCATTCTAATTATTATATTGGATATATATAAAATATTTTAATTATAAATATACTGGCCGTGGGTATGGCGAGATCTAAGATCGTGTTCTCAAAGGTTAGAACCATGAGTGTCATCCCCATAGCTATAATTGATAATCAACATAGGATCTAGCAATTGCCAAATTTTGAGTGAAAGAAGGAAATCCAATGCTGAATACAGTACATCGGCTGTCTGACAGCGTTTCTGACTCGCTGTCGGCGCAGCCGACGCGCGTCGCAATCGACGAGACCACTGTCCGGATTAACGGTGAGTGATAGTGGGTATATGCTGCAATCGACCTCGACACGAGAGTGCTGCTCGATGCCACGTGTTTGGACGACGAGGCACCAATCCGGTGGTTGCGTTCCTCCACGGTCTCACCAAGAAACACGATTGTTCGGAAACTGCGGTTCTCGCCGATGGCTTTGGTTATCAAACTGCCCTCTCTCGATTAAGACTGAGCGGGCGGCTTGGCTATGCGGACCGAAACCTCATCGAAAAGTGGTTTCATACCCTGCAGATGCGGATCAATCGTTTTTATTCATTGTTGGTGGTCAATCAGCGGAGCGTCCGCCAGTGGCTTGCATCGTTCGTCCATTATTATAATTTCTAGCGACCGCACCCAGCGCTCGCTGAACAACGCCGGTTGAGAAGGAAAACTAGACGGTGACGTTCAGTCAAGTTGTATGAAACATCTGAATAATTGCCAGCCAATAAAATGAGAGTCGAAAGGAAGGCAGAAAGCAGGCTACAGGTTGACTGCTTCCTTGTTTGCCAGCGAATCCGGCACGCGAATCTGCACGACCTTCGTCGCGCCAGACTGCGTCGTAATCTTTAGCGTCGCCGTCGAACCTGCATCGAGGGTTCCAGGGTTGACCGTAAGCTTGAACCGGTCGCCGGAGGAGAGGACAGGCGCCGTGTCGTCGTCATCTTGAACCGCGCTGATCGTGAACGACTCGTCCTCTTGTGCTGCGTCGGAACTGTAGGTCAGCGAGTGACTGCCGTCGGGCGCGGTGAACGAGATGATCGTTCCGCTCATGTCGATATCGCCCGCACCGGCACCGCGGAGAACGACGAGATTGACCTCCGAGATTTGAGCGGACGTGTCCGTTTCGCTAGTCGCCCGATATGCGAGGGTCTGAGTCGCTGCGGGAGTCCCAGAGGCCACGGAGACAGATTCGCCACTATTTTCCAGGACTACGTTCTCTGTGAACTGAAGCACGTTGTCCGTAGTTGAGTCGGAGTCGACAGTGATCGAGTTCCCGTTCGGGCCGGTGAACTTAACTTTCTCTTCACCAGCGGTACCGCCTTGGAACGAACCGATCACACCGGTTTCGTCGAGGATTTCGACTTCCACGGTCACTGAGTCGCCATCAGTATCTAACTGAAGCGTCTCGCCACCGCTACCTTCTCGCAGCGACACCGAGGAAGACTGTGACGAGACAGTGAATTCGCCACCATCGAGAATTTCGATGGAGGACGACCCTGACTCGATAGTGTACTCTGCCGTAACTTCTTCGATGCTGAAGCTGGGGGATCCAGTCACAGCCGAACCGCTCACACCTTCAACGTTACTTGTACCTTCAACTGGGATGGAGAATGTACCGCCACCAGTGTTCTGAAGTGCATCGCCACTTTCAATCAGTAGGGTCTTTCCATTATGGTTAAGCTCAAAGGCTGTTTCGTTAATTGGGTTAACAGTGAACGACTCCTGAGAGCCTTGTGATAACGTGAGTTCTGTGGTACTCGAAGAAGTAGTCAGCACCACGTCTCCGGCGGAACCCGTACTTTCCGCGAGAGTCACTGACGTTTCTCCGACGACATGACCGCCACTTCCACCAGCGGTCAGTTCCACTCGCACCTCAGAGTTCTCTGAAGTCGCACTTGCCGTCACCACACCGGTCTTACTCACAACCTGCAATTGGTTCGTGACTTGTGAGCTTGCTTCTTCGCCGGTCTGCTGTGATTTGGATTGTAGGAAGCCTGCCGTGTTGATGAGGACACCCGCGGCGATTGCGGCCACGAGTACCATAGCGATGAACACGATCAGGGTGCCGATACCCACTTGACCGCGTTCCCATGTGTCGGGGAGGCGGTCGTCGATCCGCTCGAACGGTTTTTTGAGTGTATCTCGTATCATTATTCTCACAAGCATCCTGGTCGGATGCTTGACTATCTCGCTCTTTAGACAGGAGGCACAAATAACTATAGGTCGAATATCAGCGATGATAATCCGAACAATTCAACTATTCACATATTCAAGATAAGCGATGGAAATAGCCGGACAATGAACGAGCATCCCGTTCTGTCCGTTCCTATGCTAAATATCTCTACAGTACCGACTCATGATAGTCCTGAAGAGTATTGGTAGTGGTTGATATTTCTCCCATTCTGGAATCCAGAGTTGAGGTGAGGATACACGCGGCTGATCAGAGAGACTAAGTTGGAATTGCTGTAGGTAGTCTTGGTTCACCATCGGTTTCTGTATTTGAACTGTAAGCACATACTCTGTCGATGGTAATCGACGGTGTTCTCGTGGCTGTACTGGCGAAGACGAAGTCTCAAATTCGGTTTCATCGCTGGCACGTAGCCATGTGTAGGTTTGATAGTCGAAATGATCAGGACTGCCAGATGGTCGAGTTCGAATTGTTCCATCAGGAGTTGTGGGCATGGAGAACGAACCCTGGTTTGCGATTTTCTGTTCGGTCTTAGGGTTCAGTACTCGAGACCGCGGAACGAAAGTAGTGCTAAGATACGTGTCGGCAATTGGAATCGAGACAGATTGCCAATCTTCCTCAGAGCTAAGCAAAGAAATCGTCCCTGAAACCGATTGGTTATGTTCTGATTCTGGTGTTGGCTGTAACGTCATCTGGACTTCCAGTGGACCAATCGCTGGGTCGTAATCGAACTGGAGGTAATGTCTCAAGACAGGTCGGACGAACGCCTGTTGTGTTTCAACAGGAAGCCGAGACTGAGGCAGTCGTTCGGGAACAATGGACTGGGTAAGTCCAATTGTGACGGACTCACGAAGCACCTGACCGGGTTTCCGACCGTCGTTTTCTCCCGAGAAACCGACCGTGTTCCGTCGGATGCTCTCTATCGACTCCGTATGGAGAAGAACGCCACCGTGCACGATGAGCGTGAATGTGTAGCCGCCACCAAGACCGACACCATGGACGATGATATTAGGAACACCTGCGACAGAGTCCGGACGAGGGAACAGCAAAATTGTGAGTGCAGCGAGCGCGACCCAACCCCCGAGGATGAGACCGGCTGCAGGACCATGGTTCCACAGCCAACTCCGAATACCAGAGTCTTCACCTTCGCTTCGACTACGTAAATCGACGAAGAGCACTCCACAACCGAGTGCGATACTCCCGCCAAGTAAGCCCTTTATCCAAAGGAGTCCTGATGGGCGATGATACTGAATGAGAACCGTCAACAGTGACAACACAACAAGCAAAGTTCCAATTAGTGCTGGTTGGCCACTGTGTCGGGTGACAAAATACCAAGTGAGAAATCCGAATAAGAGGCCTGCAAATGCGCCGACAAGGCCGGAAAATCCGAGCGAGCTCTGTGCTGTGATTCCGGCAACTAAATGAGTGAACCCAAGATCAGTCGCAATCGCAAGCGGAATCGGGAACAATAGTAGGATACCAACGACACACATCCAGAAGCGTCGGCGATTATCCTGGGCTACCGCAAGAAGCCATGCGGGGAGAATGGCTATCGCGTACCCAATGAGGTTTCCCAACAGATGTGAAGTCGATTGATGAACAAATGCTGAGGTCCATATCGTGATGAGAGAAGGCTCAGAGTGAACAAATATGTAGTTCGCGCGCACGTGCGTAGGCACCCCAAAATGAATTCCGGCTAGTCCACCAGCAATACAGAGGAGACCGATAAGATCACCAATCAGGCCAACTACGGGGATATTACTTTGGGTGGGCCCTTCCATCGTTTGTCGCTAGAAGGACCGTTTCATCGTACCCATTTAGAATTTGGTTTAATCGGGAGATACGAGCGTCCATCAGAAACACTATACATAACTGGACTGGAATAGCCATAGATTTTTATTGTTTCGCTTGCCAGTCAGTTTGTAGATGCCGCATTTGTCGGATGAGGAGTTGATTGAAGAATTAGGGGTGCTTGCGTGGCGGTTGCAGCGGCTTCCACGAGCAAAGGATATGCAGACTATTGGGCGGTATTCCGCTGAGACATACATGAATCGGTTTGGTTCGTGGGTAGCGGCACTTGAGGCTGCAGGGGTCGCTGACCGTAGGGAACCGAATCTCTCTCAGCCACGTCTGCAACGCCATCTCCAAGACTTGGGTGACGAACTTAGTCGGACGCCGACTCGTGCTGACCTCAAAGAGGAGGGCGAACTCTCTCCATGGGTGTTTGTTGATAATTTCAAATCGTGGCGGGCAGCGCTCGAACGCGCCGGTTTCAATATTGTGCCGCGGACGTCGCCTGCAGAAGCAACAGTGACACACAATCGACTCCGAACATTCCTCGTCAACATCGCTGATGAAATCGGCCGCACACCATCAGAGGATGAACTCGATCGATATGGGGACTTTGCAAGCGAGATTTATTGTTCGGCATTCGGGTCATGGGATGACGCCCTGCAACTCGCAGGTCTCACAGAACACTCTATGCATGGTGCGCCGACCTACTCAACCAATGAGTTACTCACTCATCTCCGTGAGTTAGCAACAGATCTCGGGGAAACACCGACTACCCGTGAAATGAATACAATCGGAAAGCACGGAGCAGATACGTATCGCAAGCGGTTTGGCAGCTGGAATGACGCACTCGAAAAAGCAGGGCTCACATCGACGAGAGCGTCGTCACTCCCTCCGGCAGATGCCTTACTTACGGAGCTTCGACAACTCAAGGCGGAACTTGGGCGGCCACCAACTCCCGCAGAGATGCGTCAGCAAGGCAAACTCAACCCTGAATTATACCTTATTAAGTTCGGTTCGTGGACTCATGCTGTCAGGGAAGCAGGATACAATTCGGATGATGCATGGAAGCGGTAGCGAGATGTGCCAGTCAGGGACGGATTTGTTCAGATTAGCTACTTTCATGCAAAAGCGAGCATTTGCAACCACTTTTCACTGGAAGCAGTGGGGAGAGTAGACGGATATAACCACCCGTCCATCATGTATGCGAATTAGCGGAAATAGTGGGGTCCCCGCTTATCAAATACCCGACTGAGTTAACCAACATGAGGCGGGCTCCTCGTTCACTTGTTGGTTAATACTCTCGGCACTCTCGTTTGTCCTTCCTATGGATAAAATAAAGTACCTTGGGGGGAGAGTCACGCTTACTCAACCAATGGCTATGTGCGCGCGAACGAATATTTCTGTTACCTATCGCAAGCCAAAGGCAAACTCGCGTGGACCACGCTTGTTGAATACCATTTCTGTGGAGAATGGGATTGCAATCTTAACGCAAAAAGAAAACCCTGCGCCGGAGATGTAGAACGATGGATAAGGACAATGTGTTGCGGATTGCAAAGTGGGAGATAACACGGAACAGCGGGCAGTTTGATCGCCGGACGTTGGCGGTTGGTGGAATTCTCCTCCTGCTGTTAGCGATTTTATTGCCGATGGTTGCGGGGCAAGGAGTCACTGTCGATCAGGGAATATACCGTGTCGGCGTGTCTGAAGATAGCCGATACTACGACATCGCCTCACAGGACCCAACGTTCACAGTTGTCGAACCGAGTGCAGAGAAACTTCAAGCCGATGCGATTGATATCCTCATCGTCTCCGAAAAACAGGTGGTGATTAGTGATACGCCGAAAGGGAGGGCTGCACTATCCGAGTTCCGGGACACGGTCAAGCGGTATAACGACCAGCAAATGAGGGGTGAGCAGGATCAGGCTGCTGCGTTCCCAGTACAGGTCTCGCTTGAGTACGCTGAGCAGAATCCACAAACCCAGATAGGGGACACTCAAGCGGATAGACAAACAGCGAATCCAGGGACAACTGCCAGCGATAGCCAGCAGACGAACCAAGACGACTCAGCGACACAGGTTCGGACGAAGACGACACAGGTAGGAAGCGTCTCTGAGGGAACAGCGTCTGGGACCGAAGGGAGTCCAACGACTCAAAGCGGTATCACGGATGGGGAGAACGCTGGGGCTCAATCGTCGAATGGGTCGCTTCCTGCCTCGGATGGCGGTAGCAGTGGCGGTGGCTCGTTGTTCAGCGATAATGGCGAAGCGGGAACGCCATCCGGTATTACGCCACCGTTCCCATTCGAATCGTTGGTGCTCGCGTTTGCGTTCATCCTGCCGATGAACTTCGTGATTCAAGCGTACGCAAGCAGCATCATGGATGAACGCATCAATGACCGAGGTGAACTGCTACTGGTATCGCCAGTCTCACCCGGTGATATCATCGCTGGGAAGACGCTGCCGTACTTGCTCGGAATGGTGGTGATTGCGACAGTCACTGCGATTGGAATTCTCGTAGCGACGCCCGCCGGTGCGAGTGGAGTTATTGCTGGGTCTGCTGCGGTCATCACAGCAGTCTTGGCGGTGATTCCAATTGCACTCCTGTATCTCGGCAGTGCGTTCGTCAGCGCGATGTTCGCTCGCTCGTTCAAGGAACTCACCTTTGTCACGGTCTCGCTCTCCGTGTTCCTGACGTCGTATGCGTTCATCCCCGCGATCTTCACAAACGTCCATCCGATTGCCGCAATCTCACCGCTGACACTCGTCGTCCATACGCTCCGAGAAACCAGTGTTTCTCTCGGTGACTATGCCTTCTCGACGCTCCCATTATTCTTGAGTTCGGGCGTGCTGTTCGCACTCGGCCGTGGCGTCTACCGTGAAGAGGATATGTTCACTCAGCGTCCAGTCCCCCTGAAATTCCTTGACGCACTCAATAGTCAACTTACGGGGCCACGGAGTGTCGCAAAACTGAGCGCGCTTTCGATTCCGTTTGTCTTCGTCGGCGAACTACTCGCGGTCGCAATCTTATTCGCCCTGCCAATCCAGCTTTCACTGCCTGTTCTCTTGGTGGTCATCGCGGCAATCGAGGAACTGGCGAAAAGCGCACACATTTATGCTGGATTCGCTCACGACCGCTTCGATCGGTCGCTCCGGACAGTCGGCCTCCTCGGGAGTCTATCTGGACTCGGCTTTTTCCTCGGTGAAAAAGCGACCGCGGTCGCCCAACTAGTAGGACTACCGCAGCTTGATCTCGGTCGTGCTGCGTTCGGCACAGCGACCGGCCTTGGTGTGTCTCAATCACCGATTGTACTCCTCGGGCTTTTGTTCGCTCCTCTTGGCCTGCACGTGGTGACCGCGACGCTTACTGCCTACGGCGCACGCCAAACCCGCTATTGGTATGCGGGCCTGCTTGTGTGTGCGACACTCCTTCACGCGGCCTATAATCTCGTTGTTGTCACGCAGCTCGGCACGATTTGACCTCGTGTTCGGGTATTCGGCCCGATGGTGTCGAAACCTTTTCCCACCAGACTTGTGAGTGGCCAGCTAAGAGCAATGGCCGTACTTGTCTCGCCTCCCGATTTAGCTCGGACATACAATCCCCAATCGTACGAAGATGCTTGGGAGACCGTCGAGGATTACCAGCGAATCTTAGAGTACACTGGTCGGCATCCGAACAAGGGGTCGTCGGCAGTTGCCTCGAATTTCAATCTCCCCCGTGGTCGTGTCCATCCATGGATGAATGGGAGTCGTCCGGCTCCCGTTCGGGCGATTCAGATCGCAGAAGAACACGAGTGGCTGCCACTCAGTACCGATGATGGCCTCTTCCCATCGTTCAATCGGCTTGTAGCGTGGATTTTTTCTCGAGGCTCAATTTCGGAGGCTGAATACGCCCCGATGTTCACCTGTCACCATGAAGATGAGCGAGAGCGACTCACTGGAATCTTCGATACGCTAGATATCAACTACACGTGGTATCACGAAGAGTCAACAGACCGAGCCACAGAAGCCCGGATTTCGGAACACCGTACCATTGTTGGCCGACTCCTGTTCTTGCTAGGAGCACCACTCGGACCCCGTGAAGATGCCACCACCCTTCCCACGTATCTCACACCACCCTCCAGCGCCGAATCGGAGGAAAGTATGACAACTAATGAGGTACGCAGTCATGCTCGAACATTTGCAGAGACGTATTTAGCAAATACGGCTCAATATTGGGCCTGGGAGGATGGCTTTGTGGTCCGGCATGAAGACCGGTCTGCTGAGTACCTCCAGTCGCTCGCACGAATTTTTGAATTCGCTGCCGACGATTCTCCTGTCGAAGTTAACCCTGATTCGCTATTTTTGGCCTCGTCACTCGCTAAAGATCTCTGTTCACCACTCACGAAGAAAATGGATACGGAAACCACTAAGCCTACAGAGCAGGTATAAGAAATGGAATATATGCGGCCGTCTGCTAAGAAGGAAGACGAACAGATTATTTAAGTGGTGGTAGATGATTGAAATAGAAATTCTTACACGGGGTTGCTGACTCTGTACTCATACGGCCAATGACCCGTCCGATCTCGAAAACAGATCTTCTAGCAGCTCTCAAAGCGCTGGCAGGGGAGCTTGGACGGCCACCGACACGTGGTGAGATGGAAGCCGATGGTAAGTATTCGGCGACACCATATTATCGTGAATTCGGATCTTGGACTGCCGCTCTCAAGCATGCAGAGCTAAAGCCAAAATATCGACAAAAAATACCCGAGGAGAAACTGCTGACCGAACTTCAGAAGTTGGCAGATGAGCTTGGTCACTCACCACGAAAAGAAGAAATGGCGACACACGGTCCATTTTCCCCGAGCACATATCGTCGGCGATTCGGCTCTTGGAGAGCAGCACTCGAAAAAGCGGGACTCGACGAAGAAAGCCAGCAATCGTCCCAGAGAATTGACCGCAAAGAACTGCTCCGAGCCCTTCATCAACTCACTCGTGAGCTCGGACGACCGCCAACGCAATCCGATATGGACACAAAAGGCCCCTACTCAAGTGATGTCTATCATGACCGCTTTGGATCGTGGAACGAAGCTCTCTCCAAAGCTAATCTCAAACTAAATTGAAGGGGGAAAGTCCCGATGGCGACAATCAACGGTCAACGTGTGTCGCCCACGGATTTTCCGTGTACTACTCGGGTCCTAGAACACGACTGGCAGGTGACCGGTGGTATCGTCACAGTCTTCAGAGTCGCATTCAGTCCGCAGGCATTCTGCCTGCGGAACATCCATATCCACCATTCGCTATATATATTTCGATTATTAAAATATAATTTTATTTATACAACTATCTGCACCACCATATATCTAGCATGATTTTCCAGTCTTCAAAAAATCGGCTGAGAGTTAGCGGCGTCGGAACGCGACAATTAGACCGGCTATGAGAGCCGCCAGGGTGACGACAAGCAGGGAGACGGCCACAAGTCCTGGCCCCGAGTCGGTGGCTGCAGCCGTCAAATCGTCGCTTCGGTCCACTTTCTCCCCATCAGCAACAGTACTCGAGGACTCATTATCACCACTACCCGGCACACCGGTCGTAGTCCCGGCAGCCACCGTGTCTGAATGCTCGGTATCCGACACACCGGACGTCGTGTTGGCTGTCGTCGCGTCTGAACTCATCGCGTTACCCTGGTCACTACTGTCTGCATTGCTATTCCCGCCATCGGTATCGTCATCATTGTTCGTATCGCCACTCGTTTGAACATCAAGCGTCGCGTCCGGTGTCTCTGTCACCGTGTAGGCGTTACCATCCTCGTCGCCGAGTTCCGCTATGGAAAGCGATACGTCACTGTTGCCTGTTGCATCGCCTTCAACGGTGACAGTCGCAATGGTTACCGACCCAGTATCAGTCGTGTTCATCAGCGCAGCATCGATGCGAACCGACGAGTCATCGTCGGTGATGTTCACATCCTTGATTCGAGGGTCACCAGCGACTTCAACGCCCGTTATCGACGCGATCGACGGGTTCTCAAGTGTCACGTTCGCCGTGTAGACGCCGACGCCATCATCGGCGCTCTCGACCACCACCTCGAACGTCGTGGTATCGCCGACAGTGACCTGTTCGCTTGTCGACGATAGGCTGACTGCCGTGCTAGCTGTGGGTCCAGCCGCTGCGGTCAGCGACCCGAACGCAATAAGGCTCACGAGGGCGATCGCTATCGCCTGCGACGCGCTGAATCGTGACTTGTTGTTTCCCATCATGATTGCTCAGGCCGATAGCTCCTGGCTGTAGAGTGCCTGGATGTCGAGAATCGTGAACTGGCCGTCGCCGTTGAAGTCGAAGGCCTCAGGGTTGTTCGCGATCGTCACGCTGTTCCGGGCACTCCACAGCGTCTGCAGGTCGTTCATTGTGACACTCCCGTCGCCGTTGATGTCCTCGTAGAGTCCGTCGCCATCACCATCGGCCGCGGGGTTCGCCGAGTCACCAACCACGAGTTGCGAAACCTCAAGCGTCGCGCCGTCGGTCGCAGTCACTTCGTATGCCGAGCCGCCTTCGGTGCCGAGTTCCGCAACGTCGAGGTTTAGATCGGTCGTGCCCTCGTTAGCGGTCTCGACAGTAACAATTGCGACTGTCACTGCCCCAGTGTCGGCGGTGTCGGCAAGCACGACTTCGAGCGTCGCTGACGCGCCGTCATCCGCGACTTGAACGTCGCTTAGCGCGGACGAACCGCTGTTTACCACAGTCGCATCGGTGATCGTCCCGACATTGGTGTCGTCAAGCGAAACAGTGAGATCATAGACGCCTATTCCGCCGTCGACGTCCGTCACGACGACGTCGAATGTAGTCGTCTGGTCGAGGCCTGTCAGCTCGCTGGCTGGCGAGAGGTTTACCTCACTCGTTGGCCCGGTTGGCTGCTCGCCGCCACCGTCGCCAGCAACTGTGACGCTCGTCACGGCTGAGTCTGTCACTTGATTGTCGTCGGCGTCCAACGCGGAGGCATCGGCCGTAATCGTGTAATCGCCTTCGCTGGCGTCATCAGGAACCGCAACGACGTATTCGACAGTGTAGACCTGGTCAACGTCGCCAGCGGCCCATATCCACTCGTTGGTGCTGGGCTTGTAGCTCGCGGGCCCGTCAGCGGTCTGGCTCTGAACACTCCAGCCGTCGGGCAGGTTGACGTCAAGCGCAGGCGCGTCAAGACCAGTGGTGTCCACTTGCGCGGTCATCGTGACCGTCCCGCCAGGCGCGACGGGGCCGTCAGCCGACTGACTCACCGACATCTCGCCCGGTACGGTCGTCGTCGGTTCGGTGGTCGTGGTGGTCGGTGGCTCCTCCGTCGTGGTGGTCGGCGGTTCGACGGTTGTGGTAGAGTCGTCTTGGACAGTTATCGTGGAACCGTCGCTCTGGGTGACGAACTCGTCAGTGTCAGGGTCGATGGCCGACCCGTCGACGCTAATGGTGTAGTCGCCAGCGGTGACATCATTGGGAACAGCGACAGTGTAGGTGATGGTGTACTCGCCGCCGGAGAGCCCAACCCACTCAGTGGTGCTCGCCTTGTAGGTGAACGGCCCGTTGGTCGACTGACTCTGGATAGTCCAGCCATCAGGGAGCGCCACATCAACGCCGGGCGCATTGTACCCCGTCGCGTTGACCGTGGTTTCGAGCGTGACGGTGTCACCAGGTATGACTGTCGCGTCACCAGCGACAGACTGTTGGAGGCCGATACTGTCGTCAGGTTGTGGTACCGCGGCGACGGGTGCGAAAGCGGCGACAGCGACGAGCAGGGCGACGGTGAGTGCAGTTACCCCCGTAACCATGATGCCGTCAGCCTGCGTCATTATGCGCCACCTCCGTTCCCGACTGGTTCGTTTTCAACCCACATGTCGATGAGTTCCTGCATTGTTTGCGTGTCGATGGTTCCGCCGTCAGTGCCAGGCACAGCCTCGTCGTTAGTCCACCAGCTAATCGCCTGCTGAATGTCGGACGTGCTAAGCTGGCCGTCTTGACCGGCGACTGCTTCCGGAATCGTCAGCGACTGTTGCTGGTTGGACACCTCAACCGTCTTGATCACCGTGTCCGTCGCACCGTCGTCACCGGTGACCGTCAGGGTCACCTCGTAGTTGCCGGGTTGGTCGAACGTGTGCGAGACGGTCTGGCCCGACGTCTGGACTATGCCGGACCCTGCATCGGTGGTCGCAACTACGGACACATCGTCGACATGCCAGTAATCGCCCGATGCGACCGACGCGCCTTCCTGATGGAACCGGAGCTGGAAACCATCATGGAGTGCGTCGTCCGCGTCGATAGTCACGCTCTCGGTGGTCTCAGCGCCAGGTTCGACGCTATCTTCAATGCGGTCGACCTCAACCCAGTTTCCATTCGCGTCAAGGTACTCGACGATCAGATCCTCGCCACTATTCGCGTCAGGATTCTCACTGAACGCCTCGTCGCCCTTCTGAATCCAGTACGAGACCGTCAGCGAGCCAGCATCACCCGCATCAAGCGCGGGCGAAACAATAGCTCCTTGCCCACCGTGATGGTAGGCCGACTGACTGCCGGAGTTCGAGGTGCTGGCGTCGACGCCCGCACTTGCTTCGGTACCCATCGCATCATGGGTCCAGCCGTCGGTCACAAGCGACCCGCTTTCGAAGTCCGACGCAAGGAGCGTCTGCTGGCTCTGGCCGCCCGTCGTCTCGATAGTCCACTCGTAGCTCGTGATGGCGCCGTCGTCGCTCGACGCGCTAGCGTCGAAGGTAACCGGCTCACCCGGTATGGGTGAACTCGGTTCGGCGTCGAAGTCGGCGGTCGGTGGCTGGTTAACGGCGGTTACCGTCACGGTCACCGTGTCGGTGTCAGTCGTCTGGCCGTCGGAAACCGCAACCTCGAAGGTCAGCGTCTCGTCAGCGTCGACGTTCGGTGCAGTGAGCGTCGGGGTCGCCGTGTCGGCGTCATTCAGGGTCACCGACTGACCGCCAGTTTGGGTCCACGAGTACGATAGGTCGTCGCCGTTCGGGTCGTTAGACCCTGTAGCATCCAGACTAACCGGGTCGTCCTCTTGAACCGTTTGATCGTCGCCCGCATCAGCGGTCGGCGGGTCATTCACAGGGGCAGTTGGCTGGACGGTGACTGTCACCGTATCAGTACTACTGGCTTGCCCGTCGGAAACGGTGAGCTCGAAGGTCAGCGTGCTCGTGCTATCGATCGACGGGGCAGTGAACGACGGCTGGGTAGCCGACGCGTCCGAGAGGCTCACGACAGGGCCGCCGGTTTGAGTCCAGGAGTACGACAGGGACGAATCGTCCACGTCATTCCCTGCGCCCGACAGCTGGACCGAGTTGCCTTCGGTGACCGTCTGGTCGTCGCCCGCGTCGGCGGTCGGCGGATCGTTGACCGGTTCGACCGTTACGTCTACTGTGTCGGTGCTACTAGCCTGCCCGTCAGAGACGGTAAGCTCGAAGGTGTACGTCTGGGTCTGTGGTGGTTCGGCTGGAGCGTCGAATGAGGGCGTCGCCGTGTTCGAGCCGCCTAGCGTCACGTCGGGCCCGCCAGTCTGAGTCCAGGAATACGACAGGTCGTCCCCGTCAGGGTCGCTTGACGCTGCGCCATCAAGCGTGACCGTCGCGCCCTCGTCGACTGTCTGGTCACTCCCTGCGTCAGCGGTCGGAGCCTGGTTTTCATCGACCGTTATCGTAGTCTGTATTGTGTCGGTCAGCCGCTCGTCCGTTGCCGGATCAATACCCGACCCCTCGGCGGAGACGATGTAGTCGCCCTCAGCGGCGTCCTCGGGTACCTGTACAGTGTAGGTTACTGTATGGCTGCCCGAGAGCCAGACCCACTGATTCACAGCGGACTTGTACGTACCGCCATCGGATGACGGATTGGTAATCGTCCAGCCGTTAGGTAGGTCGACGTCGATCGCCGGTCCGTTCGCGTCGGGGGCGGACACCGTCGTTTCGAGGATAACGGTGTCGCCGGGCGCGACAGTCGTGGCGGTCGTCGCTGTCTGAGAAATCGATACTGCTGACTGCGCGCCGACGGTCCCGACCGGCGTGAACGCCGAGAACAGGACCAACAGCGCGAGACTCACAGCTGTGAACTGTGTGAACCGCTGCGTGTTGTCCGTTTTCATTGTCTACCACCTGTACAGATCGTGTTGGTTGTGATTGCGACACCGAACGCCGCAGTCGATTCTCTCTCAATCGTACGGACGGTCGACGTACCCCGCGATTTCGAGATGGTACCGTCGACGGCTGTCAAGCGTGCCTTCGATCCAGCAGACTGCCCGATGCTGACGTGAGCTAGTGGATGCTCACCGTCAGTATCGCCGAGTGGGAATGGGTTTGAGCTGCAGCGTTCGGTCCGGACAGGAGCCGTTGCAGTACGCTGTCCGGCCGAAGTAACGGGCGTGATTGAGACGCCCGTACTGTGCGTCCAAACCCAATCATCAGGAGCCTGCATCGTCAGCTCCCTCCGTTAGAATCGTCGTTTGTTACGATTTCGATGGCGTTCACCTGCGGATTTTCGGCCGCTCCCTGCTCGAAGGTGACACTGATGATGCCGTCTCCATCGTCGGTGACGACGAAGCTCTTCATCGTCCCGTTCGCATGGCCGACGTCGGCTACGGGGTCGTACTGACTTAGGACCTGCTGGCCTTCGATAGAGACGTTGAACTGGCGGTCGCTAGGGTTGCTGGCACCGGAGAACTGATTACCGTGGTAGAGTCGAACCTCAACCTCCTGACCAGGATCCACTGAGAACTGCCACGTGGAGTTGCCGTACCGCTCGCAATCGTACACCGCGTCAGGGGTATTCGACGGAACCGACTCGGTGGGTGTGATGTTTGCGCCGCCACAGTAGTTCCCGGCGCTTGATTCGGCGACCGAGGCGAGGTACTGCGAACTCGTGTCCGCAACGCCGGTCCAGTCGGGACCGTCGTCCGTAGCGGAGAGCGTCGTCCCCTCACCGGCGTTCACGCGGTGGAGCACTTGCTGGCTCGACGAACCGCCGTCGTCCGAACCGGAGTCGGCGTTCTGGTCGTACTTCAGCGCGACCACGTTCGAGGTCTGGCCGGTGTCGCCGCTGGCGTCCTGGACGGCCGCGACGAAGTAGTTGAACCCGCCCTCGGCGCCGCTGCTCGAGGTGTTGGTCAGGGTCACGTCGACCGTGGCCTGGCCGTCGCTGCCGAGCTGAACGGTCTGGTAGCTGGCCTGTTCGGCGGTGTTGGCTTCGTATGCCTCGAGGTCGTAGCCGTCGGCCTGGTTGGCGAGTTCGAGCTGCCCCTCGATGTGGAGCAGTTCCACGGTCGCGTCCGCAGGACCGGAGACCGTGACAGTCTGGCTGGCCGATGAGACGGTTGCGGCGCTGTGCTGGCCGTCGAGGGCGCTCGCGTCGAGTGAGACGCCGTCGACGGCTAGGCTGGGCGCACTCGCAACGTCCGCTTTCGCGGTCGCCTGCGAGCCGCCGTCGCTGCTGTCACCAAACAACTGGGTCGTCTGGGTGGTGCCGTCAGCGTACGCAACAGTCACCGTCGCGCCCGACATCTCGAGCCCGGAGACCGAGCCCGCAGCGCCGGTTCCCTGGGCGTTCTTGATGCTGGTCGGGTCGATGTCAACCGAGAAGGCGAATGTCTCGCCGTTCTGGAAGTCGTTGAACGTCGCAGTTAGCTCGTCGTAGCCGTCGTCAGCGTTCTGGCCGTTGTGTGGCGCGGCAAACGAACCGCCCTGAAGACCGGTTGTGCTTGAGCCGCTGTCGGGCGTGAAGCCCTTCGAGCCCGAGTCGCCGGCGGTCCCCTGCGGGTCAAAGACGACGTCAGGGAACGCCGCTGAACTCAGGTCGTAGGTGACCGACGTAATCTGCTTATCGCCAGTGTTCGTGACCTCGAATGAGTTGGCGCCGTAGGTGCTCGCGTCAACGCCGCTGTTGGCAGTGACCGCGAAGTCGGCGGAACCGGTGTCACCGCCGGAGTCAGCACCCTCCTCGTACTTCAGGACTGCGACGTTCGACGCGAGGCCCATGTTGCCGGAGGCCTCACCGTGCGCGGCCACGAAGTAGTTGTAACCCGCGTTGCCCGCATCCTCATCGCCGGTCGTGTTGGTCAGCGTGACCGGAATCGTCGCCTCGCCGTTCGAGTCGAGCGTGGCCGTGTAGTACTCGACCGCCTCGGCGTCGTTGGCCTCGTAGGCCTCAACGTTGTAGCCGGTCGTTCCATCGTACTCCGGGACGTTCTTCAGCGTGAGTTCGCCCTCGACGCGCACCAGCGTGACCGTCTCGCCAGGCTGTCCGGTGACCGTGATGGTCTGGCTGGCTGACGAGACCGTCGCCGCGCTGTGGTAGTCGTCGAGCGCACTCGAATCGAGCGAGACGTCCTGGGCACCGATGGTCGGCGCCGGTGCCTCGTTGCCGTTGACGACGGCGGTCGCGCCGCCGTCGCTCCCGTCGCCCATTAGCTGGGTGGTCTGGGTGGTGCCGTCCTCGTAGGTAACCGTCACCGTCGCGCGGGCCAGTTCCAGTCCGGAGACCGGGCCAGCCTCCTGGGAGCCGATGGTCGCGCCCTTGATGGAGGTTGGGTCATTGTCGGCCCAGAAGGTGGCCTGTTCACCGGGCTGGAAGTCGCCGAACTCGACGGTCATCACGTCGTAGCCGTCGTCGGCGTTCTGACCGTTGTGGGGTTGGCTGAACGCCTCGCCGGTGCCGGGCTCGGTGAGGATATTGGTGTCGCCCTCGCTCGCGATGTTGAGGCCTTCACCGGTCGGGTCACCAGCGGTGCCCTGCGGGTCGAACACCATGTCCGGGAGTGTAGTACTACTCAGGTCGAAGGAGACCGACGTGATGTTTTTCTCGCCGGTGTTCGTGACCTGGTAGGAGCCGCTGCCGTAGGTGCTGGTTTCGAGGCCCGTGTCGGGCGTGATCTCGACCAGCGCGGAGCCAGTGGCGGCAGGCTGGTCGCCCTCGCCACCGTCGACCGATTCGTCCTCAGCCCACATATCGATGAGCTGTTGAATCTCCTGGAGGCCCAGCGTCTGGCCGTCGGTGCCTGGGACGGGGTCGTCCTCAGCCCACCAATCGATTGCGGTCTGAATCTCCTGGAGGTCGATTTTGCTGTCGTTCGCGTCGGGACCGTCGCTCTGGCTTGCGACAATCGCGGCGACCGACTGGGGTTTGCTTGGTACCTCGACGACCGAGACCGTCTGGGTCGTCGAGTCGTTCGCGCCGTCGTCGTCAGTGACGTTTAGCGTGACCGGGTAGTCGCCTGCCGCTTCGAACGCGTGAGTGACCTGCTGGCCGGTCGCGTCGGTCTGACCGTCGCCGTCAAAGTCCCACTTGTAGCTCGCAATAGAGCCGTCCGAATCACTCGCTCCGGACGCATCGAGCGTCACCTGTTCGGTGGCGTTCGGCTGACTCGGCGAGTAAGTGAACGAAGCCGTCGGCGGCTGGTTCACAGGCGGAGTCACGTACTCGGCCGAGATGTCGGTCCACGTCGCCGGGAACGGACTCGCGCCGTTAGACGTCGCGATGACGCCCACCGCGGGCGCGACGCCGTCGGACGTGTCGAGCCACGTCGCCGGGACGGCCGTGGTTCCGACCTCAGTTGCGTTCCCGTTGACCTCATACTCGGCAGTCACCGCGACTTCGTCGACATCGTTGTCTGGTGCGGGATCGGTCGTCGGGTCAACCGTCAGGCGGAGCGTTGTCTTCGACGTCGTGACCGCGCTGTCACTGACGGTTGGCTGACTGCTGAAGGTATCTTCAACCTCCTTCGCGAACTGGATACCGCCGTTGCCACCGTCGGCCGCGACGACCAGCTTGGTGTAGTTCGCCTGATCACCAGTGCCAATGTACAGACCAGCGGACTGGTAGTTCGCCGGGTCGTCCGGGAAGCTACTCACCGTCGTCTCGACGACGAACGGTTCGTCCGGCGGATTGACGCCGTACTGGAACGCGTACTGTTGGGTATTCGTGTCCGAGTACGCGTCACCCGGCGGGACCTGCTCAACCGTCAGGACCTCCGCCGCGCCGCCAATCGTCATCTGGGATGTGTCGTAGAGGTCCTGGTAGTCGGTTCCATTGGTCATTAGCCCGGTCCAGCCCTGGCCGTTCTCGCCGAACAGGCTGAGCTCCGACAGGTCGTGCTGGACGGGGAGCGTGGTGTCGATGCCGTTGTTCGCGTCAACCGCGAACGGGTCGTCGGTGTCAGCAAGCCCGTCGTTGTCGTCGTCGGGGTCGTTGACGTTCGAGGTGCTGTCACCGTCGAAGTCGGCGGGCGTGGAGGCCGCCGAGCATGGGTCGGTACCCGCGTCGAGTTCATCAGCGTTGTCGTAGCCGTCGCCGTCCTCGTCAAGCGAGGCGTCGTCGGCGCCGCTGCATTGCTGGCCGTCACCGCCGTCGCTGTCATCGCCGTAGTCGACCGGCTCAAGGATGGTAACGTCGTTACCACCATGGTTCGCGGTCCACACCGTCCCGGCGAACGTTTCGTCGTCGTCCTGTGCGGTGATGCCAAGCGGGCCGCCGGTGTTAGCGAGCGTCTCGACGTTCGTGACCGTTGAGCCGTCGGCGCTCAGTTCGATGCGCTCGATATCACCGCCGAGTTCGACTTGCAGGAGGTCGCCCTCCATCGCGCCGCCGAAGTTCGAGGCGGTGTACTCGGCCGTTCCGCCGGTCGGGCCGAACAAGACTTTGTCACCGCTCTCGGTCTCCATCGTGTTCGCACTGCCCGCCGGGGCGCCCGGGTCGGGTGACCCGCTCGTCGGCGGGATGTAGTCGGCCTCGACCGGGTTCACCATGCTCTCCGGAACGGGGGAGTTCGACGCTGTAATGTCGAAGATCATGTTCCCGTTCGCGTCGTAGATATCCGCCTCGGTCGGGTTGGCACGGATCGGCGCCGCGTGGCCGCCGTAGTCGCCCTCATCGACCTTGACGAGCTGGTCGTTGGTCGAGAAGCTGCCATCCTCGTTGGGGTGGTTTGTCACCGACGCGGCGTCGGCCACGATGTTCCCGTTCGCGTCAGCTGGCTGGCCGCCCCAGCCGCCGTTCGGACCATGATCCGCGGCGTAAATCTGGCCGCTTTCGGTCACGACCAGGTCGTAGGGGTTGCGATACCCGGCCGAGTAAATCTGCACCGGCCCGCCCTCGATTAGCTTCGCTTGGTTGATCCCGTCGTTGCCGCCGAACGGCAGGTCGTCGCCGTCCGTGGCATCGTCGTTCTGGATGGTGGGAATGGCGTAGTAGAAGTCGAGAGCCGGGTACGACTGATCGCTACCCTGCGGGTCGTAGGTCGCGAGGTCCTTCGCTTGGTAGTTGTTCTCGATTTGTGCGATGTTGATTTCGAGGATGGCCGCCGAGAGCGCGTATTCGGGCGTATGACCGAAGTTGTCGCCGGGCGCGCCCTTGTTGGTGTGACCGCCCTGTGCGACGTACAGCGTATCGCCGTCGGCCGAGAGATCGATCCCATTGGTCGCGTGGTTCTCCTCGGAACGAGGCAGCCCCATGACCAATACGTCGTGGTTGATTTCGCTACTTTCGAGCACGCCATCGCTTCCAGGCGAGATTTCGAGTCGCGAAATCGCTCCAGAGTTGGTGTCCGTGTCATCGTCATCTTGCCCGACGTCGATAGACGGGTCAGATGAGGAGACGTACACTACTGGATTCTCGACGGTTCCGCCAACGGTTAGACCAGTAATCTGGCGATTGTTTTCGCCGGGGTTGTAATCACCGGTGTCGTCGTGATTCGGGATCTGTTTGATGGCGTCGATCTGGACCTCGTTTTCGACCGTGTAGCTGTTGTCGCCGGTCCGAGTGATGTTGAGTGCGTACACCGTGCCACCCTGCGTCGAGACGTAGGCTCGCCCATCAGGCCCGAAGTCGATGGCCGTCGGGTTGCCCGCGCTGAAGCCCTGAAGTTTGCTCTTCTGGAAGTCGGGCTCCACCGCGCTTGCGCCCTCGCCGGAGAGATCGACTGTCAGCGGCGTGTTCGACCCACTATGGCTGACTTCGAGCGTTGCGCTTTCGACGGCGACCGCGGACGGTGAGAATGTCACCGGGATGTTGGCGGACTCGCCAGGTGCGAGCGACGTCTGAGACACCGACCCTGCCGAGAACGCGTCTGTGTCCGAGCCCGAGAGGGAGATATCCGAGATGTCGATGCTCGGGTCACCGTCGTCACCGAGATTCGTCACGGTGACCGTTTCTGTCGCTGAGCTCTCAGTGATGACTTGCCCGAAGTTGACGCTCGACGGACCGCCGAGTGTATTTGGTTCGGGCTGTGCTTCGACGATTTCGATTGCCGAAATCTTGGCGTTGTCGACCTCAGTCGTGAGGTCAATATCAAGAGTGCCGTCGGAGGGCGTGACGGTGAACGACTTCATCACGCCGGTCTCTGTTCCGACGTCGGCGGCGATGTCATAGTCGTTCAGTACCGTCTGGCCCTCGATGGCGACGTCGAAGACTCGTGCGTCCGCGCCATTGTTGTTGGTCACGCCGTGGTATATTTCGGCGAAGTAGAGACGGACCTCGTACTGTTGGCCGCTTTGGATGCTGTCAGAGAAGGTCCAGTTTTGGTCGCCGTACACTTCATTGCCGAAAATGTCCGTCGGCGTTCCTGACGGCACGGAACTGTCGAGAGACACTGTGCCACTGTACGAGCCGTACGATGATCCGCCGGTCACGTACTGGTTGTAGCTTCCGGACCAGTCCGGGCCATTCGATGGTGTCACGGTGTTGCCGCCGGCGTTCACTCGGTACAGCACGTCGCTGGCTTGCTGTGCTTGCGTTACCCCGACACTCGACAGCGCGCCGGCTCCTACTGCCGATGTCACTAGCAGCATCGAAAATATGACTGCTAAGAGTCGTGTCGTGTTTCGTGTACTATTCATCCTACCCCTTCCTGCGGTGATCTGTCTCTGGTCATGCGTCTGGTCTGGCGCTGACGACCGACTATTCGCGCACTTTTTGCTCTGTAAGGATTGACCAACAGCTCGACAAATGACTGCTAACCTTGGTTGGAGCGGACTTAACGTCCTCTTGTCGCGCCTAAGCGGTCGATACAGCGCCATCGTTCTCCGAAACAATATATACTTAGTTTGTTATGAGCAATCTGTGGTATTTCTGGGAGAATTAGAACAGTTCGTAGGGGCCGCCTACGACGCTTCAAGCGGGTCCTAATTGGACGGTGAAATATCACCCATATATAAATTACAGGACACACGTTCCCGATATCCTCGGAAGCGGGCTGGTTACACGAGCCGACCAAGCGCGCCCTCAAACACTTCGTCGATGACGGCATTCTCCGCCGTGACGAAAGCGGTACTCACACTACGTACTACTGCTACTATACTCTGGTATTCAGGTGAATAAATTGATAGTTGCTAAATCAAAGGCCCTGAGCGTGACTGAGTTCTGTTTTCAGTGCTCAATAGATGCCGAATGCTTCGATCTGCTCTTGATATCGATTTCGGATTGTGACTTCGGTCACTTGTGCAACCTCGGCAACCTCACGCTGAGTTTGCTTCTCATTACAGAGGAGTGACGCCGCATATATGGCGGCAGCTGCGAAGCCTGTCGGGGATTTTCCGGAAAGAAGGCCCTGCTCTGTCGACTCATCAATAATCTCGTTCGCCTTCAATTTCACCTCTTCACTGACATCCAGTTCGGACGTGAACCGTGGCACGTACTCTTTGGGGTCTACTGGCTTCATTTTCAGACCGAGTTCCTTTGCGACATACCGGTACGTCCGGCCGATTTCCTTCTGGTCAACACGAGAGACCTCGGAGACCTCTTCGAGACTTCGGGGAATCCCTTCCTGCCGACATGCTGCATAGAGACAGCCAGTGGCGACGCCTTCAATGGACCGACCACGAATCAAATCCTCTTTGAGGGCACGTCGGTACGTGACCGACGCAACCTCACGAACTGAGCGCGGGACGCCGAGTGCAGAAGCCATGCGGTCGATTTCTGAAAGTGCGAACTGGAGGTTGCGTTCACCCGCGTCCTTCGTGCGGATGCGTTCTTGCCACTTGCGGAGGCGATGCATCTGACTGCGCTTCTCGGAGGAAAGGGACCGCCCATAGGCGTCTTTGTCTTTCCAGTCGATTTGGGTAGTTAATCCTTTGTCGTGCATCGTCTGCGTGGTCGGCGCGCCGACACGGCTCTTGTCTCGTCGTTCGCTATGATTGAACGCACGCCATTCTGGTCCGCGGTCAATCATCTGCTCTTCGATGACGAGTCCACAATCCTCACAGACAACTTCGCTACTTTCGCCATTTGTAGTGAGATTCTCGGAGTCACACTCCGGACAGCTCTGACTCTCAGTTTCGTCTTCCTCGGTTTCTATCGTGTGGTCACTATTATTGGTTTGCTGGCGGGTTGGCCGGGCCATTAATTGAATCTCACATTATCGTTGGTCTGACTAATAGCTATGGTTCCATTGACCTCCTCCACGTCGAAAACGGCGCGGAATCCCGCCTCAGGGTTTCAATCGTTCGATCTGCAAGTTTTCAGTACGCATACGGAGGGAACCGGCGACACACCGGGGGACTCTCGTTTCTCTCCTTCGAGGAGTTGTGGCCCGGCCAATGAGGCCCACCGGATTCCGTGTTATACCCTAGCAGGTATGTGGGCAACTGACACCTTCCTACGGCTAAAGCCGTGGGCTTTCTCCTTGAACTTCTGTAGCTTAGCCAGAGGTGGCCAGCCGGTTCCGAGCCCGTGAGGGCAAACTCGATCTCCGACCAGGCATTGTGGTAGGTCGCGAAGGTCTCCGATGGCTTGTCGTAGGTCGTACAGCCGTTGGGCTCCATACACACAAGCCTAAGCAGAAGTTGAGGCCGGTCGTCTCACTGCATATGGTATTCTGGCGCAGTTCATAATGACCTCGACCTCCTCATCGAGGGTGCTGTCGAGGCTGGTGTGTTCGGGGGGAAGAGCGATGCGTTGCGAGAGTTCGTGCGTGAATACTTCGAAGATCACGAAAACGAGCGTATTGCTGCTGCAGTCGCACTCTACGAACGCGAGCGAATCACCTTGCGGTAGCGCGGAGGCCCCGTCCTCAGCGAGCGTCAGAGACGCGAGCAGGGCGGGGAGGAAGCGCGTTCGCACACACGTAACAGCCTCCGTGTGTAGTGTTGATACACTCCACGGGGGCCAAAACGGACCCGGTGGAGGGGCCGCCGAAGGCGGCGAGTAGGGCGGGGTAGTTTACGGCCCTGCTAAACCCGCTGTAGTCTCAACGTCAGTGTTCAGCGACGAGATAGCAAGGTAGCCAGATAATCGCTTGGATTCGACTTGTCTAGACGCTTCTTGCGGTCGCAACCAACTCGGTAGAGACTCGTCTAGACGACTCCGGCGGTCTAGACAGATACTCGACGCGAAAAACAGGGGTACAGCACAGTGACGCCTCTACGGAGTGGGAATACTACAGAAGAAACGCGGTGTCTAGTCGGGTGGGTCGAGGCCGAGATTCTGGCTGGCGAGCGTCAAGAACACGCCCGCGCTCACTCGCGGACTGTAGTCCGGGTCGTCCTCGAACGCCAGCTTCACCAGCAAATCCACGAGCCGCCAGACGTTATACAGGACGCACGCGAACGCGAAGCAGAAATACCGATACCGGTGGTCCTTCGAGGTCGTCCGGACACGGAACTGTTTGATTTGCTTGTAGCCGTTCTCGATTCCCCAGCGATGGCTGTACCGTTCAACAAACCCACGCACTCGTCCGAGCAACTGCTCTTCGGTCGCTGAGTCCTCGGGGTCCAGCGCCGGATGGTTCGTCTCGAACAACGCATACGCCTCCACAGCCTCGTCATCAACACGGTCGTCCTCGGCGGCTTCCTGCTCGCGCACCTCGTCAACAACCCCGCTGAACATGTGGCCGTCTTCGTCGTCTACGTCCACGTCGAACGTCTCGACGAACGCTTGGGCGTGCTTCTGCCGGTACCCCTCCCGACGCTCCTCCTCACTCTTCTCACCACTGTCACCGTCACTAGTGTCGCGGTCGTCGGTGTCGCTGGGTTCGAAAATGTCGGTGTTGCGGGCGGGGAGGTACAGCCGCTTGCGCGATGGGCCTTCGAACGCGCTCTGTTTCACCACCCGCACTTTCTTCCCAGCCTTCCGGAGCTTCGTACACATCACCTGTTCGTGGGTGTTCTTCCGCGCCGGATTCAAGTAGTAGACACCGTGGTCGTCACAGACGTTTTTCACGCCCTCCGAGTCGAACTCTCGGTCCATCATCACCAACTCGATGTCCGGCAGAATGTCGAGACCGCCGGAGAGGAGTTCGTCCACGATCTCCGCCTTCGATGTTCCACGCGAGAGGGGGAAGGCGTCGAGGACGAGTGGGACGTCGAGGCCGACGACTTGGATGGTTGCCCACTGGAAGTAGTAGTCGGCGCTCCGGTCCTCGTCGTCCTTATACCCGAGAATGTAGGGGTCCTCGGGATGGTTGTCGTCAGTCCACTCTATCTCACCAGCCCACGGATTCCCCTTCGTCACGTCGATAGCCGCCCACACCTTCCCCTGCAACTCACCGTTATGCCGAGCGCGTTGCACCAGCCGGGTGGTTGTATCCCGAAGCATCCGTCGAACCTCCTCGACGGAGTGCTTCTGGAGGTGGTGGCGGTGGGTTCTCCCCGTGTGTTTCTGGTCTTCCGGGCGGGTTGTGGCGGTTCGGAAGGCTTCGACACCGCCTTCGGTGAAAGTGTCTTGCTGGGTGCCCGCGAGTGCTTGGACTTCCCAGAAGCTCCCTTCGGGAATCTGGGCGTTCTGGCCTCTATCGAGATGGAAGGTATCCATCACCAACGGCTTCGCCTCGTGCCAGACCTCCCGCATCTTCCGCTCGGTCAACCGGCGCTCCGACCGCTCAGACTCACCGTCCTGTTTCTCGGGTTGGAACACGTCGTCTGGTGCCGGGATGTTGTTGTCGTGGGCGACTTTCACGAGGCTTCTCGGAACCCCATGGTTCGAGTGACGCTGGCGTGGTTTTCGAGGTAGGATGCGAGTCGCTTCGACTTCCAGCCGTTGGCGAGCCGGAGAACGTGCGCTCGAATCCACGGTTCAAGTGGGGTGTAGTTGCGGTGCCATGTCGCTCGGTCGTCGGGCAGGTTGATGAACTCGTGTGGGTCGCCGTCGTCGGGGTTCAGGCCGATCTCGATGTCTGCGGCCAGCTCGCCGAGTGTCGCGTTCGGGTTGTCGTGTTGGAGGTAGTAGACGGCGAGTGTGTCCGCCCAGTCGCCGTACTGGTGTTCGGCAGGGATTCGCCAGTGGGTGGCGAACGAGATAGGGTGCGAACCTGCCGGGGCGAATCTGGTTGCGGACACGTACGCGCCTAGCTAATATGGCGCTTGTATTTAAGCCTTAGCTATGGCAGAGTGGAAAAATACAAGGGAGAAGCCCCCTACGGCTTGATTTGTAGCAACAGGTCTATTCAGCGTTGGCAAAAGCGCCCAACTGCTCCTGCGGTTCCTCGTCGTCTACCGCCCGCGCCTCGACCGGACAAATCCAGTGCTTCTCACCGTCGTACTCGGCGGTCGCGTGGTACTCCATTCGTTCGCCACACCGGGAACACCACGACCGCTCGTTCTCCCCGGATTCCGGTCGAGACTTGTGTTTCACGATGTGGGGCGAGTGGTTGGTCGCTTCTCGGTGCTTCATCACCTCACCAATCAACTCGAACGTCTCGTCGCAATCGGGGCAAATGTACTTGGTCATATTGTGTTGGTATCTTCAGCAGAATATTTTAGAAGTCTGTCAAGAACACGGCGCGGTTTCCCGTCTTCAGCTACGATCTGGAACTTCGGCTGGACTGTGACGTCGCTTGTGTCTCCCTCGCGTTCGCGGATGACAAACTGGGTGCCGTCCTCCCCGAAGACGTGGTGCATTCCGTTACCTTCGAGGTTTTTCTTCAGGGCCTCAACATTGACTTCGGCAGTAACGTGCTTCGGCATCTCGTCGTGTTCTTTGCCGCTCATTCTCTCCCCGGAGTTCATCTTCTGATGAGCTTCCGAACAGCATCTCTTTGCCGCATTTGACGCAATAATCTTGCATCACGCCGTTTTCATCGAATATGCCGAGATCGGTGTCGTCGCTCCCACATCGCTTACAGGGCATTGTTCACCTCCAAGGTTTCCCAGCGGTACGCGAACCATGTCCCGGCAAGTGCAGTGGTGATGACTGCAATTGTGTAGATCGGTGAGCTGTACCCCGCGAGGTCCCCGACCAGTGGGAAAATAAAGAGGCTGAATACGCCCCCTTTGGCAAACCCACGGCCTATTTTTAGGACTCGGGATTGTAATTGCCTCTCATCTGCCATCGTGCGCGGTTCGGGATCACTCATTCATTCTCACTCAGTCTTTTTACGGCGGAACCGTGATTGATTATAGAGTGGTACGATAGAATCACTCCAGCAGCTATCCATATCGCCCCGTAGATAACAGGGTCTACGCCATGTACGACAGTAAATGCCCCAATCCCTGCCCCGAGATAACCAACCCCCGACCGCGAAAGCCAACCCCACGCCATCTCTACTCATTATTTCCGAATCAAGCCAACCAGCAACCGGGATATTCTCGACACGGCTCCGACTCCTGTTGTGCTTCGGTATCTCGTCGTGGTCATCCCCGCTCATTCGTTTTCACGCTCCATTCTCCGCAATAGTCTTATTGAACCCAATACCGCAATGGCTATCCCCAAGACCAGCAGAGGCCCATCAATCGGATCGAAGCAGACGGCGTTGCAGCGATTCTTACTACTGCTGCTGCATGGCGGACACTAGAATGGATTGAATCCGGGGGAAAAGTAACCGAAGGTCATTCGCTCTCACTTTCCTCCTCGACTTCTACGACTGCGACTGTCACGGTCTTCCCCGCGTATTCGCTTCCGAGCGTGACGCGCCCTCGGTCGTCTGCTTTCTTCTCGTCTATATCGGTGGCTGAGACTTCGACTTTCATTGCTTTTCCTCCGTAAGAACGCCGTCCTCGACTAGATTATCCAGTAGTTCTTGGTCATCGAGCCGCCCGGACCATGCAAAGTCTTCTTTCTCGTATCGGTCGGTGATGACGATGATTCCGTCGCCAGCGAGCAGCACGTCGATGTAGTCCGGATTTTGCTCGTGAGTCGTCTTGAAGCGGCGTCGGTCAAGGTCGGTCTGGTTACGGACACCGCGAGCGGCGTCCACGTCCATCTGTTTCAGGGTGTTGAGGGTCTCGATCATCGATTCAGTAGGCGAATCTGTATTCATTGTTTACCTCATGCCCGCCCGTGGAATCGAACCACGGTACGCCAACGCGGGTTACTGGAAGTGTGGGACGAAGCAGTTCGGGCAAGCTTCGTCCATCTTTTCTCCGTCGCCATAGCAGTCCAACAGATCGTCTCGGGCAACGTAGTGTCCGCAGTTCCTACACCCGCCATCGTTTCGGTACACCGTCACGGTCATGCTCTCTGTCATACTACCCACTTATACTTTACCCATATTTACCCACAAGACAGAATTAGCACACAATCAACTCACTAGACAAATCCAAGCGATTGAGAGTGACGTTGCCATCTTCAGCTCAGCAGTTCAGTATAGCATTATGGAATTTATAACAGCGAGTCCATTTATTCAGTATAAAATCAGAGGTACTCGTCGAAAATACCCGCAAACTCGCCTTGCACAAGGTCACGCATTGCGTCGGCGCGAGCCTGCCGTCGCGTCCGTTCGTCGAGGTAGTTGCGTTCGGAGACGGACGCATCGCGGCTTCCTTGCGAGGCTGCGACAGCCGCTGTTCCCGCTTCGATGGTTGGGCGCTGCTGGCGATAAAGGCGATACCACGTCCGTCGCCCCATCTTCGGGAGTGGGTAGCTGTCAGCGATGGTGACGTCGGCGCGCTCGCCGAGATCACGGAACCACCGTCGCGCCGTTTCCGTCGATATCGGATGTTCAATCGACTGTCCAGGAAAGAGATAGCCTGTCCAATCGTCGTGTTCACCGAGAGCGTTGATGCGGTCTTCGATGGCGTCAACGCCGACGAGAAGCTCAACCGTGTTCCGAGTACGCCGTGCGTTCTTTCGCTGGCCTGCCTCAAACTCAATGTAGGGGACATCCTCATCAGCGGGGTCGAGGACTAGCTGGTCTACGTGCAGTTCACATGCCTCTCTGGGACGGAGTCCCCATCCGGCAAGCGCAAGCAGAAGGAAGCGCTCGTCGTCGTCGCCGGCGGCGAGTAGCCGATCAAGTTCGTCGCGACTGAGGGCGGGATGGTCGTACCGAGGATCTTCATCCCATCCGAAGCGGTTCAAGAGATTCTCGGCCGGATTGTAGAGTCCACGACCCATCTCTTCGAGGAATGTATACCAGTTTTTCACCGCTGAGACGTACTTCTTCTTCGAGGCAAGCGTCCCCAACTCTTCATCAAGGACACGGAATGTGTCTCGTACGCGTGCAATTTCATCGGGTTTCGCGTTTTCGTCCAGTAGCGGTGAGAGGAGGTCGCCTGTTTCATTGACTTTCTGGTATGTGGTGACGTAGGTTTTCAATCTTGATCGCCGGGGTCCAACTGTAGTCTCAGCGCGTCCTCGGTCACGTTCTAGTTCTTCAAGATAGTCTTCGAGGCCTCGAACGGTGGGTTCGTGGGAGATATGCCAGTTATTGTCTGATTCAGTGGGATTCGGGGGAAGGCCGACGGTGTCGTAGAACTCGCCAGGTGAGAGGGCGTGGTCGCGCCGAAGGCGTTCAACGAATCCCGAGAAGTTTGTCTTGAGCCACCGGTACGTTGGTGTCTCCTGAAGAGGGTCGGCGTCAAAATCGGGGTCGTTACGCAGTTTTGGAATAATCTGCTCCCTATAGAACTGCTCAAACTCGTCAAGGTCATTGAACTGAGCGTAGTTAGGCATATCAGTCGACAGTTAAACACAAAGATTCCATTTTGGAGACAAACTTGTCAGTTCGTGCGAGGAGTGCATCGATATCCTCGTCGAGAGTTCCATAGCCGTAGTCGGCCTGCTGACGGAGTTCCTCACGGTCGTTCAAGAAGCGGCCGTCATTGCGCGATGCATCGCCTTCACTAACAATCTCAGACCTAAATAGGGTGAGAACTCCGCCGTGGGTGCTGGGGTCGTACCCTCGGTCGTATAGGGCGGCCTGTGAGACATGAAAGCAGGCGTAGTACAGACGGTTGATTACGACTGCGTCGGAGAGCCCTGCATCTCGTGCCCCTTCCGCGTCAGCGAGTGCTTGGTGCGCCTGCTGGAGTTGATCTTCGATTTCAGCATCACTGGGTGCTTCATCATCAGGCATACGAACGACCCTCTCGGAGGACATTTCGGACGAATGGGTTCCCCTCTCGTCGGTGACGTTTGAATGTTGGTTCGGCCAAAATGTGGAGTTCGACGAGCGGCCCATACTCAAGCATCACGTCGTATGCGATATCGCGTAGAGAGTCAGCGAGAGCGTCCTGGTCGGGAGTATCTTCGAGGACGATGAGAACATCAACGTCACTCGACCGACCACTTGCTTCGCCACGGACGGTTGACCCGAAGATGTACAATTCGACAAGGACCTCGGCGTGGTGAGACCGTGCGCGCTCAACAAAAGCTCCCGCTGCCTCGCGGTGCGCGCCAGCAGGGAGTGCATCTCCAGTGGTCTCACTATTCATATTCTGAGATACGTACTCTGCCTCCATTATATTTCCCCGTTGGGGGAGGTGCTTTCTGGATAGAAGCTGAGTCGCTTTGTTTGAGAGTGGTTTTGAAGACATGATTTCTGGCAGGTAGGCCAATTCAATCAATAATATTAGTATTTGTGGTGCATGGTTGTCTGGTTTGGACAACCACACAACACAGAAATACCCGCGAAATAACCAAAATACTCATAAACCATATATCGCGATAACAAATCTAACACTGTTGGAAGTTAGACTACTGTGGGTTTAGTGGGGGTGTAAAGCGTTTTTCCGACGAACCAGTGAGCGGGAACTGCTTCAGATTATCTCTCGTTCGCTTCTTCCTGTCGCACTCACGACCAGGTCGTGGTTTTGGACTTCGAATCAAAAGAAAAGGCGAGGGGAAACTGTATTTCAGATTCATTTGATAACAGTCAGATAAATATGAGGAGTCTCTATGAATTGAACAACAGAAATAGAGTCCGTAACCGACTTGTTCTTGGAAGATATGTTCCAACAAGTGCCGACTCAGCGCGATCGAATCTGGGATGCAGCGCTTCGCCTGTTAGAATTTGAACGAACATTTCGCTCAACTGATGTGCAAGAGGCAATCGATGGCGAGCCGCCCGCAGAACGGACTGTTCGGAACACTTTGGATGCGATGGAGGAGTTAGGTTTGCTTAGCAGCAAAGGTGGGGCAGGCAGAGCGCCACGCGTATTTCATCCACGGAAGCCAGGCGTCGCCGACAGTCCCGGCGGATACTCTCCTCAACAGAGCTCTCATTCAGGCACGTTTCCGTATCCTGGCGGTAAAGGAAGCATCGCGGAATGGGTTATTGAGACGATGCCTGCACATGATACCTATGTCGAAGTCTTCGGTGGGGCAGCGGGGGTACTCTATAACAAGCCACGGTCGAAGTACGAGATCTACAACGACCACAACGAGGACGTGACCCAGTTCTTTCGCGTACTTCGCGATCGCCCAGGTGAGTTAGCAGAGTGGTTGCAGGCCGTGCCGTACTCGCGGGCGCAGTATGAAGAATGGGTGACGGAGTTCTATGATGGTATTCGACCAGACGATCCGATTGAACGCGCAGGCCGCTTTTTCTCACTACGATACATGCAGTATGTCGGCGAGTCCTCCTCCCCGAACGGCTTCAAGGCGCGGGCGAAGCGCTCGCCAGCGCGGACGTTCGACAATGCTAGACAACGCATCCAGACGTTGGCCCAGCGGTTTGGCCAGGTCACCATCGAGAATCAAGACTACCAGGCGATTCTGGAGAACTACGACGATTCTGCCGTCGATGTCCTCTTTTACTGTGATCCGCCCTATCTCGGTGCAGAAGACGTCTATGGCGAGGAGTTCAATCACCAGAAGTTCGCCGAGTGTCTCCGAGAGGTCGAAAATGATTGGATGGTCTCCTATTCCGAGGTTCCCAACGCGCTACAGTCATATACTATCGTGGAACGGGAGAGCCGACATCGGATGCGACGTAGTTCACCTGGCGTCAATGAGCGCCTCATCTGCAATTTTGCACCGGAGTGACATCCCCCCGCCCTAAAGAGTAGTCATGAGTCAAGACCGTGAACGGAACGACCACGACCAGTACGTCGGGACAATCTCCCTCGAGGACGTCGTCGAAGCCATCCGCCAAACCGACAGTCCCGTCGCCACCGCGAAAGAACTCGGCGAACTCCTCGACTGTAGCTCGGAAGCCGCCCGCCAGAAGCTAATCACCCTCCACGAACAGGGCCGAGTCGAACGCCGCACCGTCGGAGCAAACGCCGTCGTCTGGTGGCTTACCGACACCGAGGACACCATAGCCGAGATTAACCTAGACGACCCGTTCTGGGAGGCCGAGGCGCACACCGGTGACGAACACGAACCGTCGGTGAGGACGATATCGATGATATCCTCTACAGGCGGAGCAGGCCGAGTGCCTCGGGGCGTGACCCCGAGGCGGTTCACATAGCTGCAAGGAGGAAGCCCACGGCTGAAGCCGTGGGAGGAATCCGACAAACCTCGAATCAAACCACGAGCGATAGCAGTCCGCCTCCCCACGCCAACCGCAGACATTATAAATAGATAACACGATATGTGAAATACGGATGGAGGACGTGATTCGCACCGTCAAAGTCAAACTCGACGTACCCACAGAGCGGTGCGACGACCTCCATCAGACCAAAGACCAGTTCCTCCACTGTGCGAACACCACCGCAGAGTGGGCGTGGAGACACCCGAACGACTACTGCGTGACCTCGAAACAGAACGCCGAGAACGCCCTTTACGAATAACTCCGAAACGAGACGGAATTGACTGCAAACCTCGTTCAGAAAGGGGTTCGGCGTGCTATCGAGGCCACCAAAAGCGGTGTTGCCCGGCTCAAAAAAGGCGGTAAGACGAGTCAGCCGCACTTCGATGCGTGGAGCGTCGTCTATGATAAGCGAAGTGCGACGTTCCACCGCGACCACGTTTCCCTCTCAACCGTAAACGGTCGCGTCGAGTGCGACTACGTGATTCCCGACGACTCAGAGGGGACGCCAATTGGTGAGTACCTGCTAAACGAGGACTACGAGTTCCGAATGTCCACGTTACAGTACGACCGTGCCTCAGAGTCGTTCTACCTCCACGCTCGGATGCGCCGAACCACAGACGAACAAGGCCAGTCCACGACTCCTTCTGCCGCCAAGCACAGAACAGTCCTTGGTGTTGACTTGAACGTGGACGGTTCGCTCGCCGTGACTTCCACAGGCGCGTTCATCGGGAACGCAGACGAGGTGAATCATCGACGCCGAGAGTTCGAGAAGACTCGCGGGTCGATGCAACAGACTGGAACGCGGTCGGCACACTTGTCGATTCAGTCAATGAAAGACCGCGAACACCGTTGGATGCAGGACGAACTCCACCGTGCCTCGAACCGGATTCTCGAAGAAGCCCTCGACCACGGCTGTACGCATATCGCGTTCGAGAATCTGACGGATATTCGCAATCGGATGGCTGGTGCGAAGCGGTTCCACGCGTGGGCGTTCCGACGCCTCTACCAGTACGTCGAGTACAAAGCTGAGATATACGACATCTCGATCGAGCAGGTGAGTCCGGCGTACACCAGTCAGCGGTGTTCTTCGTGTGGGTTTACCCACGAAACCAATCGGCGGTCGAAGCACCAGTTCGTGTGCCAGAAGTGTGAGTACGAACTGAACGCTGATTACCACGCGAGCAAGAACATCGCTCGCAAACTTCTCAAGACGCTCCACTCGGGGCAGACGTCTTCGGGTGGAGGCGCACCCTGTCAGTGTGCGCTACCGTCAGGGACGCTGAACCTGAATGGCGATTACAACGCCTCCGTCCATGCGACGGTAGAAGGGGAGTCCACTGACAAGCCCACGACTTCAGTCGTGGGTAACTGACACCGAGTCGAGCGTCGTCGATGCCCCACCAGTATCGAACAACTCATCTAACCGCTCTTCCTCCTCAAGCGCCTCCTGCGCAAGATCCGGTCGAATTGAGAATTCGTATTCGTAATACGACCCTCCATTCGGGCCCTTGTTCTGTTCGTCCACATCGAGGAACCCTTTCAACGTTAACTGCGACAACCGATCGTGAATCGTTCTGTCTGTCCGCACATCTGCATCAATCCGCTTCGCAGCCATCACATACCGTTTATAAATCCGGTTACGCTTCGATGGGGTCTTCCCGTCCCGTTCCAATAACAACAACGCATACAACGTCAGCTTGCTCTGCGTCGGCAATCGCCGTAGCTCCTCACGAACCTTATCGCGCTCCACAATTTCATCAGCCTGTCTAACGTGCGCTTCTGTAATCACCTCCGACTCCTGGTCCCGAGCCAGATCTCCTGCTTTATACAACCGCTTCAGCGCCTGCCGAGCACTCCCCGAATCTTGTGCAGCGAACGCCGCACACAATGGAATCACATCCCCCTCCAAAATGTCAGACTGTAACTCGTAACTCCCATCATCACGTTGCTCAGCAGTTGTGCCGTGGAACGCCTCGCCAGCCCGCTGCTTCAAAATGTTCCCGAGCTCATTCGCATCGTACGGCGGGAAGTGAATCTCCTCATCAGCTAGCGAATCTTTCACCCGCGCAGAGAGGTTATCGCGGAACGTGAAATCATTCGAGATACCGATAACACCAACGTACGTCTCCTCAACATTTCCGTTATCGTTCGCTCGCGGGAGTTTATACAGAATATCGTCGTCGTTCCCAATTGCGTCTATTTCGTCGAGCACCACCAAGCAGTGCGTTGCATCGAGCGCTTCCAATTCCTCGAACAGCATATTATAAATCATGCCACTCGGGTAGCCGGTCGGCTTAATCTGTTCATCCGGCGGACGGAACTGATTGATAAGGTTCGCAGCGACCTGGTAGCTACTATTTAACGATTTGCAGTTGAGTTCGACGACGTGAATATCGACACCGTCGATTCGCTCCTGATCTTCCGTGAGTCGCTCGACGACCATTCGCGAGGAGAGTGTCTTCCCAACACCAGTTTGCCCGTACAGAAACAGGTTTTTCGGCGGTGCCCCGTTGATGACGGGTTTGAGCGCGCTCTGGTACTGATCGAGTTCTTGGTCGCGCTCGATGAGGCGGTCGGGCTGATAGCCGTCCCGTAAGACAGATTCATCACGGAAAATCGTCGAGTCAGGAGAGAACGGTTCCAAGCCCATCGTATAGATGACAGACACAGCGTGTGACATAAAACCACCGCTTCACGAGAGTCATCCGTTTCACGAGACACACCCACCGCTTCACGAGAGGAACGAGACAATTTTTCCACGCGCACGGACGTAACCCTCGACCCCCGCCCCCCACATTTCACGAGTGTTCCCGTCAGAACCTCGGGGAGGTGGTCGAGAACAAACTTTACATGAGGAAAAGTTTAAGACGGATCCAGACAAACCATATCCGCAAACTAACACAGCCAGTTTATTTCTATGTCGCTTCCAGAGGAAGGAGCGTTAGACATGATTTCGTCTACACTGTCTTCGACACCAACTCTCGTGAAAAACGGGGGGTGGGGGGCAAACCAACCACTCCTCAACACCGGCATCTCTCTCACTGATTCCCAAAATCCTCGTCAACAACCACGTTACTCCTAACCCACTATCTTCCCGTGCTTGCCCCAGTTCTTTGAGTCGCCGTTCTCGTCCTCACGGACACCAGCGAGTTTTCCGATGTTGATAAGTACTCTCTTTCGATACCACACCCCGTATTTCACGAGACACCAACCGACTTGGCACTGACACAACTCTCGTGAAAACCGGGGGCCCCCGAAACACCAACTCGTTGCCTCGCACTAAACTCTCATGAAACGCGGGGGGGGTGTCTCACCCTCCAAGGCTGACACTCCCGCACTAGCCGCCAAGACCTCCTTGACGAATTCAAATAAGTAGTGAGGCGGATTCCCCGTCCCACCGTGGGCGGGGTTGAAGCCGACACTCGTTGCCACTAACCACGAGCTATTAACTACCTCTACCATCTACTGAAACCCGTGGCAGACGACTACCTGAGACGTACCGCAATCACCCGCCCCATCCTCACCACCGAGCAACAGGACTTGCTTGATACTACCATCAGCGAGTGGAAAACTGCTTGCAACATCAGCAGTCGTATTGGATGGGAACACGGTGAAACGCGGAAAACCTACCTCCAAGACCTCGCCTACGACCCGGTGTTGGATGAAACACGTCTCGGAAGTCAACACGCGATTCTCGCCAGCCACCAAGCCGCAGTCGCGCTCGATGGTGTCGAAGCAATCAAAGACCTCGACGAACACTACAAAACGTCCCGACCGGAGTTCACCAGTAACACGATGAAATACGATACACGGACGATGACGCTGTCTGATGACGGGTCTGTTTCGCTCTCCACCGTCGATGGTTGGATTCGGTGTGACCTGAACTTCCCGGTGAAGAAGACGGGTATCAACACGAATACCTCACCGATGACAAGTGGGAAGTAACAGAATCCACGCTGTCAAAGCGTGATGGTGAGTATTACCTCCACCTCGGGTTCCGCAAAGACGAGCCTGAGAAACAGGTCGAAACACAGGATGACGACGAGGACAGGACCGTTCTCGGCGTTGACCTTGGCATCGTCAACATCGCCACCACCAGTACAGCGTACTTCGCATCCGGCAGGGAACTCAGGCACCGACATCGTGAGTTCGAGCGGATTCGCGGCAACCTCCAGCAGACCGGTACACGATCCGCCCATCGGACAATTCAGCAGATGAGCGGGAGGGAGTCACGGTATCTCCGTGACCAACTCCACCAAGTCACCAACCGAATTCTCGAAGAAGCACAGACACACGACTGCGAGTATATCGCGTTTGAGGATCTGAATCACATCCGAGAGCGTTCGCCCCCAGTGAAAATGTTCCACCAGTGGGCGCACCGACAACTTGTTGACGTCGTGGAGTACAAGGCTGAAGCCGAAGGAATTAGCGTCGAGTTTGTAGACCCGAAGAATACGAGTCGGCGGTGTCCCGAGTGTGGGCATACGAGCGAGAGGAACCGAGTGCGGCAGGCTGAGTTCGAGTGTGAGTCGTGTGGCGCGACTCAGAATGCAGATTATGTGGGTGCGAAGAATGTTGGGTGGCGGTTTGTCCGTCGCGGGCTACAGTCCTCGCGGCGGACGGGCGACAGTCAACTTGCCCTGAAGTCAGGAACGGTGACGCCGAACCGGGGATTTGTCCCGTCCGACTAACCACAGTCGATAGAGGCCGAGTTCACTGACAAGCCCCGCGCCACCGTGCGCGGGGCAGTTGACCAAGACTAGACGCGTAGGTATGACACCAACTGTAGATTTTCCTATAGTTAACTTGGAAACTCGAATGTCTCTAAATGGAAATTACCCACAAAGAATATTTAGGTACAACGATAGGTCGCGCATATGCCTAAGTGCCAGAACTGTGGTGGATTCGTCACCAAGCGATATGTAAGAGTATTCACCCCAACTGAGGTCGAGAAACCACGAGTGTGTCCGTCATGTGAAGACCTCATCAGAGACGGAGCAGAGGTCCGACAAACACGAACACCTCGTAATTAGCTACAAATCTGTCTCATTGCAAACCCTCAGAAAGCATGTTTATCTATCTGCTGCCTTGAAAAGGCTATACCATCTTATTGACCTCCTCCACGCCGTAAACGGCGTGGAATCCCGCCACGGGATTTCGGTCGTGTGACCTTCGAGGTTCCAACCCGCACTCGGAGGGAACCCGTGACACACTGACGACGGTCTCCCTTTCTCCCTCGTAGGGCTGTGGCCCGGTCAATGAGGCCCCATCGAATTCCGTGTCATCGCCGGGTGAACTAACACAGTTCACCACCCCTTGTAGTTCGGGTCGACATCCCACCGAGTTCATAGCAGTTTATAAGAGACGGATCGGGACACATACCTAACGTTTGTAGTTGAAACCCCATCTATGGCAGAATACGATGTTAGTTCCATCGGGCTTCCCGCGTGACCTCCGCCAGAAGACGGAAGTATGCGCTCGCAATCTATATCATCTCAGTAAGTTCGCTTCGTCAAGTGCGTCCAACCAACTGCCGAACCGCCGGTGATACGTGACAGGGGCGTGTGCACCATATTCCTGCATATCGTTCGCGCGGGGGACTCGTTCTAACTCACGGGCAAGCCGCCGGAGCTCCCGTTTCAATTCGTCCTCTGAAAGGCGACGCGTGCCAAGCATAGCTTGCTCAAGCGCCTCATTCCAAGAGCCAAAGCGATTCTGATAGACCGTATCTGAATATTGACCATGTTCTTTCATATCCGCGCGCGTGGGCGAGCGCTCGAGAATACTGGCGAGTCGTTGGAGTTCTGCAAGGAGCTCACGGTCAGGAATTTGCTTCGAGCCCATTTCCTCGGGGTCAAGGCCAGCGTCTTTCAGGGCTGTTTCCCATGTGTCGTATTCTTCGACGTACTGTTTTGGGTGAATGTCTGTCTGGTCGTCGTTGTGGAAGTCGACGACGGTGGGGGTTTTTCCAGTGCGTGCGGCCACGGCCTGCAGTGTGGCTCGGAGGCGATCTCGGTCTAGGGTGTCCTCCGATCCGGGCGTGGCTGGGTGACTCATTTGGTTGTTCTTTGATGGTCTGCTTGCTTAAATCTCTCTTTTGTATGATTGATATTTCGAAGTATGTTTTTTGATGAGGATTTTAGTCTTTCGGGGAGTCTATTCTATGGCAAAGTGGCAGATAGATAATCTCGTTTTCAGGTAAAGAAGTATTTATATACTATTGGTGAGAACGGTCGAACTAAGCACGTGACAACGATAGAGAAGTGCCGGACGGGGCGGCATGACAGGTCTCCCCTGCCGACGAGTACCCGTTTCTCGTCATCCGGCTTAAAGGGTGCGGCCACTTCTCACACGTGAGAACGTGCTGGAAAACGGAGAAACACAACACATGAACCTCAAAGCACTCTTCGAAGACGACGGCGCAGTCAGCCCCGTCATCGGCGTCATCCTCATGGTGGCGATCACGGTGATTCTGGCCGCCGTCATCGGCACATTCGTCCTCGGACTCGGTGACCGAGTCAGCCAAGCACAGCCCAATGCTCAATTTAGCTTTGAGTACGGTAACAATGGAAGCGCAGACTTCACAAACATTACGCACGACGGTGGAGAAGGCGTTGAATCGTCCCAGCTATCTGTCCAAATTGGTGGAAATACAATGTGGACTGACGGTGAGACGAAGAATGTGAGCACCGACACTTGGTCAGGATCGAAAATCACCGCTGGCGCAACTGTCGAAATTCACGATGAGGAAGATGGTGACATAGAAGATGGAGAGACTGTTAAGGTCATTTGGACTGCTAGTGGCAGCGACAAAACGGCTGTCATTGGTGAATCTGAGGTGTCTCTCTAATGCAACTCAACGAACTCTTCGCCGATGACGACGCGGTCTCACCTGTTATTGGTGTTATCTTAATGGTTGCAATTACAGTAATTCTAGCAGCTGTCATCGGAACTTTTGTTCTAGGTCTTGGCGACCGTGTGCAAAGTGCACAACCCACTACGACTTGGTCATTTGATTACGCGAACGGCATTGATATAGATGGAGATTCTGGACCTGAACAGTTCGCAAACATCACACACGATGGTGGTGACGCGATTGATTCTGCACGACTAAAGGTCCAAATTGGTGGAGAAACTGCTTGGACTAGTGACGGTGCTTCCAATTACGCTACTACCACTACTAATTGGGCCGGTGAACTCGGTGCAGGTGACCGTGTTGAAATTTATAATGGAAGCTCTTCCACGATTGATGACGGTGAAGCCGTAAAAATCATCTGGACCGCTCAGGGGAGCGACAAGACAGCTGTCATCGGTGAATCAGAAGTCAACCTCTAAAACCCTAACCGCTCTATCGAATCTCTGTGCTTAGCGATTCTGTAGTAGACTCTTATTTCGGCTGCTTTGCTACGTACAACTGGGGTTAGTATGTTTTCGACATTGTCTGCTTGCGACTGAGTGTGTCGAATTCCTGTCTCTCATAACGCAACTCTTGGTAGGCTAATAGGGCAATCACTAGTTTTAAATGATGAAAAGATATCAACCATACCGCCTCCATCTATATCATTAAAAATTAAATAACTATATAATAAAATAATAATGGTCTATATGTCAAACCGGGGATCGACATGTTTGTAATGAATGGCTCGGTTGCGTAGCCTATATGCTACACAGCGGCGATTCCGATTCGTTTACGGATTCACCGCGTGGATGCTCCTCGCGGTCTTCGTCCTTACTCTCCTTAGCTCGGTTACCCTTGAACTCGTTTTCGTCCTCTCATTGATTGGGTTTCTGATTACTGTGGAGTTGACTGCTCCGTTTTCGGTTACCCCACAGTGGCGTCGACGTCTCAAGTGGATTATTGGCTTTGGGCTGCTTGTCTTTGGGCTCATCGTCGTCCGTCGAATTCTTACAATCCTTCCACCAGGGGTGATATAGATGCAGGCTGAGTCATTCCTCTCGCCGAAACGGCTTCTCATCGGATTCACCGTACTCACAGTTGTGACCTTCTTTGTTGCGGCAAGTACGTCCACTGGCGCAACAACGACCATTGCACGGGAGACGACCGCTTACGGTCAGACACTACCAACGGAAACGATTGGGGTGTTCTCTCACCGGACCAACCATATACGCCTAAGGAACGCCAGCGGATCGACTCTTTCATTCAAAATGGAGGGACACTCATCATCGCTGGTGATTATGCCGACCAGACAAACTGTCTCCTCGCTGGTCTCGACACAGAAGCGCGCTTGGACGGCCAGCCACTGCGAGATGAACAGATCAACTATCGCTCCCCTGCGATGCCGGTCGCCAACGATGTCACAAACCAATCATTCTTCGTGAATGTTTCTTCGGTGACTCTGAATCACGGGACTGCCGTCAACCCCAATAATGTCTCAGTCCTAGTTAGCAGCTCCAAGTTTGCATATCTCGATACGAATCAGAATGCGGAACTTGATTCGAATGAAACGGTTGGCTCGTATTCAGTTGTGACAAGCGAGGAACTTGGGGACAGGAACGTCATTGTCGTCGGTGATCCAGGCCTCCTAATTGATACGATGCTTGATCAGTCGGATAATCGTGCATTCGTGCGTGCGCTCTTTATCCCACACGAGTACGTCATCCCTTGCAGTTCGTCGGCGGGCTACTAGGCACACTGCCCATTCTTGGCGTTCTCCAGACTAACGCACTAACGGCGCTTAAACAGCGGTTGAACGGGACGCAGTCACCGCCAGACGGAGTCAAAGTGAGCGAGGAGGAGCTGGGCGACTATCTCCGCGCTGAACACCCCCAATTGGGATGAAGAACAGATTCAACGTATTGTGGCGGCGCGCCGTGACTTCTCGGATTTAAGGCTGACTGAAGACTAATCTCTACGTGTCAAGGTCGGGATCACCGTACTTTATCAATTAGTAGTAAGACGCTCTCGCGCAATGATAACCCTTGTTTTCGCAAAGGAGTCATCACGCCCGGTGTGGGCGTGATGACGAGTTGAACCATTACCGAATGACAAATTCGGTACTGCACCTTGCGGTGCATATCAGTAAACATTGTTCACAATAATAAAATGACGGGGTAGTTTTAGGTTCGACCGGCTGTCCATACTGTCAACCTCTCACGACTGAAGTTGTGGGCTTTCCACTTGAACCACTGAGATCTGGGTTCGCAATAAGAGACTCCACGGCTGGGAGTTCGACCGGTTTACGAACCTACTTAAATACAAAGCGGAAAAACACGGTCTCCTTGTTGACCGTGTAGACGAGGAGAACACAAGCAAGACGTGTTCGTATTGCGGACAGATCCGTGATGGCAACCGTGTGGAGCGCGGTCTGTACCTCTGTGCACCGTGCGAAACGACGATGAACGCAGACGCGAACGGTGATCCGTCGAAAGATACCTCAGAGTCCCCCGACGGGAGATAGGAGTACCGGCTGGTTGGCACAGCCTGGAGTCTTCCTATTCGACCGCGAGAGCGGGTCGTTCAACACGAGAGCAGGGAGACTGCAAACCCTAATATCCCACCGCTCGGGATTCCTCCGCCTTCAGCCGGAGGATGTCAATATGCTGTTGCCGTTCCCAAACAAGGTGAAGCGTTCACCGAATTCTACGTGTTAACCGAAAATGAGACTGGAGAGCTTCATTTTTCATGTAGTTGCTATACGTATTTCTAAGCCAGTCAATTCTTTAATAACTTAGCACAGCTAGTTGAACCTTAACAATAAGTTTTTTGGCCGTGAGTTAACGTTTCTACGTAGATCACTAACATGACCACTCCTCAAACACTCCGAGATCTCGCAACCCTCATCGAGACCATGGAGAACACTTCCCTATCGGTCGGCGGTGTCGAACAATCCAACTCAACCCTCATTGACGGCAAAACACTCACTGCAACCCTTCCTCTCCAACTCAGCGGACTCTCAACGACAGACATCACCGGCTCACTATCAATTACGCTCCCAGACGGCACAACGATTGAAGCGGACGAGAATGAAATCGAAATCCCACTCACAGTCGAAATCAATCCACAGACGGAAACCCAGGTCACAAAAAAAGAACAGGTCACCGACGGTGGCATTACAGCTACTGCTGAAGACTACCCACAAAACGTCACCGTCGAACCCGCACTGACGGCCAACCGAAATCAGGACACCCCCGAACCCACCAACCCTCAAGGAGAAGAAGAACGCACACCCGAAGTCAATGAAGAAGTCGACCCCCATCGGAACCCAAAGCGGCTTCGGGAAGTCTACAATGAACATGAGACGTTTCCCGAGATGACTGAGGCGCTTGGCGTTGATGTCACCCCCCAGACGGTCCGCCACCACATGATCAATCACGGCATCCACCAGCCGAACGCAAAAAAGACCGAACCAAACACCACTGAGGACGATACCCGCAAGTCGAGCGAACGAGACTCCCAGAACGCAGACCGAGATCAAGCTAGCCCTCCTGAGGGGGGAAATCCACGGTCAAGCTCGGCTGAAAAACCGGCTGAGGTGAACGTCGACCAGCCAGCTACAGATTCAACAACTGACCTAGAAGAGGCCACAACCGAGGGTGAGAGTCCGACTGAAGCAAATTACGATGAATCAGCGACGGCGAAGGACGTCGAGTTCCCTTCCGAACTTGACGTTCCCTCACAGGTCACTGTTGAGAACTTCAGTACTGCCATCCAGCAGTCGAACACATTGTTCGAAGTCCAACGAGAACTTCGGATTAATCGATCGACAGCACGACGCCTCCTCCAAGAGCTAAACTTACTCGAATTTGTGAGCGGGCGAATGGCCAAAGCCGATGAAAGAGACATCACTATTGCTCAAATCAAAGAACGAATCCATGAAGTGTGAACTATCCGTCCTCAACGAGCGAGGGGCGAGTAGCCTTGAGAGCGGTAAGACAAGGTAATCAATTTCTGGATAACTCTCTGTACGAGATAGTTCACGGCACGCTGTGACATTCCTCAGATGAACGGTGGGAGCCTCTCTTCTAAGAAAAATATAGGCTGAAGAAATCAGATATATAGTAAACTATTTTATTTATCATTGTATGGTTATTTCTAGGAGAAGATAACTGATGGCTATAACCGACCCAAGCGAGGAGGACATAATATATCAAAGAAATGTGGAGAGAGCTAACGACCTCATCCCGGAGGTGGTCACAGCCCTCACAACAGTAACTGGCCAAACTCCGCGAGAAATTGGACCACTGAACGAGGCAGTCGACCCAGACGCACTCCTCACACTCTTCTCACGGCAAGACTCAGGATTAATTAAATTCGAACTCGCAGACTGCCACGTCACCGTGTACGCAGACGGCAAAATCACCGTTGAAGAAATAGACAATATCGAATCATAAACTTGTCGTGAACTTACGCCCAAGAGTTCATACTTTCACGATTGATTCACCTCGCTATAATCAACAAGTAGTAGGTCTGTAAATCTAAAATATGGCTCAAGAGATGATTTGCGTCTGTCAAGACTGCAGACAAGAATTTGTTCCAGATAAAGGAAAGATAATTCTTATCGGCGGGAAAGAAGTATTCCAATCGCCACCAGTGCCATTATTGCCGTGCTAATCTCGAACCCTGGAATTCCTTCTTGAGAATTCGTCGTTGTGGACGTATTTGTCGTCGTTTTATTTGGCGTGATGAGTGAGGAACTAGTTGTTTTCTTCGTTGGTGTCGATGTCTGAGTGGTGGTCGTGGAGGTCGTTGTTTGGGTCGAAGTCGGTGACTGCTGAGACGTTGTGGTGGTCAGGTTTTCTATTGTCTGCGTGGTTGTCGGCCGTGTGGTTGTGGTCGTATCTGTAGACTTAGAGCTGGATCCAGTTTGTCCGGTATTACTGTTTGAGTCACTAGTGGTCGACGTCGTTGTCCCTTGTTTGCGGACAGTCAGGCTACTACTGTGACTAATCCCGAGGATTTCTTTCTTGCCTTCCTTGAATGCCGTGTTGCTCCCTTGCACGTAGGCATATAGTCGGTGGTCGCCTGTTGGAATATTTTCGAGCGAGATTGATGCCTGATATGACGTTGAGCTTCTTTTTTCTGCTTGGACTCTTTTTGTTTTCTCACCAGTTGTGAAGACGACATAGACTGCGTTTGGGGATTCTACGTCTGCACTCTTTGTCGCTGAAACGTCGACTGTGACTATAGACTCTGGTGTGGTTGTGCTTGGAGCATCGACACTGATGTCATAGCCACTTACGACGACCGGAAGTATGTCTTTGTACTCACCATTCTTGTACAGGAGCAGCATGTATGACCCCGGTTTGTATCCGGTGAAGTCGAAGGTGACTTGACTGTCTCCCGTCCCATCTCTATCAGTGGTGACCTGGCGTTTCCGATTCCGGAGTTGAATGGTGTAGTCTGTTTCATCTGGGGCAGAGACCGAGACGGATAGTGTTCTCCCGGGGGCTGTTTTTGCGATGTTTGACACTGTGTGTTGGGTACCATCAACGGTCACCTGCCTCGTTGGTGTGTCCACACTGCTAGATGCAGAAATCGTATATGAGTCGGTGAGTGCGGCGGGGTTTCCACTACTAAGACAGAGTCCTAATATCAGCATTCCAAAAATGAGATGACGTTTCATAGCGTGTTAATCCGTTCTGAGGAACCGCAAATAAATATTTTTCTATCGCGATGAGCCTCTTGGAGAGCAAAGAAGAATAGTGATGGAAATTCTGGAAAAGAACGTTTGATGTTTTGTGGTGTTTTCTAACAGAGAAAACCTTATTGTTGTTCGTTTTGAGACATCCACTAAGACTATAGATGTTCAATAAACCAATCAAAGGATTGAGTCAATTCATAACCTTATCAATGGTTGTGATGCTCGTCCTTGCACCGCTTACAGTGCCGGTCGGTGCTACATCCAATTGGACGGTGCCCGACGACGAAACAATGACTGCCGGAAATGTATCCGTTTGGGAGCAATCAATTCTCCCACTCCGAACTGATACGTCAAACGCAGATACGCAGATCGACAATGCTGCGTGGTATATTGAACGGCCCAACTCCGACTTCAGTTCGGACAGTGTTTCGCTCAATAAAGATACGATTGGTGTCTTCAAAGCCGGGGAAGAAATCACGGTTGAGTTCAACGGGGATTATACCTCGAAATCTGGTAGCCTTGCAGGCGAAAAACTGACCATCGTTGCTGCACGAGTCAGTCCCTCACCGACGACCACGTATCCGAGCATCAACTCCTATGAGGATGTTATGGAGGTTATCGATACCACCTCCCGGGATGATGTGCAGGACCGTGCGACGGAGGAAAAACTGAACAGAAATGTCACGTTCTACGAGAAAAGCCTCCTGGAAATTAACACCGATAGTCTCGGCACCTATACGTTCACGCCGCCGAAGTCCGGTGAATACGTGTTCTTTGTCGCAAATGGGGAACCAGCCAACTCAGGGCTGAAAATCGACGATAAGAACCTTACTGTGACCGGTGAACCGACAATTGTGGGTGTCGAGCGTGCTATGGTCCACAACCAGCCGTCGAGTGCGTCACTCTCAACGTCTAGTCCTGCACGCGGTGACACTCTAACGTTCAAGATGAACGACATATCCTCAATGGATGGGGACAACGTTCAGCAGGCTGTCCTTGTCTACGACGAGGAGACTGGCTTTGAGGACCAGATGTTTAAACTACGCGTTGAGGGGAGCCCGTCGACCATTTCCGAACTCTCTGAAAGCACGACGCTCAAACACTCTATTAGTGAGGTCAACGGCGTCGCCCATGTTGAAGACGGCACTACGTTCTTTGACAAGGACGTGTCCCGGCGAAACGTGGGCTCATATGGGGTTACCTCACTCATGGATTTCGTAAAGGAGAATACGGACCGAACAATTCCGGAGACCGAGGCGATTCATGACTCGGGAGCGGGCGATCCGACTCTCGACGGATCGGTGACCGCGGTCACTGGAAAAGACAGCACGATTAATGTTCAGACGCTGACGAACTGGTCGTCGGACACCTACCGCTGGGTTCACGTCGCAGTCAACGAAGACGGTGACATCCGGACCAAGACGGATACGTTCGACCTAGAAAAATCGTACATTGGTGTCTCCAATATCCAGTTGCCGTCGAAGAAACCCAAGGCTGGAAAATCCTTCACCGTCAGCGCCGAAATCCATAATACCGGAAACGAGAAGCTCACTAACGAAGATGTGTGGCTAGAGTACCGAAAGGAAGGCTCGACCGACTGGAACCGAATCACTGACGAGAAGGTCGACCTCGATGCCGATGAAACGAAGACTGTTGACCTGACTGGTGCAATCCCGAAGAAGGGTACGTATGAAATCCGAGTCAACGGTAAAATCGCAACCGACACCCTTACTGTGAAAGCTAAAGACGGCGGTGGTGGCAGTAATCCAGGTAGCCCCGGTGGCGGCGGTGGCGCTGGAGGACTTGAACCGCCGCAGTCCGTTGAGACAGTTCAACAATCCGACGGTAGTGCCGTTGCTGACATCCGAGGCGGTCAGGCAGGCGACAATGTTCAGATTAGCATCCCCAGCAAGCAGGCGACGCAGGTGAGCGGCGTCAGCTTCGAGAGTCTAAATGTGAAGCTGAAGAACGGAAACGCGCACTTCAAGTTCGCCATCAATTCCTTCTCCAGTAGGCCTTCTTCGGTGCCGTCGGATCCGTCCGGTGTCACAGTGAAGGGCTATTTGCAAGTTGAGAAGGAACTCATCTCGAATGCTGACATCGAAGAAGCGACGTTCCGCTTCGGCCTGTCGTCGAGTCAATTGAGCGAGTACAGCACGCCGAACAACGTCGTGCTGTACCGCTACCACGACGGCTCGTGGCAGGAGCTTGAAACCACGTTCGTCGGGCAAGAAAACGGCCAGTACAAGTTCGAGGCCGTGACACCTGGCTTCTCGGTGTTCGCAATCGGCGAGAAGCAACCCTCGATTAGCGTCTCGAGTGCTGAACTCGGTCGCTCGACAGTCACCGTCGGTGAGACGGTGGACGTGACTGCCGAACTCACAAACGACGGCAATGGCGAAGGCACCTACACCGCCGAACTCACTGTCGATGGTGACGTTGTTGCGACGAAAGACGTGACTGTCAAGGGCGGCGAAACGAAGACGGTGACCTTCAACTACGAAGCCAGTGAGACGGGCAAGTTCGAGGTTTCGGTTGACGATGCCTCCGCTGGCACGCTCACGGTCGTCGAGGAAGGCGATGCTGGTTCGGATTCCGACGGATCGGATTCCGATGAGACGACGACCTCGGCTGGACCGGATGAAGAAGAGGACGATGACGACGGTGGCATTGGTGCTCTCGGCATCTCGATTGCCGTCCTCCTCATCCTCGGCCTCATCGGTGGTGGACTCTACTACTTCCGCGACGAGGTCCAGATGTACCTCAGTAGCTAAGCTCGAAAGTCAGCAATCCCCCTTCGACTCGGCGTTCTTCTTTCGGAGTTCCGGTGGTCAGCTGGTAGTCTCTTCTCGCGCTACTCTTGGTCAGGAGTTGGTTGGGATTGTCCGTCCTCTTTCAGGTAATAGTACATCGAGAGGGTGATGAGAGGGGTGACGATGAGCCAGAGAACGTATTCAAACCACATCTCCTCAAAGACGTTAATTTGCAGTGAAACTTGGCCGCCTTGATAGAAGGCAAGCCACCACACAAGGTAGACAAAGACACTAAGCGCGAACATCGAGAAAATACCGAGGATTTCGATAACCTCCTTGAGCGTCGATTTCGAGACCATTGGTAAATTGGAATGTCGGGGGATTCTTTGGGGCGATTCAGTGGTTTTCAGCTCGCTATTTCGAGGAGTGGTTGAAGACGGCCCACTGAAAGCATGCATCATATCATGCCGTACCCGGGTTTTGTTGTATGGGCCCTGAGATATGCTAAGCCCCGGCTCACCCCTGTTAGCGTCAAATTGAGCCGGTTTGATTGGATGAGTGCTGGGTTGGTATACCGGACTGCATTGAATTCATCTCTGTTGGCGCCGTTAATCCGTGGTTGGTAGACCGAGTACGAAACGAGAACCGATACATCGAGGACGTCTCAATGCTCGAACCAGCAGTACGGTAACATTTAACTGTGGTTCCTCGAAACGGTCAGAACAACCGAACTGTAGGGTTTCGCTAGCCCCCACTCAATTCGTTAAGCAAGCTATGCAACACCAAAACGCCCCCAACTCCACATCGGACACTCACACCGCTGGCCCTGTAATTGCAGAATGTGAGAACGTCACCCGAACATACACACGCGGTGGCTCACGCCGATTCTTCGGTTCATCATCAAGCGAACGGCCCACTGTGACCGCCCTTGAAGACGTAAGTCTCTCCGTCCATCGTGGTGAAATCATTGGGCTCGCAGGACCGAGCGGTAGCGGAAAATCGACACTCCTCCACCTGCTTGCTGCACTCGACACCCCAACTGATGGGACAGTCACCGTCGATGGACAAGATACAGGTAGTCTGTCTGGTCGAGCGCGAACACGACTCCGACTCTCAACAATTGGCATTGTCTTCCAACGCTTCCATCTGCTTCCCGCGCTCTCTGCAAAATCGAATGTCGCCCTTCCACTGGTTGAGCAGGGCCTCGGTAAACAGGCGCGCCACGACCGTGCGACTGACCTCCTAGAGAAGGTCGGCCTTGGTGATCGAGCGTCGCATAAGCCCGGTGAATTGAGTGGTGGAGAACAACAGCGGGTTGCTATCGCACGCGCGCTCGCGACAGATCCTGATCTCATCATCGCAGACGAACCAACCGGCGAGCTTGACACCACGACTGCGGGCGCGATTCTCGAGGTGTTCGAGGATCTTGCGGACGACCGCGCGGTCGTTGTCGCATCGCATGACGACCCGACGCTCGCGATTGCTGATCGGCGAATCGACCTGCAGGATGGACGCGTGGTACCCAATGGCGACTAACTCAGGCCCATCACACGGACGTCCGTCGCGAGTGAAGCGATGGCTCGGACTCGTTGGCGTTGGACTCCGCCGTGTCCGCGAGAAAGCCCTCGTCACCGAGTCTCGTCGGATAGCGTTGAGCGTCAGTGGTGTTGCTATCGCGATCGCGCTCATGCTCATCGTCACCGGTGTTGCACTCGGCCTGTCCTCTCAGACCACTGTGGGTGGTGACTCCGTCGATTATTGGATCACACCAGAAGCAGGCTCGACCTCCACCATGGTTGTCTCCACAGAGGGCCCACAGTTCGGTGCCGTGCATGCGACGACCGAGCGGCTTACTCGGAACGAAGAGGTTGCGTATGCCACGCCAGTACTCATGCACGCAATGGAGATGCACACACCCGGTGGTGAAGACGAGAGTAAGTACATCATCGTCATCGGTGTTGTCGCACAGTCCGACGTGGAGGTCGCTGGGTTGTCTGCTGGACCATTAACGCCTGGTGACCCCTACTACGCAAATGGCTCCTACAATGGGACGTGGACTGAAGAAGCCGTAGTGTCGCCTGCTGCCGCAGAACTCCTCGGTGCGACGAATGGCACGTCCTTGATTCCCACTCGAGGAGCACAGGGTAATCAGACGCTCACGGTGAGTTCGATTGGCAGTGAGGATGTGAGTACTGGGATGGGCCAACTCCCCGTCATCCTCGTGCATCTGAGCGAGATTCAGCAGTTGACGGGCGCGACAGATGGCGACCAAGCAGACCAAATCCTGGTTGATACGAACTCGCGTAACGTGAAATCCGAGTTGGCGGATGTCTATCCGCGCTCGACAGTGATGGCTCGGAGTGGACTTACTGCAAAGAGTATGTCTTCGGGGCTCCCGCTTGCAATGAGCGTGGCAGCCCTGTGTGTGGCCGTTATCGTTGGCACGCTCTTTGTCGGCACGACGATGGGACTTGAGATTACGGCTGACCAACAACAGTATGCGTTACTAGGTGCACTCGGGCTTCCATGGCGCAGTCGTGCCGTCGTTGTGTTGGTACAGGCACTGACGGTGACCATTGTAGGTGGAATCTTCGGACTCGGATTAGGATATCTCGGTATTGAGGTAACGAACCACCTCGCCCAGGAGTACATCGCACCGACTGCCATCGCCGTTGCTCATCCCATGCTGGGGGTGTATGGCGTTGGTGTCGCCATTTTGATCGGGTTGCTCGCCGCGCCGTACCTTCTGTGGCTCACCAAGCGAACGTCGATCCTCGACCAACTCAACACCTAACATGCGTCCACTCACCAAACTTCGCGCCGTTCTCGGCATCACGGTCGCACAGCTCACCCACGAACGAACACGAACCGTACTAGCCATCTTCGGAATTGCACTTGCCGTCCTCTCAACGACACTGCTGGCGAGTGTCGGATACGGTGTCGTCGAGACCGGCCAACAGAAATTCGACGCATCCGGCCGCGATCTCTGGATTACCGGAGGACCCGTGCAGTTAGCTCCTGGGAGCGTGGGTGGGTTCGAGAACACACTCACGGATGCTCATGGCATCTCAAGGAATTTGACTAGTCGTGAGGACGTCCGGACCGCGACGCCGATGGCTTTCCAAACCGTTTATGTCGGGACGAACCCAGACAACCTCCAAACAATCGTAGGGACTGGCGTTCGTGGTACTGGCAGTAGTGGGGCAGCCCAAATTACAGAGGGAAAGGGATTGACCGGGAATGACCGCCACTATGCTAGTGGCAATTACGATGGGCCAATGACCCGTGAAGTCCTCATTGGGCCACGGACAGCACGACTTCTTAACGTCTCTGTAGGAGATACAATCCATCTCGGGGGAACAGTTGTGAGTGCTCGCCAGAATGAGTTTACGGTGATTGGGATTTCGCCGACGTTCTCTCGGTTCCTCGGCACCCCAAGTGTTATTCTCCGCCTGAGTGAATTGCAAGAGCTTACGGGCACGACGCAGACAGATCCTGCAACGATGATTACAATTGATCTTGAGTCGGGAGTAGATACGGCTGCTGTCGAGCAGGAGCTTCAGCAAGAGTATCCGCAGTATGATGTTCGGACGAATCAAGAGCAGTTACAGTCGATTCTCGCCGACAAAGCGGTCGTCCTCGCAAGTGGTCTCGTACTCGTCATTTTAGCTGTTCTCGCTGGCGTTGCGTTAACTGCGAATCTGCTGGCGTTGCTTGTCTACCAGCAACGCCAGCAATTAGCTGCGGCCAAAGCACTTGGTATCTCCTCATCAGTCCTCATTGGGACTGCTGCAAGTCAAGGACTCATGCTCGGCCTACTCGGTGGTGCCGTGGGTCTCGCCATTACACCGTTTGCGAGTGCTGGCTTGAACGCTCTTGCAGCTCAGCTTGTCGGATTTGAGGGACTTGTCCAGACACCAGACCTCGTATTCATCGTTGGGGCCGTTGTCGCTGTGGTGATTGGGATGATTGGTTCGCTTGTCGCAGGGTGGCGAGTCGGCCGGGTTCGGCCATTAACCCATCTCGAAAGCTAACATCATTCTATCCGAATCGTACGAGTCGTACGAATCTCACGAACCTCACAAATCGAGCGACTCGTACGAATTGTACGGACCGCTATAGTCCACACGCTAACTTAGTCAATGTCAAAGATTCTGATGCGGAAAATCGATATGCACCGAGATTAGGTCTTCGCAATCAACCCTATACCGGCCTCTTCCTATTAGAGTATTCAAATCTTCCTTTTTTAGTTAACTAGATTACACCGTATTCCAGGATGCTGTTCTCAACCCATTGCCTCCGAGAACTAGGAGAGGCTGCTGGAGAAGAAGACGAAAGAACCACAACGGTGTCTTAGAAACACGTGACCATGTGGCCATGGGGACATCTTGGCGTCGGCTACCTATGTTACATCCTCTGGGTTCAATGGAGCGACCGCCGTGAGCAGACATTCCTGACGCTCCTTGCTCTAGGATTTGGGACACAGTTTCCCGACCTCATCGACAAACCTCTTGCATGGACCTTCGACATTCTCCCCTCCGGTCGTTCCCTTGCACATTCCCTTCTCACTGCAGCAGTCATCCTCGCCGTAGCGTACTGGATCAGCCAACACCGCCGTCGAACAGACATTGTTACCGCATTCGGAATTGGCTACATCTCCCACAGTTTAGCTGATCTCGGTCCTTCTGTCGTGTTTGGACTACTCCAAGGCGATATGAGTCAACTGCAGTGGACGACGTACCTCCTCTGGCCAGTGCTTCCGTCACCACCGTATCCAAGCGATACCTCGTTCATGGAGCACTTCATGGCGTTCAGTTTTGAGCCATATGTAATCGCGCAATTCCTCCTGTTCGGAGTAGCCATTTGTGTGTGGATTGCTACAGGAATGCCCGGTCTCAATTCGATTTGGGGTCGTATCACGGACTAATCTTGTGACAATATCTGAGCTGGTGGTTGATGGCCAGAAATGAGATGTCGGTTCACGGGGAGAGTTTAAGTTCTACTCCTCGAACAGATACGTATAATGAAGGTCGCAGCTATTGGTGTCGGCGGTGCAGGTGGCCGGATTGTCGATGCCCTCGCCCAAGATAATAACCGTCGCTCAATATCGTATCTCACGGCCGCTCAGGTCCTCGACACCGACTTTGAAGCTCTATCCGAGCTCACGACAATCCCCGACGAGGCACGCCACAAACTTGGTCATCTTGAGACACATGGGACTGGGACAGATGGCGATCGGGAAAGTGGTACTGCCGCCATCAAAGAGGACCTCTCAGAAGTACGGCGTGAAATTGGGACTGCAATCACGTCTGAGACTAGTGCCATTTTTGTTGTGGCGGGACTCGGAGGTGGCACAGGCTCAGGTGCAACACCTCATTTGGTGCAAGCGCTCCGAGAAATCTTCGAGATCCCACTCTATGCTATTTCTGTCCTTCCTGCTAGTAGCGAATCGGTTCCGTCTGAAAACACGGCTCGTGGACTCAAAACGCTCGGTGAAGTCGCCGATGCCCAAATCGTCTTTGATAACGATAACTGGATTGGGAGAGGCGAAACAATCTCTGAGAACAGTGCTGAGTTGAACACTGTGCTGGCTGAACGACTCGGCACGCTCTTTGCTGCTGGCGAAGCTGAAACGGCTTCAGCTGTCGGTGAGCGCGTCATCGACGCGAGCGAGATTATTACAACACTCGAACAGAATGGTCTGGCGACAATCGGGTATGCCAAGCAAGACCTCCAAACTGATTCCGAAAAACAGACTGGGTCGATTTTAGATAATATTCGCGAACGTCTGCTTGGTGCAGAGAAAGAGGATGAGGCCGTTGATGATGTAAAAGCGATTAAGGCAGTTGAGACCACGCTACGCCGAGCGGTGAAGGGAAAACTCACCATGGAATGTAATTTATCGACTGTAGAGAGTGGTTTATTGATTGTTTCTGGTCCACCGGCTTGGCTTCATGGAGAGGCTATTGCTGACGGCCGAGCGTGGCTCTTCAAAGAGATTTCATCTACAGAGTTACGAAGTGGTGATGCTCCGATGCAGGGTGGAACACAACTCAAGATACTCGTCTTATTAGCGGGTGTCTCAGCGAATCCTCGGATTGAGGACTTGCGAGTAGTCAAGGAGTAGTGGTTTCTGCTGTTTGTGTATACCTACATTGTGTGAGAACCGGGCCGGGATTCCGGTTCGAGAACGGCAGTCCGAGCTTGTCCACCGATAACTCATACCTGCTGTGTCATAGAGACGCAAGGTGGATACCCGTACCTTTAGATGCGGGAGGAAATCGACAACTATTGACTATTCCACTGGCGATGGTTGGCTGATTCCCCAACCCTATATTAATATTTAAGTACATAGTGCGTTTTGTGATGTATATGGAGGTCCGGCGCACTGTCCCGGTCAAACTCGATGTGACCGAGAGTGACGCGAACCTTCTTCGTGAGACGATACAACAGTTCCTCGATTCCGCGAACTACGTCGTAGACGTGGCCTCCAAGGGCGAATGGGTCGAAACTCGCAAATCGGTTCTCCACGACAAGACGTACAGCCACGTGCGTGACCGAACCGACTTGCACAGCAACCACGTCCAATCGGCCCGCGACCGTGCCGTAGACGCACTCAAAGCGACCATCGCCAAATGGAAGCAAGGCAGGTACGCCTCGTTGCCGACGTTCACGACGCCGTCTTGCGAGTACAACCCGCGAAACGCGACGTTCAACGACGACCACGCGACGCTGGCAACTGTCGATGGGCGCATCACCGCCGAGTACGTGTTGCCCGACGAACACCGCGATACGCCCCAATCGAGATATCTATTGAACGACAACTACGAGACGACGGGCGCAACACTCCATTATCGCAATGGATCATTCTACCTCCACATCCGAACAAAGGCGGATGTGGACGCCCCCGACCGCCCCGAGAACGGAACGGTTCTCGGTGTTGACCTCGGGGTTGAGAACATCGCCGTCACTTCGACGGGGACGTTCTGGACAACCGACGAACTGACCCATTGGCGAACGGAGTACGTCGAACGCCGAAAATCGTTGCAGGAATGCGGGACGCGATGGGCGCATGAAAACGTCCAATCGGTTGGACGCACCGAAACGGGGCGGTTTGAACAGTATCTCCATCGAGTAGCGAACGAACTTGTCGCCGAAGCGGTCGAGAACGGCTGTTCGTACATCGCGTTTGAGAATCTGACCGACATTCGTGACCGGATGCCTCGGACACGAAAATTCCACGAGTGGGCGTTCCGACGTTTATACGGTTACGTCGAGTACAAAGCCCAAGCACGTGGCATCTTGGTCGAACAGATTACCCCGCAGTACACGTCCCAACGGTGTTCGGAGTGCGGATTTACCCATGAGGATAACCGCCACCGAGAGACGTTTTCGTGCCACTCGTGCGGATACGAAAACCACGCGGACTACAACGCGGCGAAGAACATCGGTCTGAAACTCCTTCGCAACCAAACTGGGGGCGAGGGAGGCGCACCCGTAGGCGTGCGCTTGAACAGCGGGATGTTGACCACGAACGGGGTCGTTCCCGTGCCGACTTCGGTTAGAGTGGGAGTCCATGCTGAATGCCACGGCCTTTAGGCCGTGGTAGCTTACACGTTTACTGCCATCCGAGTGCCTCTATTTATGTTATATGGCGTGACTCGTTGCAGTAGTTCCTTTTACAACGGCCACACTCACATGGTAATACCTTTTATATAAACGTTCATCGAAATCGATATTCACTCGCAGAGCGAGTCTAATTTATCTGAGATTTGATATCAGCAACCTCCCTCTCACAGATATCTTATACAAAGACCGACAAACATATAAGTAATAGAATATAAAAATTTAGCGCAAACAAATATTTCATATGAATACAATTAAATCGGCTATAATTTTCACATTAATTGGGGTTAGTGTGATTTTTCTACATGAAGCAACACATCTCACCATTGCGTATTTAGTAGGACAGCCAACATTCGGCGTTCAGTCATGGCTTCCGCTTCGAGTCTCGATAAACTTTGACGACCAAACGAGCTGGAAGTCAGGTATTCGACTAATGGCAATTGCGCCGACAGTCATTGGATTCCTTTTTGCTAGCTTTTTCTTACTCATAGATGATTGGACAGTATTGTCTAATACACCATACTATTTCAGAACTCTCTGTCTTCTCTATTGGCTCCTATACACTCTCCCCAGTCTTGAAGACCTCCAGACATTTCTAACTTTATCGAAATAACAAACAGTTGATTGGCAGTACACGAACACCAATAGGATTTTATCAACTCAACAGAAACCAGGGACCTGTGTCATTTCGCGAGGACAATCGTGGAGTAAGTGAGCAAGTCGGAGTTGTCCTCATTTTTGCGGTCCTAGTTATCTTGATGTCACTTTGGCAAGCACAAGTAGTGCCGTCGGAGAATACCGAGCGTGAATTCGCTCACTACATTGACGTCCAAGAAGATATGACACAACTCCGATCGAATTTTGTTAATGCAGCCGAAACCGGAACAACTCGCTCAACGACAATCAAGGCCAGTACAACGTACCCAACACGGGCTTTCTTTTTAAACCCACCACCACCGTATGGCGAACTCAAAGCAGAGAAGTTGTCTAGTGGCGAGATCTCTTCAACCAGCCTCGATATTGCCGAAGTTTGTGGGCGTGAGGCGCCAGTGCAAACACGATCAATTCAATTCAAAATGAATTACAATTATCTGTCTGGATCTGAAGCTCCGTTATTTAAATACGAAAATACAGTGTTCTATCGAGAGACGCCAGATGGGACTATTATTTTTGAAAACGAACCTACACTCATCCAAGGGTCTACCATTAACCTCTATCCACTCTCAGATGAGTTCTCACAAACACGGAGTGGACCGATATCGGTCGATTTCTATGGTGCAGAGACAGGATACACGAAAGTCAGTGGACCAGTCACATTGACGATACCGACGGCACTTCCAGCTGGCAAATGGGAAGAAGCCCTCGAAAGTGAATCCAATTTTGTGGCGGCCCAACAGACTGCCCCACAACGCGTGCAATTGGAGTTAGCCAATACAACGTGGAACGTACAATGTGCAGTTGTTGGTACAGGTCAGACACCAAACGTTAATGTATCACATTCTGGCACCGAAACCAGCGACAACTCCTCGACCGCGTTTGAAATCAATTGGCAGAATCCATCCAGTCAATCAGGAACGAAACCTAATTGCGACGCAGATAATTGCGACTGGGATGTTAACAATGATTCTGATAACAAACTCGCTCTCAGCGCACTTACGACGCCACAATTGGAGGGGATGGACGTCCACTTTGGAGTCACAAATTCGTCAGTGGCAACTATCACCTCATCTGACCAAGCGACTGACTCAAATGGAGTAGCTGAAATAACTCTGAAAGCGAAGAAAAATGGGACAGTCGGTGTTTACGTCGGTAGCGGTGGCACTAGCGATGCAATCAATATCACCGTAACTGGCATGAACCAAAACTCTGGGCTTGCTGACCCCGGCTTTGCCTATCGGGACGTGAATAAAGACGGGAATTATGATAGTGGAACTGACCAACAAATTCCGACTGCAGAGGTCAGCGATGGTCAATATAATGCTGGCTCGGATCAATTAGTGATTCCAGACAGCATTGGTGAAATTTCTGTTAATGGTTATGGGAATATTGACCTTGCGGGAGAGGGTGTAATAGTTGAGACGGATCTTGAGACGGATAATGGGAACATTCTCTTAGACGCTAAAAAGGGCACTCTCTCTAGTACGGATATCACCGTAGATAGTACTGGCACAAACGGGAAGAAAATCACGCTCCGAGGAAATGAGGCTATAGATATTGAGGATTCTGTATTCAAATCTTCGAGTACGATCACGATTGATGCGCAAGGAGGGTCAGTGACCGCTCAAGGAGCGACGTTAGACAGCACTGCTGTAAATGGGCAAGAAATCAAGGTCACTGCAAATGAAGGGGTTGATATTTCAAATGGAGAGATATTAGCGTCGAGTACGGTCACGATTGATGCACGTGGCGGAGCATTAATCGCACAAGCAGCAGAGGTCAACAACGAGAATTACAACGGTAAGAGCATTACTCTCAAATCGAATGGTAATATGAATCTAGGTCAGGCAGCCATTCTCGCTGGTGATCAGGCTTTTGCTAATCTCCGAACAACGTCTGCTACCCTGTTTGTAGACGGAACTACAGTCACGGAGGCTCATTATAGAGATGGAAAACTCGAGTATAGCCCAGCGAGCGTGACGGAATCTCCAAACAATCCCTATATCACCTCATAAAGAAAGAATAGGGATTTTTGCTCGATTTCTTGTAGTCGGATTGGGCTCGGTAGAAGTCGGTTAGCCTGTGGAAGTGGGCCCGGCACAAACTATAGAAATATCATGCTGAATCTCCGCCTCAACTCCTGAACTACTGACTTCGAGATAGATTGTCCACGTTTCGGTTTCTTGTGAACTACAAACCACGTTCGCGGTCACTTTCGTGCTTTCTCCGGGTGCTAACGAATATTTCTCTGCCGAGAGACTCTGATGGTCCGGAGGGGTATTTGTATCGCCGACGATTTGAATCGAGAATTCAAACGAACTCTCGAAGTTGTTTGTGACGGTGAACAACTCTACGGTAGGCTGCTTTGTGTCGTTCGAACTTCCGTAGGTTACCGTGACATTGTCTGATCCCGAGAGCCCGACGATGGCGTTTTCGGGGTTTTCAGCGACTGTTATTGAGACCGGTCGGTCGATTTGGCCCGCGCTGAAGCCGCCGGTTGCTGTGACGAGTAGAACCGTACCTACCAGTGCAATGGCAGTCCATAGCCATCGGTGAGTCATCAATTGTCACCTCTGAGTTCCGGCGGTCGTTCGTGTTCGCCGAGGAGGTCGTCTCGCTGGTAATATACGTTGACTGCGGCCGAAAAGACGATCGCTACGGAAATGAACGTCATCCATGCGACGGGCGGAAGTTGGGAGATGATTATCGCGTCAACCCAGACCGCGGACGTGAGTGCGAGCGAGACCGCCCCGAGGCCAAGATAATAGCTACTCCATGGAATGTCACGATCGGGAACAACTTCGAGGTAGACATCAAGTCGTTCGGCGCGCTCAGTAACTTTGGCCATGCCGTTGCGGGGCTGATATTTGATGATTCCGCTGTCGGCGAGTTTCGGGAGGTGGGTCTGCTGGAGTGAGTTGTACACGTGCTTTCGTTGCGTCGAGGATACGGCTTCTATGGACACGCCGTTTTCCCATGCGGCAACTTGCTCGGCGATGTCGGCGATGGGTAGAGCTTCTTCTCGCTTGAGATAGTGGAGTGCATATCGGCGTCGTCGATTCCGGAGGAGGTGGAAGATGTCGTCACGCGACATCGATTGGCTTTCTTGCTCACCGGATTCTTTAAGTGGTTTTTTATCTCCATTGTAAATTCTCCCCTCTATCTACTCGGACTGTATCAACTATCCCTATGTATATAATACGACAAGACAGTTCAATTAGATCGCCCCCGTAACACCCAGTTACTGGCTCAATTGCGGTTCTTCAGGGACTGTTTGCCGAACTTCTGGCTGTGTTAGAACTCCTAGATTGCACCCCGAGAAAACGTCCATACAGGCCCAGAAACCTGTTCTCGCGGCTCAAGACAAAGTATGTATCGATACTGACCTGTAAGTGAGCACTCCGGACGACTCGGGGTGCGACCAAGGTGACAACAATCATGAAACGACGTAAATTCCTAATCGGACTCGGCGCAGTCAGCGCAGGGAGTGCAGCGGCGATGGGTACGGGCGCATTCAGTCAGGCGGCCTCCGGAAAGCGTGACGTCACGGTCACGACGAGCAGCGACGAGAACGCTATGCTGCAACTGAAAGAAGCCCAAGACGACGATAGCTGGGGCGGCGACAGCGGCTTCGTGAGCTACGACAGCGACGGCAAGATCCAATTCGACATCGAGACCAACGGCGCGGGTGTCAATCCGGACTCGACGTACTACTTTGACGACATTCTTGAGATTGGCGTCGAAGGAGGGCTCGGATCAGCGACGAACCAGAATAGCGCGAACACGGGCGGCCAGTACGAAATCACCATCGAGAGTGCGCCCGGTATCGCCTTCTACAAGAGTGGTCATAAAGACTTCCACGGGAACGTGACCGACAACGACGGGCGTGAACCGCTCGACCCGGTTGACGGCGGTTCAGACGACACGATCAATAGTCGCGGAAAGGGTAGTAGCGCTTCCCAGATTACCGAACTCCTCGTCGGAATGCGCGTCATCGAGGACGACCTCGCAGACGACCTGTGGGTCAAAATCAATGCCAAGCGTCTGACCTCTGTCCAGTAGCGAGAATCATTCTTTTGAGACACAGTCGGGCTAACCTCTTTTAAGAGAGTTAATTTTGCATCTTCTACGGGGTCCGATTCGAAATCATCAACCCGAGGCACTGTTCAGATAAGCGTTGAAGAACGAGGCGGTTGAAATTCTAGGTGTCCATGCCAGAATTCGACCGCCTCAACGAGTGTAGCGATTGAATCGAGTTAGAGTTTGTGGAGCGAGAAGCGACACCGGAGCCGCTGATAAAGCTCAGTATCCACCTTCATGCGGCCGGATTATCACTCTCGGATACTGTTTCTGTCTTGGAGAGGTTCGGTGTCGAACGGTGTCGCTCGACCGTCCATAATTGGGTGCAGAAAGCCGATCTACAGCCGACCGATGGTAAAAACCCGAATCACGTTGCGGTCGGTGAAACCGTGATTCAACTCAACGACCAGCGCTACTGGCTGTACGCCGCCGTCGACCCTGAAACCAACGAATTCCCCCACGTGAAGCTCTATCCGACACGAACTATCGTTGTGACCAAGCAGTTTCTAACCGAGTTGCAAGAGAAACATCGCGTCGCCGACGCGATGTTTCTCGTCGATGGCGCACCGTGGCTCAAAGCCGCGCTCTTCGAGTTACACCTCCGATTTCAGCATGAAACACATGGAAATCGGAATAGCGTCGAACGTGTCTTCAAAGAATTAAAACGCCGCACCAACCAGTTCGCTAATCATTTCCGCCACGCCACGCATCGCTCCGCTGAAAACTGGTTGCAAACCCTCGCCTTCGCGTGGAATCAGCTAATCTGAACAATGCCCAACCCGACCACCCCTAGTCTTATCACCTCAGTGTTGGAGTATTGGGATGTCAAGCGATGGGCGTCCAACGGATACTACTCCGCAGCGTCGAAATCGTCGTCGTGGTCCTCATCGTCGGTCTATTCGCTGGCCCATTACTTGGACAACCAATCGTCCTAGGCTATGTCGAGACCGGTAGCATGCAGCCAACGCTGGAGCCCGGCGACGGCTTCGTCGCGATTCCGGCGCAACTCAGTGGTCCCATCGAATCCGGTGACGTCGTGACGTTTCACGCGCGGAAACTCCACGACGGCAGTCTGACGACCCACCGCGTTGTTGGTCGTACAGCCGAAGGATTCGTTACTCGGGGTGATAACAATCTTTTCACCGACCAGCAGGCGGGCGAACCGCCAGTTCGTCGGTCCCAGATTGTCGCCGTGGCACTGCAGGTAAACGGTCGGGTCGTCGTCGTGCCGAATCTCGGTATGATCGCCGACGGTACTCAGAGCGCACTCTCGTCCGTTCAAGAGACGGTGACAGAGTTTTTCGGACTGGAGTCCTCGCTTGGCATGCGGGGACTGGCGTACCTTCTCTTCGCGCTCTCAGCGATTGGCTACATTCTGGACGCGTGGCTAGACGGTACTACTAGACGCCGCGACCGCAACACAACCCGAAACTCCGGATATAGTGCACTACTAATACTCCTTGCACTTGCGGTGATTATCGTTTCAGTCGCCGCCGCGAGCATGCTTCTGACAAGTGGTCCCCAGTCGGTCCCCTTTGACAGCGTTGACCCATCAAGTCCTAGTGAGGGAGGCATTCCAGCAGGTGCAAATGAGACCGTTACGCTAAACCTCTCGAACGCCGGGTACGTGCCGGTTGTCGCGTTCGTCGAATCCAGAAGCGGCGGGCTCACAGTACAGGACCATCATGTCTCCATCGGGCCCAACAGCCAGAGGGGGGTTCGCGTGACGCTGAGTGCTCCGGACAAACCGGGCCGATACTATCGAACGATGGTGGTTCATCGGTATCTGGCGATTCTTCCTGTAAGCGTCATCCGAATCCTGTACGTGGCTCACCCGCTCCTCCCGGTTGTGGTCATCAACGGACTCCTCGGCGGGACGGTTGCTATCCTTGGAATTACGCTGGTCGGACGGGGTCGGGTACGGTTTGACCAGCAACGCAATGGACTTCCACTGGTAACGGCCCTCCGGCGGTGGGTCCGATGGTTGTATTGGTGATATAGGCAGATAATATACATATACGGTCGGCGATAGAATCATATATCTTCCCTTCCCGTTGTTGTCTGTGACCGACACATCGCTGCGGATTCGAGCATTCCTTGACCGGCGATTCGAACTCGTGGCTGCCCTATTCATACTTCTCGTCCTCGTCGGTGGATGGGCTACATACACGACACATATCGCGCCGGGAACCACAACTGAAGAGCGAATCCGTTCGTCGTGGGAATCGACCGGGACGTTCGCCCACAACGCGACCGTCGTCCGGGACACGCAAGTCTACTCCAAAGGAACCGTGCTTGAGAACAGACAGACCTATTTCACGGCGATAAGCCCGGTACTGCGTGGCGCGCATCGATTCTCGTACGGGGCAAGCGAGGACGGATCACTGAATGTGGCCGCTAACGCGACGCTCGTCATTAGAAGCGTGAGCGAGCAGGACGACGGGAATGTCACCCATTGGCGGTCCTCGCGACCGCTCGCAAGCGAGAACACCACGGACGTCGGCCCCGACGAAACTGTAGAAGTCCCGTTCACCATCGATGTTCCGCAGGTGGGCAACCGAAGTGCCGAAATTCAAAACGATTTGGGCGGGTCCGCCGGACAAATCGAGCAGTTCGTTAGCGTCACTGTCCACGTTCAGGGCCGCGTAAACGGCCAGCGAGTCGAACAAACCGAACGGTATCAGCTCCCATTGAAGCTCGCATCGGGCGTCTACCAGATTCCATGGGACAGCCCCGTAACCAATGAACGCCGGAATGTAGAAGCTGTATCAGTCCCCCGAGAGTACGGACCAGTTCGTGAGGGTGGTGGACCATTGGCGCTGATACTCGGAACCGGCTATCTCGTCATACTAGTTTTCTCACACCGCCGAAATTACTTCTCACTCTCGGATGCTGAGCGGGAGTGGCTCGCGTACGACGACGATAGAACCGACTTTGACGAGTGGATTACCTCCATCAGCATCCCCGACGAGGCGCTCAATAATCCCCGCGCAGAGGCAACAAGCCTCCAAGACTTAGTTGACTACGCCATTGACACCGACAATGCAGTGATCGAAGACGCCGACCGGAAGGCCTACTTCGTCTTCCACGACGGCATCCAGTACGTCTATGAACGGCCCGAACCAGTAACTGACTCGGACAACGTCGATACCGAACTCGATACCTGGCCGTTGATTGACAAAGCGAAAGAACATGTTCCAACGGGTGATGTTGCCAGCGAGGATTCGACTGAGAAGTAAACTATCTCGGGCTTACGTGGTTTGTGACACCATGGCCATCCCGTCATTACAGCCGAGGCACGCCAACCAGAACGCGCGGACGATTTTTCGACAAAGCAGCCGATATCGTCGCACACTCTCAGGATTGACATCTTCCCCGCGCTAACGCACGGGGATTTTCCGAAGGAAAATTCGAGATTGCATGTTTCCACACCTCGTAAGTATGTTTTCATGGGGTCTTCACTGGTCGTCGGTGTCCTTGTCGGGATCGGCGAGGTACTGGACTTCCTTTAGGGAGATATCGTCGACGTATGCTGTGGCGCTCCCCGAGTCATAGTAGACCCATACCTCAGCTGAGGCAGCTGCTTGATTCTCAGTGAAGTCTGTGAGGACGCATTTCTCTTCAAATGTGGTCCACTTGATTTCGTATGTAGCTTTCTCAAGGATGTTTCCTCCGGAATCATAATACTGAACGCCAACCCAAAAACTTGAGGAAGGATTGGAGACCTTTGATACGGCACACATTCGATAAATCTTCCCTGCCTCCATATTCTTGGTCGTATCTTGTCCGACGAATGGAGGGGTATTGTCCATCTCGAGTCCATATGAACCAGAGTACGGATCGGTTTGTGTGATAACTGAGCGACCAGCTAGCGGTTTGTCGTAGCCGTCCTGCCATTTGTTCGTTGCACCGTCCTCGAAGCCACCGTTCGAAAGAAGATTGTCACTAACCGGAATCGGCTTTTCGTTGGTGTCTTTGGCTTCCTCAACAACATCAAAAAACGAGACGCCGACAACTGCCGCCAGCACGACCACGAGAGACACCATCAGGGTCGTCCCAAGAACCGGAGAAACAGCGCGATCAGAGGACATTGAGTGTAACGGAGAAACCAGCTCGACTTAACTATTATGTTATATTAAAATAGTTATGATATACCTCAGTTCACTGACTCAAGCCGAGTAAGTGGTGGATTTTGTCCTTAACCAACATTCGGACGGCTAGCTAACACCGTGTTGGTTAAGGCGAGGCCTAAGGTAGTTATCCTCGTGCCCCGCTAGGTTGCAAATCCACGCTCTAATATCTTCCTCGGCGTAAACGGCGAGGCTTCCCGCACGGTGGGAACCCGGCATGGCAGGTTTCAGCGTTTTCGAGGTGGAGCCGCCGGCCTCAAGGAGCGACCGAAGCGTAGCGAAGGGAGCGAGTAGGCCGGAGAGGAAATCGACACGGTACGACGCAACCGGCATACTGCGACCGACCGACTCCCGAACGTATAAGTACCGTCGCCTCTTCTCTGAAGTATGGAGGTGCGTCGAACCGCCGTTGTGAAACTCGCCGTTTCCGACGAGCAACGCGTCGCACTCCACCAAACCGCCGAGCAATACCTGTACTGCGCGAACCGAACCGCCGACTACTGTTGGTCCGACACCTCATACACCGAGTGCAAGACCAACAAACGGCAGGTCCGTGACGCGCTCTACTCCGAACTTCGAGAGGAGACGGACTTACAGGCACAACTCGTCCAAGCCGCCATCAAACGCGCCGCCGAAGCCGTCAAAGCGTGTGTCGAACGCTGGAAGAAAGGACAGCGCGTCTCTTGCCCTACGTTCACCGCCGAAACGATGGACTACGATACGCGAAGCGCGACATTCTACCGCAACAAGGTGTCGCTGGCAACCATCGAGGGCCGAGTCGAACCCACGTTCGTTTTCCCGGCAGATAGCCCGACACCCTACGAGCGGTACGTACTCTCCGAGGACTACGAGTTCCGTGAGAGTACGCTCCGGTACGACGCGGCGGCCGACGAGTTCTACCTCAATATCTCGACGCGGCGGATTGACGGCGACGACCCAGAGGTTTCGCCAGATACTGGGCACCCCGACCAAACGGTCCTCGGTATCGACCTCGGCGTCAACAGTCTCGCTGTCTCATCGACCGGCACGTTTTGGCAAGGAGATGACTACGACCATTGGTGCCGCGAGTTCGAGAAGCGACGTGGGGAGATGCAACAGCACGACACGCAAGCCGCTCACAACGCCCTGCTTCGCCTCGGAAAGCGCGAAGAAGCATGGCGGAAACAGTACATCCACACGGTCGCCAACGAACTCGTCGTGGAAGCCGTCGAACACGACTGCGACGTTATCGTGTTCGAGGACTTGACCGACATACGCGAGCGGTTGCCGCACGCGAAGTGGCACTACGTTTGGGCGTTCCGACGCCTGTACGAATACGTCTCCTACAAAGCGCCCGAGCAGGGCGTCTCCGTGGAGCAAGTCGCGCCGAACCACACGTCTCAACGCTGTTCTCGGACGGACTGTGGGTTCACGCACGAGGATAACCGCCACGGAGAACGCTTCTGTTGCCAGAAGTGCGGGTACGAGGTGAACGCGGACTACAACGGTGCGAAGAACATCGGGCTACGGTACGCCCGGAAGCGGACACACAGACTCCGTTCCTCGCCCACGTCGGGGAGCGGAGACGCAGAAGTAGACCTGCGTGTGAATGGTGGGACGTTGAACGGCGAGAGTCACCGGCAGATTGCTGGCGACTGATTGCCGGGAGTCCACATCAAAGCCCCACCCTCAACGACCGAGGCGCGGAGCGCCGAGGGAATAGGGTGGGGTAGTTTACTCGGTCACTAAGCTCCGCGACTGATCAAAATAGACTACCGGGCCACGTTTATCTTGATGGCAACTGGACCGTTGCCACAGACAACTCAAAAGAGCACCTGTGCGGTGATCGCATCGTACCCGTTCGGCGGGGTGTCGCGGGAATCTAATTTATTTGGTGAGTGCTTTTTCTCCTCTTTCAGTTGGCCAATAAATGTTCGCGCGCTTGTCTTCTGGGTCAGGTTCGGCTGCGACCAATTCTCGACGTTTCAAGCTTGCCAACGTCTGCGAGAGTCGCGCTGTATCAATATCGTCGCTCTCAAATTCGTCTTTCAACTCATTCGTTCGGACTGACTCATCATCACGGTCGAGCATGCGTGACAGCACTTGGGCTGGGAGTGCATCGCTTTGGAGTGTTGGGACACTATCTGAGTCGCCGTTCGTGGATTCTGTGCTGGTTTCCTGTTGATCGTTGTTAGTTTCTTCTGCGGTGTCCTCTGGGGTTGATTGTTGATCAATAAGTGCATCGAACGGATCAATTGAGTCCGTGGTGGTGAGCTCAATTCGGAATCCCGTGACTTCGGCTGAGGCCTCGGATAGTGTTGCTAGCGACCGGTTGAATACCGCTTTTGTCGATTCGTTATTTCCGTGGTATTCGAACACGAGCGTGTTTGCTTCGTCGGATGCGTTATCCATACTATCGGTGAATACTCCAATATATAAAAATCGTGGCAACAGTTTCAATTAACACGGTGACCACTAAGGCAGTTTAGGAGGACGCTATCTACTCAAAATCAGGCCCTGTGCCTCGGAGTATTCAGGAATAAGAACTATAGCATGAACAGTACCTGATGTATACGCTACTTACCGAAGGCTAACAGAGAAGCCTGCTAGGACGTAAGCACGTCAGACGCCAAACTATGACTAGAATTGCTACTATCATCCCATAAAGCTCTTATATGAAAATGTAGGCCCCGAAGTGTTGTGTGAGAGTTGACTTTAACACGGTCTTTGATGTCGTTCTCTCCGAGATGATGCCGAGAAACTCGGTTACAACCGACGAGCAAAATATACGGCCAGATTGCACTCCGCTAGCACCACTTGCCAACTGGAGGGTGCAACGATGAGTCGTCGATTCCCGACGCAAGCCCGTGCAGCGGCCGTGAAATGTGTTACCTGTAACGCCCCAGGCACCCAAACGGTAGAGAAAGACTACGTCTGCGTGACCTGCGGCAAGACAGTCCTCACGTCCACCCAGACCAGGGGGGATGAGAGTGGCAAGTAAGCCAAACCGTAGCCCTGACAACGCCCCGCCCGACAGACATCCAGAGCCTCAAGTTGATTATGAGGAGGCAGCTGGGGTGAAGAAGGGGATTCCGCTTGTCGGCCTGGATAGCGAGACAGAACCGATTCTGAGTGTTGTTATGCCGACGCTGAATGAGGAAGAAGGTGTGGCCGACTGTATCCAGACCATCAAAGAAACAGTCGCCCGTCTCGGTGTCACTACTGAAATCATTGTAAGCGATAGTTCGACGGATCGGACACCCGAGATTGCCGAGTCACTTGGCGCGACCGTCGTCTATCCGGACCAAGAGGGCTACGGCTACGCCTACCAATATGCGTTCGAACGCGCTCGCGGGTCCTACATCGCCATGGCTGATGCCGATTGCACGTATGATTTCGGCGAACTTCCGAAACTACTGGAAGCTATTGGAGAACATGATGCCGACATCGTCATGGGAAGTCGTCTTGAGGGTGAGATCAAGTCCGGCGCAATGCCGAAACTCCACCAATACATCGGAAATCCGTTACTCACGAAGTTCTTGAATACTTTCTACGGGACCGAAGTAAGTGACGCACATAGTGGCTTCCGGGTGTTCAGACGGGATGTGCTTGAGGAGTTGGATTTGCAATCGGATGGGATGGAGTTCGCGAGTGAGATGGTGATGGACGCCGGTGCAAACGACCTCACGATTCACGAAGTTCCGATTACGTATCACGAGCGGAAAGGCGAGGCAACACTCGAAAGTTTCCGAGATGGCTGGCGCCACATCCGCTTCATGCTCCTCAACGCCCCCGGCTACCTCTTCTCCATACCAGGCGTGTTACTGACGACACTGGGAGTTCTCGTCATGGGACTCGCGTACACCGATATCTCGCTTGGAGGGTGGGCAATCGGCATCCACTCGATGATTGCAGGATGTGTCCTCACCATTGCGGGCTATCAAATCGGGAGTTTCGGAATTTACTCGACACTCACAGCCAACCCAATACAGTCGTCAAATAACTCGCTTACTGCATGGGTTATTGATAAGCTCCAGCTTGAGCACGGCCTTCTGCTCGGCGGGGGTCTGTTCCTCGGAGGCATCGCCTACGTCACGTACCTCGTCGGCACATGGCTCGCAACCGGCGGAGCACAACTCCCTCTCCTCAAAGAAGACATCATCGCACTATCAGCGTTAATACTTGGCCTCCAAACCATCTTCTCTGCATTCTTCCTGAGCTACCTGCAAAACGGAACCTAACCCATTTATTTTATGTTTCGATTGCCCGTCGATAGGCGTTCTCCGCTTGGTCGGCAACCTGATCCCAATCAAACTTTTGTGCCCGTACCGTCGGCGAAACAGCTGGTGTTTCACCAGCTAGAGCCTTATCGAGTGTCGCTGCGACACTCTCAGTAGTAGGTTGAGCAAGGAAGCCTGCATCACCAATTACCTCAGCGGCAGCGGACTCAGAGTGGTCCGCCGCGATGACTGTACAGTCGGCAGCCATGGCTTCGGCGTAGGTAATACCAAAGCCTTCTCGAGTTGAAGGAGAAGCGAAGACATCGGCAGCATGCATGTGTCCGATAACATCCTCGTACTCGTCGAGAAACCCGAGGAACGTCACACGATCGGCATGATCAAGCGTGTCTGCTTGATTGCGCAGACGGTCAGCTTCAGGACCGTCACCGATAATACCGAGATGAACATCATGCCGGCTTGCCACCTGATCGAATGCATCAAGAAGGATGTCAACTCGTTTGTCCGCAATAAGACGACCAGCGAACAACACATCGTAGCCTGTCCCACCATCGGTATATGACGATACTTCAGGAGGTGTAGCTGACTGAATCTGCTCAACATCAATTCCGTTATGGACGACATCTATCTCCTCACGGGAAGGACCAATCGTAGCGAGCCTGTCGGCCGTCACCCCGGAAACTGCAATTGGATGTTGGGGAACACGAGCAGTAAGGTGTTCAATAAGTTTCCCTCCAAAAGATAGAGACCCGAGATACTCGTCCCAGTAATCACGCCAGACCTCATGCCACGTTGTGACAAGTGGAGTGTTTGAACCGATGCTAGAGAGCTTCGAGGCAAGGACCGGAAAATAAGGGAAAACACTTGCGACAACGAGGTCATGATCATCGATCCGACGGCGAAGGTCCGGCATAAGTCGAGTTGCAAAGTCAATCGCTTCCCCGATTGACCGGCGGCCCTCGTCAGTATAGAGGTCCGCGGCCGGAGCGACCGCTCGAAGCGTCAGGCCATCTTCCGTTATTTGATGAGGACCATCCCAAAAATGGCGGCCATAGATAGTAATTTCGTGGCCTGCATCGGCGAGGCGTGTCCCAATTTCGTAAATACGTTTCTGGGCACCACCGGTGACATAGGGATACACGACATTTGAGACGAAAGCGATATCCATTGAGTGTCCATCACTATTACAGTATTAATGACCTTTCGATAATAGGATGAGGGATATAGTGGAGTTGGTCGTGTAATATAAAGATATATTTATGATGATGGGCGAGAGAAACATGATGACTGCTAACCAAAATACGGGTAATTTCTTTATAAATACCCTCCAATTGAATTTGAGTAGTCCGATGTACCAGAACCACTTGCTATACAGCCCATTCGAAGAATACCAAACTTTGAACCCTAAATAAACAGATTTCTATGTCTACAGTCAAACTACTCAAGTCCATTGGCTATCCAGAGAGCAATTCACCTTCACCCTTAGATCCGTTTGAATCACATGAACTCTATAATCTTGCCCGACGGAATAAGATTGGTTCACTATATGTAAAGTCACTGGAAAGTTCTGGGGATATCGAGTTGCTGGAAAAGCAATGGGAGAATCGGCAAGACTTCCAAGCACGGATTCAAAAGACGGTAGACCGACTTCCAGATGCGATTCCGGCAGACACTCAATACGCTATTGTGAAGTCTGGATATCCATGGGTGGACTCGAAAGATATTGATCTTATCCTATTCGAGGATACACTCGAAGAGTTGGAGAGCGAGTTACTCAGTCAGGGTTACGAGTTCTGTGGACGCTCACCAACCTCATTTGACGTCCTTGACCCAGTGACTGAAATCCAACTTGATGTGCAGAGCCAGTTTTCCCTTCAGCGAGTGATATACTTCGATAAGATGTCAGTTATAGATGGGGTCGAACAGAGGTCACCTTATGGGACATCGATACCAATTCTTCGTAAGCCAGATGACCTCGCATTGATTGTCATCCACTCAGTCACTGAGCAGATGTATATTTTAAAAGAATTCTATACTGCAGTATCCATGCTTGAATCGTTCTCACGTGAACAGTTTGAACGATTCTTTGATATCATAGAGCAGAATGAGATTCAACCCGCGTGTAGTTCCTTTTTCACGATCACTCAGGAACTATGTGAACACGTTTTTCAACGGTCTCCTGACTTCCTACAGGAGATTCTTGACCGGGTTGGAACCAGTGACCGAGAACAACAAGCGTTCCACTCAAAGGGATTCAGTACGCCGCATAAATATAGAGGTGGAACAGGGATTAGAACTGTTGTTCGAAAGATGCGAAATCCAGTCTTTCGCCGGAGCCTTGTTTCTCAGCTTCCTCGACTGCTGCATCCATCGACAGCCTTCTATATCCTCTCACAGGTGGTCACTCGGAGAGAGCGTGAACACTATGTCCATGACACTTCTGACATGAGTCAGTCGGGAGAATAGAGTATGAGTGGTAAACTACATGTCGGGCAGTTCATTACCCAATATCCGTATAAAGACCAGTTTACAGGAGGGAATGAGTATTTTTGCTCTGGTGCTGAACGTGTCGCAAAACGTCTGTCCGACGAACTTGCGAAGATGGGTTGTGAGGTAACTGTATGTTCGTCATCTGCTACTTCTGAATATGTTGTAGAAGATCAAGGAGAAGTTACCGTTGAACGCTCTCCTAGCCTCACAAAAGTGAATACAACGCAAATTTCCCCTACCCAGGTTCTGGACCCGATATCTAAGGGACTAGAATTTGATTTAGTTCATGCACATAATAGTACGCCTCCGGGAGTAATTGCTGGATGGTTGTATGCAAAGTGGAATGACGTACCTCTCATAATTACTCATCATGGTGGTGAGAACTATGAACAGCACGGGTCCATCTTCCGACAAGTGGGGTTATTCGCTTATACGAGGTTTATCATCAATCCATTATTTAGATCCGCGGATGCTGCTGTCTCTCCCACCTCGGGCTATATAAAGGAATCATCTGCGCTATCAAGTGTAGAGACAGCAAGAGTCATCCCAAATGGTGTAGAAGTTGATGAATTTGATCCTGGGATTTCAAGTGATGAAGCGAAGCAGCAAATCGGGATAGAACCTGATTCTTTCCTCGTTATGTATCTAGGATCACTCCATCAGCGAAAGGGTGCAGATGTACTATTAGAAGGCTTCCTCCAATTTCACGAGGAATATCCGGATACCAGGCTAATTATTGGAGGTAATGGTGGGCTCAAAGAACAACTTAAGTCAACAGTAGCTGAAAATACCATGTCGGACATCGTCAGTATTCCCGGTTTCATACCGGAGTCACAAAAGCCGACTTACATGGCAGCAGCAGATGCTTTCGTCCTTCCGTCAGTAACTCCGGGGTCAGAAGTCTTTCCGCTTGTTTTACTGGAAGCAGCTGCTGCAGAGACACCTATTATCGCAAGTCAATTCGATACTATTGAGAGCGTTGTTGGAGAACATGAAATCGGAATCTTCGTTGAACCAGGGAGTGCGGATAGCATCACCAGCAAGCTTCAATACCTATATAACAATGAAAGTGAACGGAGAGAATTGGCGGAGAATGCCTTTTCGATGGCTAAAGCCCGAAAGTGGAGCACAATCGCCGAACAATATCTTGAGTTGTATGAGGAGGTTCTAGAATGAAGGTTTGCATATTAGGAGAGCAAAGTGAAAAATTGGATGAAGGTATGAAGAACTTTAGTGTACAACTTCATAACCTTCTGAACGAAAAAGGAATTGAGGCGACCCTTCTCGATCTTCGAGAGATTGGTAATTTTGATTTCTGGAAGTCACTGGTTCATCAAGACCCAGATGTAATCCATCTCGTTCCAGGTCCAACGGCGAAAGGCATGTTTCTTCTTAGAGTTCTTTCAGCCATGAAGCAGGCTAAGACGGTCGCTACAGTGACTCAACCGCGGTTTAGCAAAATTTCGAGGATGATTACCCCCCATCTTGCGCCGGATCTCATGTATGTCCAGTCAGAGCGACAGAGGGAGAGGTTCGAATTTAATGGCTCTGAAACGGAATTTCTCCCGAGTGGAGTTGACCTCTCAAAATTTACTCCATGTGACAATGGTAAACAACGGGAGCTACGAGAAGAGCTCGGTCTTCCTCATGACGAGCGCATTTTCCTCCATGTTGGACACTTCAAGCGAGACCGTGGTGTTAAGACACTACTTTCGCTCCAGAAATACGGGAAGCTAGTCATTATAGGAAGCCCCTCAACGGGGCCAGAAGCTGACCTCGTCAACTCCCTCCGACAGAACGGGGTTACAGTGGTAACCGATTATGTTCCCGACATCCAGAAATACTACCGTGCATCAGACACCTATGTATTTCCTGTTACCAACGAAAAGAACAGTATTCAAGCACCACTCTCAGTCCTTGAAGCGATGGCTTGTGACCTACCGGTCGTCTCGACTCGCTTTGGTGGGTTAACTGACCTCTTTAACGAAGGTGAAGGCCTCAACTTCATTTCCTCATTTGAGGACGTCAAAGAACAGGACATAGAATTTGAGACAGTAAAAACACGAGAGAAGGTTAGTCAGTACTCGTGGGACGCGATTGTTGACCAAGTAATCGAGTCATACAAAAGAATATGAAACGCGGAACACTAATAACAATAACCGGGATTGATGGAGCGGGTAAATCGACTCTTGCTAAGAATATAAGAGACGAACTGAGAGATCGGGGACACGATGCGGTTTACGCCTACGGGAGGTTCTTACCATTACTCTCATACCCTGTTATGGAACTAGGACGACGGACAGTGCTCTCCGATAGTGACCTTGAGGAAGATTATACAGAACATCAAACGAACAAGGCGGATTTATTCGACACCACCGTGTTACGACGAGGTTATGAAGCGTTGGTCATGGCAGACTACGCACCACAATTATTTGCCAAAGTTATACTCCCACTATATCAGCATGATTTCGTCATTTGTGACAGATACTTCTACGATACACTGCTAACGGACCTCAGCGGAGACGTAATTACGGAGCCACAGGAGGCAGTTGACCGATACCAAACTTATTCAAAACTAATTCCATCACCAGATTTTGAATTCTACATTCAAATACCACCTGAGGTCTCTCTCGAGCGGAAAGACGATATTCCAGACATTGAGTATCTACGAGATAGAAAACGATTCTACGATGTCTTCGCACAAGAATACGGAATGACCGTCTTAGACGGTACAAACTCTCCATCAAATCTTTGTACAAACGTTATCAGGAAGGTATTGGATTAGAACTGAGAGAAGAAGTTGATATAGTTCTCCTTTAGTGCTGTCCGAGTAAATGGAGTCATTTCGTCTAATGGCAAGTCTTCCAATGAGGATACCATCTCTATAAACTCATCAATAGTCTGGAACGTGTTTTGAGTCGCGTAGGCGATATCAGCAACGTCTCTTGCTACAACAGGGGTGTCAGCTGCTAACGCTTCGGTTATCACTCTCGGAAGTCCTTCATTGTATGTCGGCAGAACCAAAAGGTCGGCAGCCTGGAAATACGGAGGCATTCCACCAAGTGGAACCCGTCCAACCATAGTGATATGATCTTCATATCGTGATGGAACATCTGGTTCAATACCGTGGCTTCCGACAAACACGAATTGCAAATCGTCTCGCCGACTGAGAATCTCAGGGATAGCTGTATTCATGTCATTCATCCCTTTGATTCGGCTTCTCCTCCCAGCATATAGGACAAGTTTCCGCCCTTCAGGAATAGAGATATCTGACGGCTCAACACCCTTAAACCGCTCATTGTCAATCGGTGGCGGGAGAATTTCTACATCCGACGGAGTGGCCCCATGATCCGTAAGTCGCTTTTTCCCCGTAGGTCCTAGAGCTATGAACTTATCTGCAGTCGATATCGCGAGGCGCCCAAAAATATTATTTAGCATAAATTGGGCTGGTTTCCGCCATCCATGACTCACTCGATAAAGGTCAAGGAGGTCACCACTATACCGATAAGTAAATGGAATTCCGTGATGGGTTGCAAGTGCCCCAACAATATTTCCGTGAATCGATGGCTCAACAACATTAACGATCACCTCCGGTCGATTATATTTGAGATAGTTATGTAGGGCCCGTGTCTCCCCAACCCGTGTTGAAGGAAAATTCCCACCATGCATCTCAAAGTAGTTGGCTAATGGACCCAACTCATCCGGCTTTGTTGTTATTAGATCTAGCTCATAGTCATTGTGTAGCATCCACCCAAAATTCAAGGTATCAAATAGTATATTGAATGCGGATTTTGAACCGGTGAAAAACGCGATTCGAGTCATAAATCACTATGGCCAGTAGAGGGACATTAATATTCCGTCCTACATCAGAGGTAGCCGAGATCCTCAAGACGCTCTCTATTTGACTCTGGTAATTTACGGCCGCCCGACTGAGCGAGTCCCGAATCAAAATCTCCGACAACCTTCTGCAATTGTTCAGCAAGTCCCTTTTTACCTTCCACATGTGTCTGATCTTGATCCATTTCGTCTTCGCCTACTCTATACAGTTGTTGAGTCCCATCACTTCCCTCAACAAGTTTCTGATCAGCTGTTCGAATAGATCGTAACGCTCGATCGTACTCAGCCATCTTCGAATTCCGTACGTCGTAACGCTTACTAAGTGTGGATACCGAGGGCTGTGGAGAGAGATACTCAGCAATTACTGCCTCACGGCCCCAGTCATTATTTGTCAAGTCCTGAGGAGGATATTCTGTACTTTCGAACGAAGTCTCGATTCCCGCAAGCGAAAGTATTGTTGGATACAGATCTCTGAGTTCAACCATCCGGTCATCAATTCCCCCGTCTTCAAACTCATCAGGGTAATGGACTAGAAGTGGGACTCTAAGTAGAGCCTCATTCAGGGAATATTGATGATCCATAAGTCCGTGCTCACCGAGATTCTCGCCGTGATCCGCCGTCACAAAGACAGCCGTTGAATCCATTAATCCAGTATTCTTTAGGGTGGTAAATACCTGCTCCAGACGGGAATCTAAATAATGAAGTTCACCCCGGTAGAGTTGTTTTAATATTTGGAAATCTGTTTCGTCCATTTCAACGGAGTCTGTCAAATATGCCCAAGGATCCTGATTTACCTTATTCCATCGGTCTAAATCATCCTCGTCTAGGAACTTTTCCCGATGTTCATGAGGCGGATTATATTCTAAATGAGGCTCCATATAATTAACAAAAGCAAAGAAAGGTTTCTCTTCCCCTTGGTCCAATAACCACCGTCTTAATCGGAAGTTCGTGAGAGCAGCGCCAGAATCGTATTTTCCTTCTATGAATTTCATATAAAGGGCGTTTGCTAAGGTAAAGGGAGCATCTATCTTTGCTAATTTGCTTACCAGCATCTTCAACTGTCGTCGAATACCTTCCTCTTGTGAGATAGCTGCAAGATCAGCCCCTCGGCGGAAGAGTTGCCAACAAGGAGTAAAAGTATCGAAATCGTCGAACCCAAAGTCCGGACTAATCCACGGATTATTGGAGAATGAAGCAGTCTGATAGCCGGCTTTATTTAACTCGGACACTATATTTCGCTCCGAGTCAAAGTACTTTTTGTTACCACCGGTCCCATGTTCTGAGGGATACTTACCTGTGAAAATTGAACTGTGAGACGGAAGCGTCCAAGGAGCATTAGCAAACGTGTTCGAAAACCAGGTACACTCCTTAGCAAACTCATTGAGATAAGGCATTACACGGCTGTCCTCAACGAAATCAGCTCGAGCGGTATCCATGACGATCAACAGGATATTTGGTCGTTGCATAGTGGAATTACAGTACTCTTGTCAAAGAGGATTTTAGACTACAAAGAAACTTTCGTACTGTCTTCTTAGGAACCCCCTTGTAGGGGTGTACATTAAAAGAGAGACAACGTACACTATCGCTCCTAACACTACAGTCGCAAAAAGTACAGGGGCCGATTTAATATCGATGTATCTTCTAATTCCAAGAAGAACACCAGTCATGACTATTGATCCACCTAGAAACCCAACCACCATTTTCCGGGGATATATGATTTCTAGGTGGAGATGTAGATAATACCCAGTCAAAATGGTTCCTACAAGCACAGCTATAGTTGTCCCAACGGCTGCCCCTATAACACCGTACTTCTGTACTAACACAAAATTCAGCAAAATGTTAGCGATAGCAGATGCGGCCGTTGCTCGAGCTGAAAGGCTTACCTGCCCGAGACCATCCAAGATCCGTTTCATCGGCTGAAAATTCACGAAAATCAGTCGGCTTAACATTAGAATCCCAAGGACAAGAACTGCCTCAGGGGACTTTATTTCGAACACCACCGAAAGTATTGTATCTGCAAGAATTAGGGCTCCAAATAGGGCTGGAATAACTAATGCCATCGACATCGCAAGTGCTTCACTCATAGCCTGTTCAATTTTGTCCAGAGCATTGTTACTCGTCCAATGACTTATTTGGGGGAATACTACCTGTGAAACGGAATCTGAGAGTAACCCTGCGATAACAGTGACTCTCCAGGCAATCTCATATCTGCCAACATCTGCAGACGTTAAAAATAACCCTATAATTAACACATCGGCCCAATTGTAGACCTTTCGACTTGCTCCTGCTATCAAATCATATTTTGAAAACGAGAGTAATTCCCTTATACGAAGCATAGAAGGCGAAGCAAATTCGAAATTGCATCGTATAGTTGCCCAAACAAACATTACAAAGAGACCAATGATTAGAGCAATTATTGGTGCACGTGTTCCGTATCCGTACCAGACTAGTGTTATACCCGTTACAAGCCAAAAAACTCGCTGACTAAGCCGTAAAATTGCTGTTTCTCCTATTCGAAGATCACCGCTCATTATTCGAATAACAAAATCCCCCATTCCACTCAGGATTATTCCAATAACCAAGAGATATGCTAAATCACCCCCTAAATAACTATTTATATGATCACTTATACCCGATACTAATATAATAGTTGTAGCTAATGCAAATAATTTTAGAACTAAAGCTGAGGATATAACTTCACCCTTGGGTTTACCCTCGCTAATTCGCTTCTCTGCTGCATTCTGGATGCTCAGATTCGACCAAAAAACAATAAATGTCAATACTGACTGGAATAAGAAAAACTGCCCTATTCCATCAGATCCAAGCTCTCGCGTAAAAAAGGCAATTCCAACAAAGGTTATTATTGCGCTTAATGCTTTACTTGCTGCAAGCAAAACCGTTGACCGTTCAAATGCCATGTGATTTAATAGCCGTATCCCATTATTGGAGATAACCGAGTTCTTCAAGTCTTTGCTTACTATTTTTGCTAATATCTTGACGGGATGCTTCTGACATAGTTAAGGGACCGATAGACTCTGACAACCTGCTACGTAGCTTTTCTGCAATATCTGGCTCATCATCATAAAGGTCATTCTGTTCTTCTACATCAATGGATACGTTATAAAGTTCGTGGGATCCGTCTGAAGATTCAATTAGTTTCCACTCCTTGGTACGTATAGACCGGAGAGCACGGTCAAATCGAGATGGTGATAAGTCCGCATTGACTTTCTTTGCAAGTGTATCTACATCAGGTTGTGGCGTTAGGTATTCTGAGATAGCGTAATCTCGGGAGGAGGTAGTAATAGGCTCTTGAGAGACCGGGGATGGTAAATTGTTCATTGGTATGCCAGCTAGTTGTAAAATTGTAGGATAGAGGTCGCGCGACTCAATTAACCGTTCGTCAACCGTTCCTGTTTCCAGCTCAGGATGTTTAGCTAGTAATGGGACATTCACTAACGTCTCATATAGGCAATACTGATGATCCATCAAATCATGTTCTCCAATGTTTTCGCCATGATCGCCAATTATAAATATCGCGGTGTCCTCATATACTCCTTCAGACTTTAGGAAATCAAATAGCTCTCCAATCTGTGCATCCAAGTACAATATTTCAATAAGGTAGAGCTTCCGTAATAGGTCAAATTCATTTGTATCGTGTTCGACTCTTCCAACAATAAACTTCCACGGATCCTGGTCAATCTCATCGGCAGTAGCTAATTCTTCTTCAGAAAGGAATTCCTCAATGAAGGCTGAAGGAGGCTCGTATGGGAGATGCGGTTCAAGATAATTGAGGAAAAGGAAAAAAGGCTCGCTTTCTTGCTTCTGTTGTTTAATCCATCTCTTTGCTCGTGTCGTGATTTCTTTAGCCCCGTTATCGGACATAGAATCATGAAATCTCTTATGCCAAAGACTCTTCATTAAGGCCGGTAGTTGTTGGATAGGTGTTTGTTTGATTGATTTTAGTAGGCCCTCAATTGTAGACTCAGCATTCACAGCGGCAGTAACGTCAAAGCTTTCCCAACCTTCATCCCATTTCATTGAAAACTGGTCAAACCCTTGGTCAAAGTTAAACTCTGGACTCACCCATGGATTTGCAGATATTCCAGCAGTTGAATATCCATTTTTCGATAACTTTCCTGCTAAGGAAGAGGAATCCGGTTGAAAATCCGGTGTGTTAGCGTCGGTCTGATGGGAACTGGTGTACTGGCCTGAAAATATCGATGCATGGGAGGGAAGTGTCCAGGGGGCAACGGTACTGGCATTGTTGAATAAGACCGAATCACGAGCAAATTTAGATAAGTGTGGTAAAGTTTCCTTCTTAAGAGCGGGCACCACGGTTTTTGCTCGAGCAGTATCCATAACGAGCAAAATGATGTTGGGACTCTCCATTCCTAGTAAATCAAAATAAGAGGGCGTGTTTATAGTACTAACTATTCACAACTGCCAAGATGCGGTAGATAGCTCCACAGAATGGTGAGTTTCAAACAGTAGTTTAATTAGCAAGGATGCTACTTTCACTATCTTATTCTCAAGCCGGGGCCGAAACTCAGTAAATTGAGTAAGAACCAGGAGGGCAAAACTTCGTGGGTTTGTTTTGGGGGTACTGCAACAGATGGAGACCAGGTACGACAACTTGCGTGAATTGATACCAGTAATTAGACCTACTTGCCGCCCCGGTACACGTATTTAGTGCCTGAAGACATGTTAACTACTCCAAGCCCCTCACACCCATACCTAGCCCACTCACTACTTTTAATCAACGGACGGCCAATCACCTCAGTTATTAATCACTATCCGTATCCCAGAATTATCTGCTCCTACTGAAAACACATCAGAAATTCGCGTACCTGCGCGGTCTCGAACGCATTCGCCTCTACCGTCAATATGATAGCATAGCCGTCATATGTCACGCTCATCCGCAGAATAAGCGCCGAATCCTGTGAGAACTCGCCGATGAACAGAATTGTACAGCGACCTACCAGAATGGGGAGAAAATAAGCACTTCGCGCGAGGTGCGCGTGGCTGCATTGTCACAGATAGCCAAGTGCCTCAAGCTGCTCTTGTTTGCTAACGTCGGAATCCTCAAACACATACGTTGGTTCGTAAGCACCCGTGTCAACAGCACTCGTCACTTCCCACGGTACCTCACGCAAACACGCCAATGGAAGACGTGGTTTATGGCCGTACACACCCCACTCCCCCAAAGCATTCCCGTGGTCAGACGTGATAACTGCCGTGTCCGCATCAATACTCGCCAACAGCGTTTCCACCTCGTCTAACGCGATTTGTAGGTTCTCTCGGTACCCCTGCCAGACTTCTGCTTTATTCACTTCGCCGTCTCGAAGTCGCTGCCAAACATCCTTTGTATCTTGTTCCCCAAAATTGTCCGCGGACTTAACCTGGGCCTTGTCACCCCACGAGATAAACGGACAGTGAGGTTGCATATAGTGAACAATCATCTTCTCAGGTCTACTTGTTCGCGCTATCTCTACTGCCCTATCAGTAACTGCACGAGGGGGAATCGTCGACTCCCAAGCTTCACGCCAAGTCTCATCAAGTAACTCGAAATTAGAACTGTCAAGCTCAGAGTCTGAGTGAGGATTACCACAAATATATGCTGTCTTATTCATCTCGCTAGCGTACGAGCCAACAAACGTTTCCTGCATCCATTCTTTTGTTACTGCGCCTTTCGACCACATTGTCTCACCGCTGCCGAGAAAGTCATATTGGTCCGAAACGGACTGTAACAAGTCAGCTCGGCAAGCATCAAGAATAATCAAGAGATCCCACTCACGTGAGTATATATTATCCCCTGATTTATGAATAGCCCCTAATGATTGGAGTGCATAGATGTACGGATAGCGTAGTGATTGTTTCGCCCCGTGTAATCCGTCTTCACGCACTCGCTTTACCGAACGAGACGCCCATTGAGCTAACATAATCCGAGACACCGTTATCAAGAGTCAAAAACGTAGCTATCCACGTCCATTAACCTTCACCCGTGAACCATTTCATACCAGTATTCGCCCGGCCGCAGAGTAAGCGCCGAATCATGTGAGAACTCGCCGAGAAACACAATTTCCGACACCAATCCCTCAGCGAGTCAATCATTGACTGAATGTCGGCTATCGAGACGTCTGGCGTAACGAAATCACGTACCTGATTAGACGCTCATAATTTACATAGAGACCTACCAGAACGGGGAGGAAATAAGTACTTCGCGCTAATTGAACACCCTCATCCAGAATCAGATTCGTTCGTGTACACGTTCACCCCGCCGTTTGAGTAGACTTTACTGTGCGTCTCATCAAGGTATACCTCAGGATCATACGTCAATTCCTGATACCCACCTCCTACGGTTCCCGCACTCGGTCGGAACACAGACTCGTCCGTCCGCAGTGCAACCGTCTCTAACTCAGAGAGCGTTCCATTGAAGAGATGCCCTGCGGTTTGCTTAAATGGCGGGATTGCAATGTCCCCGCCAAGATGAACTGCAGGATGAGTAGTCGATTTGACACTCTGTGGGAAAACCACCTCTCGTGCATAGTATTGGTCCGTGTATACAGGCGACTCCAGATGTTCTGATGCAAAGTGTTTGCCGGCCACCTCCTCGCCAGTTAGGAAATACCGCGGCTCTCCCGGCGGGGAAATGGATGCAGAGAACGCCATCGACTGAAAGAGCAGAACCACTACAAGTCCGGCAGTAACTCCCCGCCGCCAGTTATCGCTCTTGTGACCGAGCACCGAACATCCGCCTAAGAAGGCGGCAATCGGGATAGTTGCGAACAGATAGAACCGCGACGGTTGTGGGGCGACAGACGAAAAGAACCCAGGAAAGCTCACTCCGACGACACCTAATATTGCCCCAAGACCGGACAGGACTGCAAGACGCATCCCGGTCAATTGCCAGCGCTGGATTGCATAGACCCAGAGAACAAACACAATTGGGAGCAGAATCAGCGCATGTGAAAAATGGCCGAATACTTCGAGCCACCCCGCAGACGTCGCGCGAGCGGCTTGTGGTTCTGGAAGCGACTCTGCCCCCACCGCGAAAATATCTAATAGGCCGCCGAATAGCCGCACTACCGAGACTGCAAATCTGGTGAATAAAACATACTCCACAAGCCCCCAGACAATCACGAGAAGAGTCAGAACTGTTGGAACTTTACGTTGCATTGCTGAATCCCTTGTTTTGGGTGATATAGACGATCGCCTTGGCGAACACCATTACCAATGCAAGCATTAGCACAGGGAGCTTGTGAGCTAATCCTCCCGCAAGTGTATACATAAGCATCAAGATAACCCACCGATTTTGATCGTTCTGAACATTAATAGCGCGACCAAAAGAGTACAACGCGAACACAAAAAAGACGGTGCCGAGAGCCTGCGAGATCGGCCAGATGGAAAAGTGGACAAAACTCGGAAGCGCACTTCCGAGACCAGCCCCGATAGCCGCTCCACCACGTGTCGTGAGTCGGCGAGCGATAATCCAGCTCATGATCGGTGGTGTAGCCCCGAATATTATAGCATAAATGAGGTAGGACAGGCGCGGGGGAATGTCGAATAGTACGGACAGCATTGCGGGTAGGAGATGGAACAGAGAAGCGAATCCGTAAAAACCCAAGTCAGGTATTGACCCCGACTCAACAATAAGATTGGAGAATACAGCATACTTGTCCGGGTCGTACCCGACCATGCTTGCGGGTCGTAGGGTCATCCCGATCCGATGGGACATGGAGAATACCACCAGACCGAATACGAGATTCGCAGATCCTCTCATAGATTGGGGAGGAGAGTAGAGCCCGACAAGGATGGCTGGAATTGCGGCGCTTAGAATTAACAGACCAAAGGTTGGGTAGAGGGGGAGAGAACTGACGCCAGCGAGAATAGACACCCCTGCAAGGAGTAGGTAATAACCGAGCAATCGCATACTCATATCCGAGATTTCTTTCGGAAAAGCTCTTTCGGTACGAGTCTGACACATCAAGTGGAGAAACAGCGTTTGAGTCCACGTCAACTCCTAGTAGGTTCAGTATTGAGAGGCTCTAAGTAGGTTACGCTATCGAAGCAAAATCTATATTATCCCCAAATTTGATTCACAGAGTATGTCAAAACACCGTCCTTCGCGGGATGAGCGCGAAAAGCGAGCTGCCTCGGATACCCGTTCAGACGTAGTGGAGGTTCTAACAACGAAAAATGGAGCTGCAAACGGGGGATACTCCTATCACATACCGACAAATGAGGGGAAACCACTATGCAATGCTAGCTCTAAAACAGCGGAGTTTGAATGCGTTACAGTCGAAGAAGCAAAAAGACGGAACAAACAGCCATGTAGAATGTGCGAAAGAATTGCCGAAAAGTAGATTACGGGAACTACTCTGCAGCCGACTCAAACTGAGGACACTAGCTGACGGTTGCGGCCTTCGATCACCATTGCTATTCTTGAAACTAAAAAGGCAGATAGGAGACGGAATAGTAAAGATATTTATATTCTAGATATATGAATAAATTTCCACAGATTCTAGCGGGGACTGCAAATCCCAGAACGACAGGATAGGAACATTCATATTCTGTTCTAACGCGAAAGTGCTAATAATGGATAAGAGAACTATCCCACGTCTCGCATTGGCAGTATCCATCTGTGCAGGAATCGCAATTCTCCTCTATTTCGTTCTCATCTCGAACATTGAGGCAGCTGACTTCCAACGGTACTACTTCGCTGCCAAACAAGCGCAAGCCGGCGATCCCTTCATCAAACCTTATGCAGTCCCTGAAACCGACTTCAACATGCATTACGTCTACCCGCCGATTACTGTCTTCCTTTTTTATCCCTTTACCCTGCTACCGAACTGGGAACTCGCCCTCGCTACGCACATCATTTTCAACGTGATATTCGCGACAATTACGGCCATTCTGACGATCAAATATATCCGCTCACAGGGTACTGACCTTAACCGGGTTGATGAAGTACTAATAACAGGGGCGTTTCTCGTCGGCCCGCACGCCGTGATGACGTACGCCCATGGACAGGTGACCTATTGGATAGCGCTCATGCTCTGCATCGGCTACATCTTTCTCAACCAGGGTGACGAGGTTGCAAGTGGGTTGGCGTTCGCTTTCCCAGCTGTGTTGAAAATATTTCCTGCCCTCTTCGGTCTCTGGTTTCTTAAAAAGAGGACGTATAAAGCAGTCGGAGTTGCCATCGCCTCTGGACTTGTCGCTGTCGCTCTCAGTTTCTTGGCTTTCGGAGTCGAGATGCACGCCTCCTACGTTGAGTACATCGCGAGCGAACGGAGTCGTCTTCATTGGTATCACGGAGGTCTGAATCCGAATATCCCACTCGTCACACCGAACCGAGCTCTCTCGCATTTATTTCCTGATGCTCCCGGAATTATGTTTTTCCTTGTGCCGTTATTTGGGGGGCTTGCGATTATCGCTTTTGCCTACTTCAAGGATGACCCAACGAAACCCGCCATCGTCGCATTCTTAGTAACTACTATTGGAATCATCCTCTCCACGCCCTCGTACCCAAACTATCTTCTGTTGACTTATTTCCCTCTACTCACGACAATTTACACAGACCCCCAACTGCGAGTCTCACTCTGTACTGGGCTAGTGGTCGCAAGCTTCTCTGTTGGCCCGGAAGAAATCGCAAACGTGCTCGGCCTCATTGGCCTGCCGTTCGGGATTGAGGGAATTATAATGGATATTGTCACTCCCATACTCACGGTTGCCTCTCCAGGGATGATTGGTCTGGCAATAATGCTTGGTAGTATTGTGGTATTCTATGTCGACCGCTCGCCGATGACTCTGTTGCAAGACAACCCCAGATGACAAATCCAACGTAGAAACGACTCCAACGCCAAGCACGAACGAAAGCACGAGCTAGAACGCGATCGGAGTTACAGTTTACAACCTCGAAAACCTCAGAACCGTGAGACGCTAAGTCCCTCGCGCGAATTGAACGATACCTGTTCGCTTACCTGATACTCGAAAAGGATGCATCTTCAATAGCCGAGATAACTTGGGATTTCTCTGCGTCTGGTGCAAACTCGGCTTCAAAGAGATTGGCAACCGCTGTGGCTACCTCCTCGTCTTGGACAACACCGTAATCGGAGCGGTTGCGTGTATCCTGACAGAGTACCTGCTCGCCATCTGAGACGAACCAGTGAGATGGAGTCCGAGCTGCACGCATACTCCCATCACCGGTCTGAGCAAACGCGATATCATTGGTTACATTCTCGCCATCGAAGTTCTCTTTTGCAGTCTGCTCGACAATTGAGGGGATTTCGAGTGTCGATGCTGGACGCTGGAACTGCCCACTCGTTGTTCCATCGTGAACGAGTAGCGGAACGTGAATGTTCTCCTCATAGAGGACCTCTTGATGCCCGTAGGTGCCGTGTTCGCCGAATGCTTCGCCGTGGTCGGAATGAAAGATTAGTGCTGTATTACTGGGAACCTCTTGATGGACTTGCTCAACGAATGTGTCCACTAAGCGGATTGCATCTCGATACGCCCGCTTCAGGTATCGATCCAGATGGGACGGAAGCGAACTTACATCCTGTCCCCGCATGACGCTCGCGTTGTATCGGAGCGCACTATAGTACATCGTTGCCACATTCGATTCAACAAGATGCTGGCGGGGGACGATGTACGGACTGTGTGTGTCCATCAGGAAAACCCATATGAACCACGGTTCGGGAAGTTCCTGAATTAGACGGTGGACTTCGTCATCAAAACTGGTGCATTGGGCGAACCAATCTGTTCCCTTTCGCCACTGCTCCACATAGTCAAGACCTTTATCGATAATACTCCGTTCAGTGGAATCCGATTCGCTTTCGTATCCTTCGCCGATTGCGACGAATTCATCAAATGGCTCATCAAAACCTACCGTCCACGGATTTGCAGTTACAGCACCTGTTGAGTATCCCTGCGCTGCAAGACGCTCGGGGATTGTCTCGAACCGGCGAATGTGGTCTGCAATCCGTTTTAGCCGGCCCTCATTTGTATCGGCATCGACGTTTCGGAACCGTTCACCAGTATGTGTTAACGCAATTGAGGACGGCGTTCGCGGCCCTGGAGAGATGGCAGACTCATAAACCGCACTATTATCTGCTAACTTGGAGAGGTATGGTGTCGTCTCCGGACCTCCCAGAAAGCCACAATAGTCGGCACGGAGGCTGTCTGCGGTTACGAGTAAGACGTTATTCGACATAACCCAGTGATTGTAACCGGTCTTCGACTTCTGCTTTATCCGGTGCATCGCCCGGCTCATCGAGATGATGTAACACCTCCGACAACAGATATTCTGCGTACGAATCTGTGTTCTCGAAGTTCGACTTAGCCGCTCTCTCGTTGAGTTCGGCGATGGTATCTTTGGAGATTGTTAGTTCGCCCGAACGGTCCATACTCGGGACATGCTCTCTATCGCATAAATTTGTTCGGGATAACCGATGCACGTAGTCGGTCTCTTACTGGCACTGTTTGTATCGCTCTTGTGTAACACATTGTTGATGGACTGCTATCTCGCGATTTGTACTTGAGTGAACTAAATCGTGAGTCCACGTTAAAGGCGCTTAGAAACTTGATCAGCGTCCAGCGACTGGAAGACTACAACCCTGTCCGCAAGACGCTTACTGACGTGAAGAAAAGAGACGAACTCAACCCTACCCAGTTGCTCTTCAATGAACCTTGGTTTTCGTTTAGGTGCATAGCCGGGAATCCCGTTCAGCAGAATTGGAACAACTCAAGACAGAACTAGAGGATCTCAAAGACGATTCGCTGTAGATTCATTCGAGACATTCCGTGGGCGACTCGCATACAACGAAGAACTCACTGCTACGGAAATCTGAGAGATGTATAACGTCGCTGCTAGATAGAAATCGCTGACGAGTGAAATCAAGCTAGTTCGTTACGCGCTTCGTCTCTATAGGAGGTCCCGGACATGGTAACGACTGAATCAATCTTGGCTTCAAACTCTTCCTAAATAATATTTATATTTTTCGCTAGTAGGCGAGGTCAGACTAAACGGCTCCATAAACGCCCGAAAACCGCTTGGTGACAGATAATGAGTTCGCTACCACTCAACTGTAATGTGCGGACCCACGCAATTCCAGGAATCTCGCGTGAAATCTGATGTCAATCTACGCAGAAGGCTATGTGGCAGAGTTAGCCACTTTGTCACAAACCAGTGGCTTCTAACCTCCTGCATTAAGATGTACCGCACAAGTAGCGGTATCAGAGATCCATGCATTTCAGCATGGAGGACATCACTCTTTATTGCTGGCGATGATACTCAGGAAGAACGAGTAGAAGATGGTTTGTATCCCGAGTACGAGAGCTGTGAACGCGACGAGATTGGTAGCAATGACGGGGAGTTGTGTAAAGCCACTGATCACCCAGTTGTAGGCGAAGTACCCCGTATAGAGCATTCCTGCACCAAAGGTACCAACTCCAAGCATCGCACCGTGCTCAAGTTTGAAATTGTTGAGTACCCATGTGGTGAAAGGATCCTGCGGTTTCTGGATTGGGTCTGCTGCAACTGCGCTGAAGAGCGAGAGACTGCCAAGTTGATAGCTGGCGATTGTAAAGAGACTGCCGGCAATCATCGTGTAACTCCCGAACGTGACACCGCTCACGCTAACCCCAGATATTGAAAGAGTCATTGTAAGGAGTCCAACCGCGAACATTGCTACTGCGGGAACGGAGAAGAGATACCCCGGCGCGTTTTCAAGCATAAATCGGACGTGGCGCCAACCATCACGAAAGCTCTCAAGCGTGGCTTCACCCTCTCGCTCATGGTAGGTAATTGGGACTTCCTTGATAGTGAGATCCTTGGCGCCGGCCTCCATAATCATCTCACTGGCAAACTCCATGCCAGTTGTCGTACACTCCAGCGTTTCCCACGCTTCTTGGCTGAAGACCCGAAAGCCGCTGTGGGCGTCCGAGACGCCCGCTCCGTAGAAGGCGTTTAGGAATTTGGTTAGCAATGGATTCCCGATGTATTGATGGAGCTTCGGCATCGCGCCGGGCTTGATCTCACCCTCAAGACGGCTTCCCATCACCATGTCGGCGTCGCCCCGGACAACTGGGTCGAGCAATCGGGGGAGGTCCTCAAAGTCATACGTGGTGTCGGCATCACCGATAGCAATTAAGTCGCCGCGAGCCCGTTCAAACGCATATCGGTAGGCATAGCCGTAACCGGGGGCATCAGGTTCAACGACAATGGCACCCATCTCCCGAGCAATTTCAGGGGTGCGATCAGTCGAACTGTCACTAATAATGATTTCGGTGGTAATCCCAAATTCTTCGATACCGTTCTGGATTCGCTTGATACACTCCGCGATGCCCTCTTCTTCGTTGAGCGTGGGCATCACTACGCTCAATGCAGGCTCGACATCGCTGTCTTGATCGACGAGAAGGCCACCTGTTGGGGTAGGGCGCTGCTGGGTCCCTCGTTCGGATGAAGTTTGGTCTATCGATGGTTGCTTGCCTTTTGTTGCCATGTGTGCTAGTTTCTCTTAGGTTAGTCGTCACTCGCGGTGGCCGTCGGAGCTGCTTTACTGCTTTGTTTGAGAGGAGACTTACCACATTTTACACAGACGTATCGATCATCAACTGTTTGTGTGACTGGTGCATTACAGGAGATGCATTTGACTGCAGCATCGCGTACTGTTCGTGGATAGCGTGCCATTGTTAAGTCAACTTAACCAGTCCCTAAAAACTCTTACTATAATAACACGTTTTTGATTAGAATTTTAGCGCGTAAATAAACGTTTTGGCCATAACTTCTGTCGTCCGGGAGCTCCTTATGAATAACGAAGGACAAAAAGAGGTCTGAGTAACCTCCAGCAGAAACAACACAAAAGCCCACGACAGAATTCGTAGAAAGGGCTACTAGAATAGCCCTGTGTACCACCAAGAAGACAAATGGACAAAGCCGATAACCATAGTAGATGCTCACAACGACATGAATCTCAAATAACCGCAACCGATACACTACCAAATCACTAAGTACCAGAGTTGCGAGATAGGCCATGTGAATACCAAACAATGTCCGTGGTGCGGATGTGCCCTTGAGGAGTACCCGACAAAAATACGGTGCGCGAATGCCGGGTGTGCCTATCCCACGACAGACTCAGAGTCAACGCGTCTGTACTAATGTACTGATGGTGTGCCACCATCTGTTCACAGCGGGCAGTACGTGACAAGTACAGAAATCACAATTGCTGAAAGGGATGCTCACATAACCGCCGAAAGACGGGGCTAACGATACGTAGCACACACGCGTTCGATTCCCTCCTCAAAGCTGATCTGGGGCTTCCACCCTGTCGCCTCGCGCATCTTCGTCACGTCAGCCATTGTGTCGTGAACATACACATCCTCGGGAATCGGATTCTCGACGTATTCGGGCTCAATATCGGTTCTGAGTTCGGCATTCAACATCTCGACCACGGTATTGAAGTTGTAGCTCTCGCCCGTCCCGAGATTATAGATGCCCGTGAGCTGGTGATTCGCTGCCGCCTCTAGACCGCGCACAATATCATCGACGTGGGTGAAATCTCGTGTCTGGGTGCCATCGCCGTAGATGACCGGCGCCTCACCGTTGGCGAGGTCGTCGGCGAACTGTGCGATGATATTTGCATACTCGCCCTTGTGGGCTTCTGCCCCACCGTAGCCCTGGTATACCGAGAAGAATCGCATCCCAGCCATATTCATATCATAGTGATTGGCGAAGTACTCACCATACTGTTCACGCGCAAGCTTTGACGCCTCATATCCTGTCTGAACTTCTACGTCCATGTCCACAGGCGAGGGCTCCGTGCGATTCCCATAAATCGAGGAAGTCGACGCATATACAACCGTGTCACAGCCATCCTGACGGGCTTGTTCGACAACATTCACGAATCCCTCAATGTTCACCCGAGCACCCTTCGTCGGGTTCTCCTCGTGCATCGCATATGAAGAGAGCGCTGCAAGATGGAACACAACGTCCACATCCGTGGGGAGATCGTCTTCGACGACACTCCGATCGTGGAACTCAACATCATCCTTAAGATTTTCTGGGGTGCCGAGATACCCATTGTCGAGAGCAATGACGTCGTTTGATTCGGCTAAGGAGTTTGCGAGGTTCGATCCGATAAACCCAGCACCGCCAGTCACAAGCACTCGCTTGTTCTCTACCATACTGAAACAGCCCAAGAAGACAGTAATAAAAGATACGATAATACGATTAAAGAGACGAAGTAGTTAGTCGGCGGTCGCAGATTCCGAGACAGACTCAAAGTCCGGTTGACAAACCAATTGAAGACGTTCCAGTGTCTGACTGATGTCTTCTATTCCGCAGTTCATCTCAGCTTGAAACTCTGGGACATAGTCGGTCGTGGTGACGCCTGATGAAGTCGATTCTACGAGGTTCTTCGATTCGAGGATTCGAAGTGAATAGCGGATTTTATGTTTTGGATAGGAAAGACGGTTGTCTAACGTAGTAAGTCCAACTGGCTTGTATTCGATGACCGCCTCTAAGACGCCAAGGTTGCGTTCTATAATTGCCACCTCGTTTTCTACCCGTTCAAACATCAAGTAAACCGCACAACTCTGTCCTTATTAATGTTACTCAGTTAAAAACTACCCGCTGCTGGAAATCCTATTTTAGAGAGGGTAAGAAGTGTAGTTTAGCTTTCACTTATTTCTGTGTCATCGTCACAGGCTGCTTTTTGAAGGTCTGCTAACAGTTCGGGGTAGTTTTCGAGGAGTATTTTCACAGGCGGTACAAGGCGGATGCCCCGACCCTTGAGGTCGGGGAGGAAGCCGACAACCGATGACACAAATTACGCTACGATGCAGACCGGCTCCCAAACGTACAAGTAACATAGTCCGTATATGTGAAAACACAGTGGAATACCGTCGTACCGCCGTCATCAAACTCGACACTCCCGACGGAGCCGACGACTCCCTTCGAGAGACTGTCGAGCAGTTCAAACACTGCGCCAACACCGCGAGCGAATGGTGCTGGCACGGCGACGACGGATACCACGTCACCTCGAAAGCCAAAGCCGAACGCGCCCTCTACGACCGACTCCGCAACGAAACCGACCTTACCGCGAACCTCGTCCAGAAAGGGATTCGCAGAGCGGTCGAAGCCGTCAAAAGCGGAGTTGAACGCCTCAAACGTGACGAGAACACATCGCAACCGCACTTTTCTGCCGATAGCGCGGTGTACGACAAGCGGAGTGCGACGTTCCACCGCGACCACGTTTCCCTTTCCACCGTAGACGGGCGCGTCGAGTGCGATTACATCCTCCCCGACGATTCGGAGACTCCGCCGACCAAATACGTCTCCGACGAGGATTTCGAGTTTCGGATGGCTCACTTGCAGTATCGTGATGGTGACTGGTATCTCCACGCCTCGATGCGGAACGTCGAAGCAGACGAGGAAACGTCCGAATCCGAGTCCAAGCACAGAACAGTCCTTGGTGTGGATTTGGGCGTCAACAACCTCGCGGTCGCTTCGACGGGGCGATTCTGGTCGGCAGACGAGTTCAACCACTGGAGACGAGAGTACGAAAAACGTCGGGCCTCGCTCCAGCAGTGTGGCTCTCGCCACGCCCACGAGAACATCGAATCAGTCGGACAGAAGGAGTACGGGCGGTTCGAGATACACTTGCACACGGCGGCGAACGAACTTATCGAGGAAGCTGTCTCGAACGACTGTTCGCACATCGTGTTCGAGGAGTTGACCCACATTCGGGAGAATATTCCCGAAGCGACGTGGCAACACGTCTGGGCGTTCCGACGCCTCTACCAGTACGTCGATTACAAGGCCAAAGAACACGGCGTCGAAGTCGCCCAAGTAGACCCTCGAAATACGTCCAAGCGTTGTTCGACGTGTGGGTTTACCCACGACGATAACCGTGACAGAGAGTCGTTCGAGTGTCAGCAATGCGGGTATGAGAACCACGCCGATTACAACGCCTCGAAGAACATCGGTTTGCAGTATCTCCGTCGTCGGCAAAACGCAGACGATGGAGGCGCACCCGTAGATGTGCGCTTGAATCGCGGGACGTTGAACGTGAGTGGGGAGTACGTACCCCCTGCCTCGGCTGAGGCATAGAACGGGAGTCCACGCGAAAGCCTCGGGGCTTGACCCCGAGGCGATTTACCACGTGTAAGTGGCTGTGGTTGTGGATGGTTCCAATGTGGCGGACATTTGGACGGTGCGCTCGCAGCTATCGAATCGATTCGGACGGCACTCAAGGCGATTTACGATTGGAACTTGTCCGACGGATTCTCGCAGATGCGGCGGCTCGTGTCGGCTGCGCTGACGAACGTCTCGCTCGTTATCAGGGCGAAGTTCGCCTTGCACAACTTGAGGACCCTGTTGGTGGATATATGACCCTATTGTCCGCGCTCGGAGTACGCCGTCTGCGTGTTGTCGCGTCCTCAATGCACTCAAACGATGAGGGTGACGGTTTTGACGTAGGTACTGGCTACTCGCCGGAACTTGCAGGTCAGAATCTTGTTTGCTGCTGTTTTGAGAGAAGGCCTACGTATGTCGGCCAGTACTACTGTATTGTCGAAAATCATTAACCAGATATCTTGTCATTGGTGATGTATCCTCTATGGTCGGATGCGTTCCTCTACAGCATTATCTCCGGAACTTCTAGAATAATACTGACTATTATTGACCGAACAGAAGGTATATAGTACCCTGACCAGCACCACGAACTACCGCCGAATCGCGGTCACTCGACCGCGGAACAATACGCCATACCGCTGATCTCGTAGTCACAACTCTGCCGATCTAGGTATTGGTCCGCAGTTGGACGACCAACACGACCGCGTTCAGGTGAGAAGCCAACCCTATGAATGAACAACCGTCAGACCCGACAATTGAGGTATCGGCCGAGTGTTCACGTGACGACTCCCACTCTGCGTCCCAACGGAGACACCACTTCACAGCAATTATAACCCGCAGCTCTCCGCGAGTGACGACCCTTGCAATGGGGCTTGCGTTCTTTATCGCTGCTGTCGGCCCCGCCGCTGCACAGAGCCAAGTTGGTGACGTGTACTGTAATACTGGCGTCGCAACAGGTATTGATCTCGTGTTCAGCGCGGTCGCCGGGCTTGGACTTCCCGCAACGGGCTACTATACTGGGAAGGCTGGCCTCTCGTATATGCGTGCGGGGGGCAATCCCGAGAAACAGAACGAGGCGAAAGAGAAACTCGTCATGTCTGGCATCGGCTTCGGCATCGTCGTGCTTGCCCTCGTCTCACCCGAACTCATCGACAAGATTGGTAGTCAGATGGGCTTTGGCTTCTCAGACTGCGTCAAGCCATTCTAACCCACGTGAACCGATACTGAATCCCTTGGCAGTCCTCGAACGAATGTCTGTCCGCCATGCGATACCCGCCGTGCTTGCCCTGCTTCTCGTGAGCAGTAGCACCATCAGTATCGCAGGAACCGTGCAGGCCGCGACACCAGCTAACTCCGACTCGGCAATCCCTGACGACGGGCCTGACTACGGTGTGAACAACAGCACGTTCCAGCGTCTCTGGTCGGAAGACACCGACAACGGGAATCTCTCCGCCGACGATTTCGGGGATGCGAACGTCGGTTCTCGGAGCGAGTTCACTCGACGGCTTGCCCAGTCGACAGACATACCATTCACTCGCCCACCGCAGGCAGTCGATAACTGGAACCGCGGTGACTTCGACGATTACACACCCGGCAATCAGCGTTCGTCAGTCCATCCGGAGGGAGCATCCCTCATGGATGGCGTGTACATCAAAGATGCATACGTCAGCATCTTCGCTATCCAACCGTCGACAATCCTTCACCGAGGGAATGAGACGACACGGTATGTTTCGCCGGACGGCACAGTTCGCGCAGTTAGCGATTACCGAGTCGCCGTTCCACAGGATGATCGAACTGGGTCGGAGCGTGACCGCTGGTCAATCGACCAAACCAAGATCGAGTCCATCAGGCTCACAGCAGACGGACAATCGCTCGATACTGGTCGCGGCCACCAAGCGACACTCCAGTACACCGACCTCTCAGGCTCGCAGCAACTGACTGTCACGGCTACTATTTCGGTACAACTCCGTCACGTTACGCTCGATTGTCCGAGTTGGAACCAGACGGGTACCGGTTGTGATGGCGGGTGGACCCGCGATGTCGAATCCGTCGAAGCGTCGAAAACGGTGTCGACCTTTCAGAACGTCTCTGTCACACAACTCACTCAAGCTACGGGCAATCGTGTCCAGTTTGAAACTAACGAGAACCGAACCGGTGCGGTCGTCCATCCGAGTACTGAGTGGTCGAGAATCACGGTCAGCGACGATGTTCGAGCACGGAGCAACTGGTGGTTCTACACGACCGGACGCGCCGGATGGCAGACGATGGTCACGCGAACTGCAACCAACACGTCACGTGCTGAATCGTCGGTACGCCCAGTCCAGGTTCACGCATTCCCGAGTCAGCAGACACCGTCCGTTCCAACTGACCCCAACGACGATGGGAAACGCCCACTCGTCATCGAAGAAGCGTGGGGCACAGAACAGACAGGGCCGTCGCTCCCACGGAACATTGATCTTGAATCGGCCGACCCGTACGTGAATGCGGATTCGGTCGCGCTGAGTTCCACAACCTTGGACGCGCGCGACTTCCGCGAGGTCACAGTCCACGGTATCGTTCGAGGCCAATCACGAACAGTCTCGCTCACCGAGCAACAGACCGTTCGCGAGACGAATCTCACCGTGACCGTCATCGAAGCCAATGCTACCCACGCAGTCGTCCAGGCAAGAGTGACGGAGAACTCGACCGGAGATGCCGTTACGACTGGCCGTGTCCACATCAGGAATCAGACGACCGCCCTGAATAGTAGTGGAATCGGGGTTGTGACCCTCTCGAACCCGGAGTCCGTCGTTCGCGGGGAGTATACCCCAACAGCGTGGTGGCAGGCCGAGAAACCGTATACGAAATCGACTGATGTTACGACGCTTCCTGCCGACTTTCCGGACGCTCAGTCGCTCATCCAACTCGTCGTCGTGACGATACTCTGGTTCCTCCCTGTTGCTGTCCTGCTCTTCGGCTTCGACTACATATCTGGCGGCGCATTGCTCGGACTCTCAAACAGAACATGACTAACGACACGAATACACCGAAACACGAAAGACGAATTGACCGTCGAACACTCCTTAGCGGGGTTAGTGGTGCCCTCGTTGTACTTGCTGGATGTACCAATCAACCCTCTCCAGACGACACATCGAACAATAGCTCCAACCCAACGACCGAGTCACCTGCATCACAGTCTGCTGTATTCGCAGATGTCGAAGTCGATGGGGGAAAACTCGTAACTGCGCTTGATAGCGATACACCTGCTGACTGGGTACGCCTCTTTGGACCAAATGGTGGCCTCTTTGCGGAGTCAAGAGTATCGCCGGATGCGAAGCAGACGTATCTCCACCTCGTTGGCGAGACTACTGAGAGCTATATCCCCGGAACACACCGACTTGTCGCTGCCAAGGACGATGAAATACTTGGAGAAGTGAGTGTCGACCTTACTCCTCGTGTAACACTTACCGACTTCCGATGGGCGAAAAAGCACCCCGAGATGGACTGGGACAAGTCTGCAAACAACTGGGAGGAACACGCTGCGTTCCGACTGGAGAACACGGGAAACGGGCCAGCAATACTCAAACAGACTCGATGGCAAAACGCTCCGTTTGTCCTCCGGACAGATGAGAATGAGCAGACGTTCGACCATTCGATAGTTCTCCCACCCGAAGAGACGACTACCGTCTACTCGACACCACCAGTCTACGAAACGAGTGGGGGGCTAGTCGGGGCCTCTGCCATTGAATGCGAGACAATCGACACAAAAACACTCCAATTGACTACCGTCATTCAGCCGGGTTCCAATCCAACATACTCGGAGACAATTAAGTACGGGGGAAAGAAGGGTGCTTGTGAACTCAACATCCTCGATAGCGAGACGACTAATCAAACCCAGACGACGAACGGGAGCGATACCTGAATATGGGATGGCTAGAAAACGAGATTGAGAATGCCATCACGGACGTTCTCACCGACGTAAGGGATGGACTGCTTGGACTCGCAGAGGATCTCTTCCAAGCCCTCCTGCAACCGATAATCGGCGTTCCTGCTCCTGAATCCGATTCACGGTACATCGTCGTGAATGCTCCGTCGAACGATCCTTGGAACTCGATTTACCAAGATTTCTACCTCCCGTATATCCTCCCATTAGCGATTATGCTGTTGCTCGTCGCGCTTGCCTTCATTGGGCTTCGTGCAGGTTCGATTAGTGAATATCGCCGCAAGCGACTCCTTCGACGGATTGGCATTGTATTTCTTGGGTCGTTCGTTTGGTTCCCGCTCGTCTCGATTCCACTCCAGTTCGTGAACGCGGTTGGGATGACGCTCGCTCCAATTGAGCAGATGTCCTCTGGGTTTGGTCAGCTGACAAAAGCTGGACTTGGCGGTTTAATCGCTGTGTTAGTAATCGCCTTTGTCGAGAACATATTACTTCTCCTGGCCGCATTCGTTTACGGCCTCCGCTGGCTCGGGATAATCGTTCTGACGCCGCTAATGCCATTACTCGGTGTTCTGTGGGCGGTAGACGTGTGGCCCCTTAGCTCCATATCCAATACTGCTCGCCGAACCGCAAGCATCTATCCCGGTCTTATCATCGCTGGAGTTCCAGCAGCAGCTCTATTCCGCCTCGGCTGGCAGACCGATCCAGCTAGTGGATTGAGTGCGTTGTTCGCGTTGATTCTCGGTCTTTCGCTTATCCCCGCAGCCTGCATTGCGAGTATTCTGACGGTCTATTGGAGTGCCCCAACACTCCAACGGATCGCTCATTCAGGCACACAGACGACTGCAAGAGGTGCGCCGAAAGCGAAGACTGCCGCAAGGAAGGGAACTGGCAAATCGGTTCGCGGTGCCCGCAACGTCCACCGTGGGTACGCTCAGAACGCACACGGGCCGGTCACGAAGGGTGGACAGACGCAACTCGGGAGCGGCGACTCGAACGCCTACAAACTCGGGTCGTCTGCTCAATCCGCGAAAACACACGCTGGCCGCTATAACGACCTCCGGAAGTCGGAGTCCGGCCGGATGCGTGACCAAGCGAAAGCAGACGTAACACAAGCAACACAGACTGCGAAGACCCGGTCGAAGCAGGCGTTCCGGAAGACGAAGCACAAGGTGTCACGGTGGTAATTTCCTATGAGTACCAAAACTGACGACTACGAGTATAGTGCACGACGAATCCATCAGTCGCTCGGCGGGACGACCGCGTTCTTCCGCGGCTACACCATCGGCGAACTCATGCTGTTCATCGGCGTCGCGTTCGTCACGCTCATCGGCGCAGCACTCGTCCCAGCCACCCTCACGATACCCATCCTCGGACTTGGTACCACGCTCAGTCTTCTCCTCGGGCTACTCCACAAGGTGAAGCCTTCCCACCTCTGGCTGACCGAATGGCTGGCCGCACGCCTTGGCTGGGCGGTCAAGAACAAAGAGTACACCCACGGCGAGGACAACAGCGAGGTCCGCTACTTGACCCGCGTCGGGCAAGTCTTCCCGCACGCTATCGAGCGGTCGGACGGCGCGCTCGTCGGTGCGATGAAAGTCGAACCAGCGAACATGGCGCTCGAAGACGACGAAGCGTGGGCGAAGGCCGTCGAGTCCCTCTCTGAGTTCGTCAATGCAACCCTCGACTTCCCCGTGAAGTTCTACATTACGAGTCGGGAGGTTGACCAAGACGATACCGTCCGCGAACACCAGCAACGCCTTGGTGACGCCGACGTTCGTTCTCGGCCGGTCCTCAAACGACTACTCGAAGAGTACATCACCACCAACACCAACCAGAACGGCGATATCGACTCCGAAAGCACGACCATCCGAGAATACTACATCATTACGGCCGTCCGTGACGCCGACGTCGAACAACTTGACGAGACCGGCGATAGTGTCCTTGCCTACCTCGCGGACGTTCCCGTTCTGGGACGTGCGTTTGGCGGGTTCCAGTCTGACGGTCTCTCCGAGGCCGAACGCGACCACCTGAAGGAAGACCAGTTGGAATCGCGTCTCGGCCAGATTCGTCGTGGTGGGTCGTCACTCTACCGCTGTTCAGTGAGTCCCGTTGATGCTTACGATCTTGCTCGCGTGACGAACGAATACTGGACAGGCCACACCGAGGAGTACGACGATATCGCGAACGCCATCGGGACGTTCCCGGTTGTCGCACACGGTCTCAGCGACGACGTCCCGTCGAATCCCTCCCCGGATAGCATTATTGATGCAATGGACGACAGCGAGGCCACCGAGACGAATGTCGCCTCTGAGGACCGTCTCGATGACGCCTCAACGATGCACCAGTCGGTCATCGCGCCATCTGCTGTTGACTGGGAGACAACCTATGCGGTTCTCAACGACGAGACGTACGTCCGAACGTTCTGGATTGAGCAGTTCCCCGAGAAACCTGCCAATGGGATGTTCGAGCGACTCCTGTTGGAGACTGATCTCCAGACGGACGTCAGTATTCACCTCGACCCGTTCGACACACAATCGGCCGAGGACATGATGGCCGACTGGATTTCGGACTTGAAAGTCAACCAGTACGACGCGAACAGCCTCAAAGCCGAGGACCTACAGGAGGATATCGACCGCGGGAAGTTCATGCGCTCGCTCGTCCGCGCGAACAAGGCGTCGTTCTACCGGGGTGGCGTCTTCATCCGTCTCTCTGCTGAGAGCAAGCAGGAACTCGACAATCAGACGAAGCGCCTCCGATCGATTGTCAAGGATGCGCCCGCGAATTGCACGCTCAAGGTGGCGAACCGTTGGCAAGAGAAGGGGCTTGCGACGGTGTCACCACTCGGCGCGAACGAACTCGGGCGCGACCGGATGTCCACAATGACCAATCAGGCCATCGGCGCGATGTTCCCGTTCTCCTCGAACTACTTGATGATGGAGGAGGGCGTCGAGTATGGGTACCACGGTCACAACGGTTCTCCCGTCCAAATCAATCCGTGGGACCTCGAAACCGGCCATAGCGAACTTGTCGTCGGCATGCCCGGCGCTGGGAAGACGTTCGGCGACATAATGCGCCACCTCCGGCTGATGAAGCGCCAGCAGGAGACGATGCTTGTGATGATTGACCCCGTTGGTGGGTTCAAGGGACTCGCCGACGCGCTCGATGCGAAGACGATTACGGTGGGTGGCGACACACGACTGAATCCGCTGGAGATTCGAGAGACACCACAGGAGGTCCTCGAATCTGCCGACGGTATCTCGCCATTGTCTGCGAAGAAAGACGAAGTGTACGCGGTGCTTGAGAACTTCCTGACCGCCCGCGATATCGACCTTGGGACCGAAACGGGCGCCCTCTCGTATGTCATTGACGAGGCCTACCGGCAAGCCGGTGTCGTCGAGGGTGACGTTTCGACGCACACGCCCGAGAACTCGCCGACGATGACGGACGTCCATCGAATTCTCGCGGACATCGCGAAGAACCCCGACGAGCATAACATCGCCACGTCGGAGTCTGCCCGCGAGCGCGCCGCCCAGTACGCCGATGAACTTGCGATTGCACTCCAACCGTTCCAAGAGGGCGGTGCATACGAGAATCTCTCACAGCGCTCCGAGGTCGACGTTCTCGAAGGCGACAACAAGGTGGTCTATATCGACCTCGGCCAAATCGAGGGGACGGCGTCAGGTATCAACCGCCAGACGTTCCTGATGCAGTTACTCCTCACGACGGTCTACCAACAGGCGAAAAAGACCGACCGAAACGTCGAACTTGCCATCGACGAGGCGCATTATCTCTTCGAGGATCAAGCGAATCTCGATTTCCTCGAAACAGCGTTCCGCCACCAACGCCACGCTGGCCTTCGGATGGTCTTGCTCTCCCAGACGATTCAAGAGTTCTACGAGGCCGAGCAAGCCGAGAAAATCCTCGGAATGTGCCCAATCAAGGTCTTCCATAAACTGCCGGAATTGGATGACGAAATAGCTGAGAAGATTGGGCTGACTCGTGAGCAACGCAAGTACGTCCGGCATGCCGACGCTGGCAAGGACGACCTCGGGTACAGTCAGGCGCTCGTCCACGTCGAAGAACACGGCACATATCCGCTCCACATCGTTGCCGACGAGTTCGAGAGGCGCGTCATTGACTACGAACCCGATGACCGTGAGTTCATCCAGCAGGCGATCTCCGCCGACCCTGAGGAGTTCGTGGCGTTCGAGGAACTCGTTGAGGATGAAGCCCGGCGGAACGCGCTCACCAATCGCTTCGGCGTCCGTGAGCAAGACGCGATGCGGATTCTCGAAGATGGATTTTCACGGCAGGAGGTTATCGACGCCGTTCTCACTGCATCACTCAGTAATGGCGTAGCCGATTCGACTGCTCGTGCGGATGGGAGTGGAGTACCGACAGAACACGACTCAGCAGAGACCTCCACGGAGAACACGAACAATGTCTAAATTCAGCCGCATCATCGGCGGTTCACCGCAGTACAGCGCAACCCAACTCCCCCTTGACGAAGCGTTCGTCCAGCAGGCCGAGGACACATCCGGTAGCCTGCTCCGTATTCGGCCATTCAAAGAAAACGAGGACATCCTCGGCGCGACCGGTCTCCTCCGGTCGGTCCACGACGTGACCACGAACTTCCGTGGGAAGAACACAAGCGACCACCACTCGTTCGAGATATGGTTCGATGAAGGCAAAATCAAGTTCTACATGCACGCCGCGACCGACGCGGCCGCCGACAAGTTCCGTCGCCGCGTCGGTAACAACTACGCCAACAGCGAAGTTTTTCACGTCGAAGACGGCGTCACGTTTCCCGTAATCAAGCCCGACGAACACGTCGCTGGTGCCCGACTGGGCCTGAAGAAGATTCCCTACTATCCGATTCGCCACCACAACAGCGAGGAGTTCGAGATGGATCCCTATGGTGAAATCACGAGTGAGATGCTTTCGCTTGACGATAGCATGGTCGTCGTGCAAGTCGTTTTCCGGCCCGCGAAGCAGTCGTGGACTGACGGCGACCGATTCAAACACAACAGCGTTGAGGAACTCGCGGAAGCCCATCGAAACGGAACCTCAGTCGGCTGGCTGAATCCACGAACCCGTCCGGCCAACGAGACGGACAAGCAGATCGCCAAAACTGTCGCACAACAGCGCGGCAAACAGGCTTTCCACGCGAACATCCGTATTCTAGCCGTCTCTGCAGACCAGAGTGAGGCAGAAGCGCGTGCCCGTGGTGTCGCGGGAATGTTCAAGAAACTCTACTGGGGCGTCACCGAGCAGGGCTTCGAAGATACACCAATCTGGCACCGCAAAGAGGCGAAACGGGCGAACAAACTCCACCAGCATGTCGAGCGGATGGCCGCCCGTGACTGGACCGACCAGCGGATGATTCTAACTATCGACGAACTCGCTGGTGTTGCCCATATCCCGAGTGATGACATCGAGACGCCGAACATCGACTGGCGACACACTCAGCGCGGCGACCGAGTTCCTGCTGACGCAGGACAACACGACCGCCAAACCGAGAGTGGCGAAGACGACGACTCCAGTTCCAACAGAGGAAATCATGGTGTTTGATCGAATTTTCGGGAGTGACGACTCCGAGGCGTCGTCTGACACTACCTCTGCATCTGAGAAGCCAGAAGCAGACGACACGGAGGCCGACTCTACACTCGACGCCCAATCGCTTCTCGGTGAACCGTACGACATTACCGAGGAGGACACAACCTACGTCGGCGGGAAGGCCGTTAGCACCGAGACAGCCGATGAAGGTCTCGTTGCAGGCCCGTACGTCCGTGAGATGATCGAAGCAAGTGCTGAGGGCACGTTTGACCAACTGTGGATTGGATACGACGAGGACGTCCAGCGAGGATTCCGTGAAGCACCGCTTCGCTTCGACTCGTTGTTCCGCCATATCTGGATTCAGGGCGTGACGGGCTACGGGAAATCAACGGAGATGAACAATATCTCGGTCCAGTTGGCGTACGCTGGCCACGGTTTCGTCTACTTCGACCCCAAAGGCCGCGACTCCCGTGACCTTCTGCGGAAACTCCCCGCTCACCGCCTTGACGATGTGATTTGGATCGAACCGGGCTCGTCCAAGCACGAGAAGACGGTTGGGCTGAATTTCCTCGAAGTTCCCGAGTGCGAGACGCCGGAGGAATACGAGAACGAGATTGAGAGCCGGATCGAGAATCTGAAGGCGATTTTCGATACCGACGAATACTGGGGCATCAACATGGAGTCAATCACCGAGTCGATGGGGCGGGCGATGATGCAGTCCGAGAAGCCGTTCTCGGTGATTGATCTGTATTTTACGCTGTTGAACGCCGAGCGTCGCGAAGAGTTCGCGGCTAATGTCGAGGACCCCTATGTGCGTGAGTTCTGCATCGAAATTGCGAAGATGGAGGACGAGACGGTGCGACCCATCCTGAAGCGGATTAAATCGTGGGTCGAGAACTCGGTTATCCGGCGGATTATCGCCCACCGCGAGAGCACCATTGATTTCCGCGATATCATCGAGAACGACCGTATCGTCATCGTTCGGACGCCCGTCGAGAACACGGATATCAAGAAGATGATCACGCTCGGTGTGATGCGGAATCTCTGGAGTGCGATTCAACGCCGGTCGTACGAGTTAGACCGTGACCCTGACCCCTACTTTGTGCTTGTTGACGAGTTCGATGAGATTGCCAGCGATAACCTTGACATTGAGTCGATGCTCGCTCGCGCTCGCTCGATGCGTCTCTCCGTGACGCTTGCGTCCCAGTATCCATCGCAGTTCGAAGAAGAGACGCTCGAAGCAGTGCAGAATAACTGCGACAACCTCATCGCGTTCTCAGTGAACAGCGTGGACGACGCTCGCCTGTTGATGAAGCGATTCCGCGACTATACAGCAGAGGATCTCATCTCGACTGACCAGTACAAAGCATGGACGAAACTCCCTCTTAGTGGTGGTCGCTACTCTGAACCAGTTCTACTCAATTCGTTCGCGCCATATCCGCCGCTCCGGTCGTCCGCGGAGGTTGACGAGATCATCGAGGAGAGTCTCGAACGCTATGGGACGGACCCGTTGACTGACGCCGAAATCATGCAGAACCTCATCTATGGTGATGCCAACGAGGCGGCGAACCCCACGAGGATACTGGACAAAACGATGGCCGAGGCGATTCGCGCAGTCCAGATTCGGGAGGGTGTCCGTGCAGAAAACGGCTGGGTGGATGTCGCCGCAGTGGACGACGAACTCGCGGTCCGCCTCGACAATCAGGATGCCGATATCGAGTATGCGCCCGAGGACTTGCCCGACGTACGAGACGCCTCTGGACTAATGGAAGTCGAGTTGCAGGACGACGATATCGTGGTCCGTCTCACCGACGATGGGGAGACGATGGTTGAACCGGAGACAGGGTCCGTTCGATCTGCGGGCGGTGAAACTCACGATGCAGTCCTCGTCGAGACTGAGGCAGCACTAACTGAGCGTGGGTTTAGCGTTGAGATTGTCGAACAGGACGGAAGTGAACAGCCTGACGCTATTGCAACCCATCCGGACCATGACGCCGTGTTCAATATCGAGGCTGAGACGACGACGCTGGACCGGCCTGTGAAGGTCTTGCAGAATCTCAAGCGCGCCCACGAAGCAGACCGGATTCCAATCTTTGTCGTTCGACCGGGTGACTCGGAGACGAAGTGGGCGTCACGGGTTGAGAATATTCTCTCGCCGCCACTCCAAGAGCGCGCAGATGGGACCGAGCAGTTCTACAACTGCGACGAGGTCGTGACGTTCGGCGGTGGCGCAACAGCGCATGGTGGCGTGACTGCAGTCCGGCCACGTACCTCTGACACGAACCGGACAGTCTGGACCCGCGACGGTGACGAGCGCGTGCTCTCTGACGGCGAGACGAAGTTCGCTCGTATGCCCGACGAAGGAACACTCTCGAAAGACGTGGTTCCGGCTTACTACAGTCATGACCGAGAAACCGGGCAGTACACCGTCCACGAACCCGGCGAAACACAGACATATGACTCGAAAGAGGAGTTCGAGGCGGAGTGGACGCCAATCAAGCGACCATTCGTCCCAAGCGACGAACTGCCGGAAGCTGAGATTCCCCAAGATAGCTACGTTGTTCTGATTCTATCAGCGGACGGCAATCCGACGGTCTTCCAGCAAGGCGAGACGTATGCGCTCCCAGAGAATCCCGACTCTGTAGAACTATGGCCCGACACTTTGACTGAAGATGCAGAGCAGTCTGAGAACTCTACCCAGAGTGAGAAGACTCTCCCATCGCCCGAGGACGCTGATTCTCAGTCACCTGCTAAGTCGGTGGATGTCGATCTGAGTGGCGATGGTGTCGAGGCGTTCACCGCAATGTATGTTCAGCAAGTGGACGAGGCCAAGGTTCCACAGGATGACCTATTTCAGGCGTATTCTAATTGGACTGACCAGCACGATATTGACGGGACGAACAAGGGATGGTTCACTCGGAAATTGCAGAACGTCATTGAATTCGATACTGATCGGTCGCGAGTGAACGGTGAGCGCGTTCAGTTCTACGTTGGAATCACGCTGACACAAGAGGCTAAGACACTACTCGAACAATGAAACCAATCAAATATAGGATACAATCCGCGGGTGGCTTAGCCACCGCCCTCATTCGACAGAAGCTAGCCGACGAAATAGTGCAATACAAGCCTCAAGACGAGCAGCTTCGGTCTTCTACACTCCCTTCCATGCAGACTGGACGGCCAAGGGTGTTGCATGGACACGACTGTCCACGCAAAATCGCATGACGAGGACGCCGTCCATGCAAATCCCCGCCCAAAGACCAACTAATATAGAACGGGTTGCACCCGTTGGATGGGGTAACGGTCAGCCTGCTCGTCGAGCGCCGTTTTATCATCGTCGTGATAGTAGGTGTGCGATGTTCCAAGAAGTATCTACAAGGAGAGACGAGGATGGATTCTGAGTCACTAGTCGGGGTCTCGGTGCTTCCGGATGAGTTGTGTGAGCGCGAGCAGTGGGTGTGCTGGAAGGAGGAGCAACGGGATGGGAAGGCGACGAAGATTCCGGTGACACCGGGGTCGGGTGGGTTCGCGTCCTCGACGGATTCGGAGACGTGGACGGGATTGGAGACCGCGCTCAACTACATCGAAGCAGGGAACGCGGACGGCGTCGGGTTCGTCTTTACCGATGATGATCTCATCGTTGGCGTGGACCTCGACGATTGCCGGGACCCTGAAACCGAGGAGGCTGACGAGGCGGCACGTGACATCATTGAGCGTCTCGACTCGTACACCGAGGTTTCACCATCTGGAACTGGGTATCACGTGCTGATTAAAGGCGACCTCCCTGAGGGCCGGAATCGACGTGGAAGCTTCGAGCTGTATGAGACGGCACGGTTTTTCACCGTGACCGGCGACCACGTTGAGGAGACGCCGACGCGTGTTGCACGGCGGCAGGATGCGCTCTCGGCCATTCATCGTGAGTACGTCCAAGACACCGACGACAGTTCGGAGGCCGAACCTGACCCGCGTGAGGGCGCTGACGAGGACCCTACGACGGATGGGCCACGTGAAGTTGACGTTGACCTCGCAGATGAGGAGTTGCTGGAGAAGGCGATGAATGCGTCGAATGGGGCGAAGTTCGAGCGTCTCTGGAAAGGGAATACGGGTGGATATGATAGTCAGTCGGAAGCGGATATGGCGCTCTGCAATATGCTAGCGTTCTGGACTGGCGGCGACCAAACCCGGATGGACGATCTGTTTCGCCAGTCTGGGTTGCTCCGTGAGAAATGGGATGAGGTCCACTATGCAGACGGTTCGACGTACGGAGAGAAGACCATCGAACGAGCAGTAGGGAATACCTCGGCGTTCTACGACCCAGAACCGAAAAAAGAGTTGGCTCGGGACTCTACCGCAACGGGGGACTCCTCGGTTGATACTGGCCGTGAGGACTCAGCTCGTAGTCAGGCGTATCTCACCGAGAAGAATCGGCTGTTGGCCGAGCGTGTCGAAGAACTGGAGACGCTCCTCGAATGGAAGAACGACCGCATTGACAAACTCGAAGCGGAAGTCGAGCAACTCACAGATGAACTCGCGGAGCGTCAGCAAGCGACGAACCAGACTCACGAGGGGCAGGGTGTTGCTGGGAGTCCGGATGATGGGGAGTCACAGTCGGAGTCTGTCTGGGGGCGGACGAAGCGGTTGTTCGGAAACGACCCTGACTCGTAGGTGTTCGTAGAGAAATGTTAGTCTGGTAAGACGGATGCAGGCTGTAAGCGGTTAGATGCGAGGTGGAATACGGAGTCTGTCGCCGACCTCGTACAGATATCCTTTCAATAATAGTTGTTCGACAAGCTCATCGGCGTCAGCACGGTTGATTCCTTGCTCACTGAGGTACGTGACGGCGTCTGCGTGTGAGATACGCTCCTCATCTGCCGTGGTCTCGATATACGTGTCGAGGTGGTCGAGCACAGATTGCTCGCTCGTGCTCAGGGGCCTCCGTGAACTCGGCATCATTCGATATATTGGACGCCATCAAATAGACCATTGGGGTCCGACCGAACCTTCGGTTTGGACTCATGGCCTCGGTAGTTAGTAGAAAGATTGCGTCGTCGGCTATCGACCAACGAATACTGTATAGTGCGTGTCTACGAGGTCAGGCTCAGGCGTGGGATACCCAGATGGGGGATTTAGGGGAGAAACAGGGTATCCCACCCCCGATTGGTTCTGGTCGTACGATATAAACGTGCGGTATTGGGACTGCAATGTTCCCCGAGTTAGGCCCCTCAACGGCAGACGAGTCCGGCAAGCCCAATTCTTAACCAACGCTTGGTATTACTCGGGAGCGTCTGTTGGTTAACTCGCGGGAACTAGCAGTTTGTACGCGCCTGAGAGGCCGAGGCGCGTAGATGCGCGCCAACGTGATTCCCATGACCGATGAGATGCATTCGATAGTACATCACCCGATTACGAACGGTTTGAAGCGGAGTCACCCACCCAATCTGTGTCGAGCTCGGGTATCTCGACGGCCCGTTGTAGTTGTGCGAGCGATGTCGCCTAGACAGACTCGCAACGTACTGAACGCGTGAGACTGAGGAGCACCTCGTCGCGACGCCAGCTGAGTAACTCCATCCTGTATTTCTATGCACGGTAACACTCCAACCCAAAGTAACAAACATACCAAACAGCTATGTTCCAACAGTCCCAACACTAGGTCTATGTCGAGCGGCACCATCGATATTGACGAGTTCGAGAACGCCGACGACGGCGAATTCGAGGAGCAGAACGATACCGAGCGGATCGTGGTGTTCCTCGACGAGAACGACGACCGTGCGTGGAAGGCGGCAACGATTGCCGAGCAACTTGAGTTAGATACGGACGCCGTGAGTGCGATTCTCTCGCGGCTGAAGGAACGAGGTCTCGTGCGGCACAAGCGGCCGTACTGGGCGATTACTGACGATGAGGAACGGCTCCGGGCCGCCTACCGGCTCCACCAGCACCACCAGACCGCAGACGAGCAGTACGGCGAGGAGCATCTTGAGGAGTTGAAAACCGACGAGATGGAGGACGTGCAGTGACCGCGTTCGATGAACTGGAGCGCGGTGACATCATCTGGGGAACCGATCCGCTCTCAGACAAAGGTCGCCCGATGCTCATTCTGGGAACACCTCGGTTTCCGACCCACGGCTTGCAACTCATCACGGTCCTGATCTCCACGAAGACCTACCACGAGGAGTCACTCACGCTTCGAGACGACGATTACGAGGGCGAACCACTCGGAGAACGAAGTCACGTTCTTCCGTGGGCGCTCGCGACTCTCAATAGTGCTGCAGACGTGGAGTTCCATATGACCTCCCTCGTTGATGAACGTATCGCGGATGTGGCGAGACAACTGAATGGATATATCTCCTCCTGAGGAAACCTTACTGCCGCCAACGGCGTCTTCGACATCCCCTATCCCCCGAAAGGGCTTGGTCTAGTCACGCGAAATCGATGGGCGGTGGGACGATATGCAGGACGAAGTAGCGGTGAACTCCGTATCAAATATGACCACGCTTCACGTTACTGTCGGCGACCGAGCGCAGGTTCGTGAGAACACCCTCAACTTCATCCAGTATGCCAAAGAAGACGAGCTAGAAGAGAGTGATGAGCGTGCCGTCCTCCAGTTCGGCACCTACGATGATTTCGTCGACAGCCTCACGCCACTCCGTCTTGAACTCATCAAAGCAATTGCGACCGAACAACCCGAGAGCATGCGTGAGGCCGCCCGCCTCGTTGACCGGAATGTGTCCGATGTCCATTCCGATTTGAAGCACTTGGAGGTAGTCGGAATTCTCGAACTCAAAGAGGGCGGCCCTGGTGGCGCAATCCAGCCAGCCGTGCCCTTCGACAAAATCGAGATACACATCGACTACCCTTTCCTTGAGGATGGGGATACAGAGAGTACACCCGCAAGTGCAGACTAACCTCCAATTTCTAGATCTTAGCACAGTTGCTATGGCGTTTATCAAGAAACGGAGTGACATTCTACTATGACGGAGACCATCACCGAGCGTGTTCAGGAGATTTCTAAGATACGAGGCATCTCCGAATCCGAAATTCTCGAAGAAGCCATAGAGCGTGGTGTCGAGATTCTCTGGACAGACGCCGTACTGTCTCAGTATTTAGATGGCGACGTTGACCGAGACACCGCAATTGAACTTGTCGGTCGAGACCAAATCAAGCGTGCAGAACGCGAAGTCGAAGCAGTTGAGGAAGACGTTCAGTGGGGCCTCGATGGATGAATGTCGAAGTCACTGATTGGCCTACGTATACAGATGTGCGTAACGAGTTTCTCTCCGTCTACTATCTACTCGTTTGCTTCGCCTCTTACACGGGGATTCTTTGCGCTACCGAGAGTCGAACGCTCTGAACAAGCAGATTGACTTCTCACATGACTTATGACGACGAAAACATCGAGATGGCCCGAAAATATGGATACGACAGCACGTGTCCGCCATGTAGCGCTAACGCGGATAGAATCACGTACTGCTGAGTGGATTGCTAAGGAGGCAGAGGTCTCTCGCGATACTGCCGTGACGTATCTTGAGAGGATGGTCGAAGAAGATGATCTGGAAGTCATCGAAACGGACGAAGAGAGGAGTTACAAATCAGATAACGTCACGCAGTTTCTTCATGAGGTGCGTGCGCTTGCAGAAGTACACACGCTCGACGAACTCTCACAGGAACTCAACGCAATTGGGGAGGAGATTGATACGTGGAAGGACACCTACGAGGTTGAATCACTCACAGAACTCCGCCAGAGCGTCGGCCGTGACGACCTCGATAGTGAGGGTCGACATGAGCGCCTCGAAACCATCGACGAGTGGGTGTACAACATCGAGATGCGTGAAGCAATTCAATTCGCAATCAGCCTCAAGAATTCGCTCACGACACTCGGAGTGGAGTCGCCTCCCGAGGAGTCATCCACGAACCACCCGCATAGAGGATAGTCAGACCGATTGTGCCGTTCATTAGGCGGACGATGTCGTGAGTCTCGGCTGGCACAAAGACGACGACCATCCAGAACTCGGGACAACGCATTTCCAACTCGAAACTGATGACGAATCAGTCCATGAACCGGGAGCGATAGAGGTTGAAGCCCCGCTCAGCTTCCTCGAAGTCTGTCCTGAACGACTTCTGGGTGAGCTTCGGCAAACAAGTGACTACTGACTGCGACTTCTCTCGAACACACACACCGCTCTTCCGGAGTTATTTCCAGATACACTTCCTCTCCTCGTTCAGTTTCTGCTCTAGAAACACGAACCTTTAAGTTAATATGGTAGAAACTAAATCCGTACTATAGGCATAATAGTCTATTTAAACGATATAGGTGTTGGAGAATAGCGTCCGCCGTGCTCTCTTGGGCGATTACTCCGGAAGAATGGTGTGTGTCTGCTCGGGGAGTTCGACTTATCCGGAAACTCCGGAAATGCAGTGTTCGACGGTGGGTAGCCGTGAATGACTCTGAGAACTCCGGAAGAACGGTGTTCTGCGTTTTAAATGAAACCAAACTCAGGAACCTCCGGAAGCTACGGAAGTAGTGGTTCGATACGCTTATCCCATTGCTTTGAGAGCCTCTACATGTGACTTCCATCGGGTTTGAACGTGGGAAAACGCCCTACACGAACCGGGACGCCCTTCTCGATGATTACACGCCCGACGAACTTGTCGGTCGAGATGACGAACTCGAAGAATACCAGCAACTCCTCAACCCCGTCATCTGGGGCGACCAACCATCGAATATCTTCCTCTATGGGAAAGCTGGTGTTGGGAAAACAGCCGCGACGAAGTTCATGCTTCGAACACTTGAACAGGACGCACAAGAATACGACGACCTCGACCTCGCCACGCTCCACATCAACTGTGACGGACTTGAGTCCAGTTACCAAGTCGCCGTCAGAATCGTCAATAGTCTCCGAGAGCCGACACAGCAAATCAGCGAATCGGGATACTCCAAAGCCGAAGTTTACGCGATGATGTGGGAGGAGTTCGACAGCAACGCCGGTATCACGCTCCTCGTCCTCGACGAAGTCGATCACGTCCGCAAAGACGATTCGATTCTCTACCAGCTTTCCCGAGCACGTGAAAACGACAACCTTGAAACCGCACGAATTGGTGTTATCGGCATTTCCAACGATATGACTTTTCGCGACCGACTGTCCGCGAAAGTCAAATCCTCGCTTTGTGAGCGTGAACTTTCGTTCTCAGACTACGACGCGACCGAACTCCGGCAAGTTCTCGAGCAACGTCGAGAAGTCGCATTCAAAGACGAGAGCGTGAACGATGACGTCATCCCGCTCTGCGCCGCATATGCCGCCCAAGAAACCGGCGACGCCCGTGAAGCACTTGACTACCTTCTCGTTGCTGGCGACCTAGCCCGTGATGCAAACCAAAGCACGGTCACAGTTGACCACGTCAAAGAAGCAAAAAGCACTGTCGAGCGACAGACGATTTCAAAAGGACTTGCTGACCGTGGCGAGCAATCACAGTACGTCGCGTACGCCGTGGCAACACTCGATGCAGAAGGCCGAACCCCTGTTCGGACGACCGACGTATACGAGCGCTACGAACGTCTCGTTGACCGGACCGGTGAACGAGTGCTCTCAACTCGATGGGTGCGTGAACATCTTGACAGTCTCGCCATGCTCGGCATCATCTCCGCAGACGAAATCAACGAGGGCGCAGGCGGCGGCCAATACAAGGAATACGAACTTGACCAAGCCATCGACGTCGTCGTTGATGCTCTCAGCGATACCATCGACTACGTCGGCGTCCACGAAAGCATCCAACAATACTACTGACAGAGTTTTCGTCCCGGATTTCTCCGGAAGACCGGTGTTATTCTGCGATACGCCAATCGAAAGCGAATTTAACTGGGATTAGGCGCTAAGTCCCCTTCCTCAAGGAGCAACGCAGGGAGCGAAGCGACCGGGTAGCGCAGTAGGGAGGGGATACAGCGCCGCACAGTTCTCATACACCCGCGACACTCTGCCCACAGCCCCACCGCCACCTTTATGTATATTCATAGTATATACAAACACGATGGGTAGATTTGAAATCGAAGGCGAAGAAGTCCTCGACGGGACTGCAAAACCGTCGGGTAACAGTGCCCACGTCATCGTTCCCAAACGCTGGCGCGGAGCCGACGTGAAAGTCGTTCGCGTCTCCGAACCCAGTTCAGACGAGTAGAATATGCAGTACAACTACAAGTATCGACTCGACCCACCGGAGGCCCTCAAAGAGGAGCTTCTACACCACGTCGATACTTGTAGGCAACTGTACAATCACGTTCTCTGCTTGCTGAACGACGCAGACGAGATTCCCGCTCGCTACGAGGTACAGGGACGACTTCCCGACCTCAAAACGTGGTGGGACGACCTCGGAGACGTTCACTCGAAAGTATTGCAGATGGTCGTCAAGCGCGTCTACGAGAACCTCTCTACACTCAAAGCGCAGAAGGAGAATGGGCGGGCTGTGGGGATGCTCAAGTGGAAGTCTCCTCGGGAGTATCGGTCGCTCACCTACAACCAGTCCGGCTTCAAACTCAAGAATACGAGTGGTCGGCCTGTCCTGTGGTTGAGCAAAATTGGTGAAATTCCGATTCACCTCCACCGAGACATCCCCAAGAACGCGACCATCAAACAGGTCACGGTCAAACAAGAACCCACGGGCGAGTGGTATGCCACGTTCGGCATCGACGTGGACAAAGAAACGCCCGAGAAACCGGAGACGCCCGAGAAAGTCGTCGGTATCGACGTAGGTATCCTGAAGTACGCCCACGGTACCGACGGGTACGCCATCGAGAGTCCCGACTTCAGCGACGAGCGCGAGCGGTTGGAACGCGCACAGCGCGAACTCTCACGGAAGGAACACGGCTCGAACAATTGGGAGAAACAACGCAAGACAGTCGCCCAACGTCACGCCGACCTGAAGCGCAAGCGACGAGACTTCCTCCACAAGTTGTCAAACTACTACGCCCGAGAGTACGACCTTGTCGCGGTCGAGGACTTGGACGCCGCCGGGTTGGTCGAACTCCCCGGCAACTCACGGAACCGTGCCGGGGCCTCGTGGGGAACGTTCCTGCGGATGCTCGAGTACAAGTGCGAGCGCGAAGGAACGCACTTCGTCGCTGTTGACCCGAAAGACACGACGAAGGAGTGCGCGTCATGCGGTGTCAAGACGGATAAGCCGCTGTGGGTTCGTGAACACTCGTGCCCGGCGTGTGGGTTTGAAGCGGATAGAGACGCGAATGCGGCGTGGAACATTCGTTCTCGCGGCCTCAAAGAAGTAGGAGTGGTTCACTCCGACTCAACGCCTGTGGAGACTGCGCTCCCTGTGGATACGTTTGTATCTGCAAAGCGCGTCGTGGAAACAGGAAGCCCCACCCTCACCGAGCGAACGGCGCAAGCCGTGAGCGATTAGGGTGGGGTAGTTCACAAGAGACTGTGACCGCAACGGCCCTACCCGATCCACTCATGCCTGATATGCGACTAGCTTTTTGCGTTACCGAAGGCACTGGCGGTGATTCCAAGCGTGACCGAATACTTAGAAGTCGCCTTGCCGTACACCCATCTCTATGACCGACCGTGGCTACGCCGACTCCGTCTCCATTCTGGACGAGGCCGGTCCACCAGCTGGAACCGAGTACCTACCAGACGACCATGCCATCCGGTACGTTGCGTATCGGTCGGTCGACGATGAAGACCCGCCGGAGCGCGAATCAGCTTACAAGACGATGTCCTTCGAGCGATGGGCGAAGGCCGAGTGTGCGAGCCTTGGTCAGCAACGAGTCACGGAGGTCGTCGAATCCCGGCTCGAGGAGGGCCAGCATGTTGGCTTCGCATGCGGGCAATACGACGGTGACTGCCACGACCTCGCAGTGAAGGTCGAACGGTCGACCATGCGTGACCGAGACGGGAACATCCTCTCAGAACCCACAATTGAGTACGACGACCTACGTGATATCACACCCACGTCGGTGACCGCGACGATACGGTATGCCGGACTGGAGCACACCGAGACGTTCCCAGTAGTCGTCCGCGAAACCGAAGGCCAATTCCTGTAACCCCCAGGGACACGGCCTGTATGTTACTAGAGAGAACGACCAGGTTTTTGTGCGCCCGACAGGACTGCGGGCGCACTCAGTTGGCCCGCTGATTCCACATGGGATATCGCGCACTCGTAGCCTACGAACACCTAGATGTATCGTACACCCTCCACTACTCGCATAACGGAGCCCTCGACTATCGGTTGAAGCACCAACTCGCTAGGGAGACGCCCTTCGGTGGCAACCAATCATTGGAATGATCCAAGATTAGATCAAAGCCCCTGCCATCAAGCACAGAGACGACTGCGAGTGTAGATATTGTGAGTTCTCATGAGAATGCACATGAGGCTTAAGAGAGCTGAGTACAAACAATCAGTTATGGCTACGAATGGTGAGCAAACGACTATCAACGACCACTACTCGGTTACAGTCCCGGCGGCGATTCGTGACCGACTCGACATCGAACCGGGAGATAAAATCGAGTGGAAAGTGACTGACGAGGGTGAGTTGACAATCGAAGTTGTGAAACAACGGTTCGGTGCGTTCGACGATTTCGAAGCAGTCGATATGGGCGACACTGACGTCACAGCAGACCACGACGTTGCGGGCGTCGAGCGTGAAGACGGAGAAGGACAGTAATGGCTGTCGCGGTAGTCGATACGAATGTACTCGTCGCACGTGTGAGTGCACGGGACGCCAACCATGACGCTGCGTGCGCAATCGTGGATGCAGCGGATCATGGAGAGTTACCCACGATGCGGGTGACAAATTATGTCCTGACTGAAACCCTGAATTACATCCACGAGCGCCAACAACACCAGGTCGCAGTTGAATTATACGAACGGCTGACAGAAGCAGCAGGGTTCGAGTTAGTGCATTCACCAAAAGCCGATTTCTCACAGGCCGTCGAATTATTTGAACAATATGACGGCCTCTCGTTCGGTGACGCGACCATTGCAGCCTATCTGAAACGAGAAGAAATCGAGTATCTGTATAGTTTCGACACCGACTTCGAGGCAATCGACGGTATCACTCGACTTGACACCGCAACAAACCCATTTGAGCCGTAGATGGGTCAGTAGCACGAACCTGCCTGTCAGATCCCATCGAACGAGGGGTAGATTCTCGAGTAACATTCTCCCAGCACCACTCGGCACAGATAATCGCTCACAGAGCCGACCACGTCCTTCGGACGCGAGCACCCGGCCCCGTTCATTCCCACCCAGCCACCAATCCTGGCCAGTTTCCGTACTCTCTGTCCGGTTTGTGCTCAACCCTATCTGGTCACCAGTCTTCAATCAACCATTCAAAACAAACGATTGGCCGTGTTTTTGTGCGCCCGACAGGACTGCGGGCGCACCTCGGTGGCCCGCTGATTCCACATGGGATATCGCGCACTCATTGCCTACGAACGACCAGACGCATCGTACACCCTCCACTACTCGCACAACGGAGCCCTCAACTATCAGCTGAACCATCAACTCACGCCGGAGCCACCCTTCGGTGGCGACCACCCAACCCAATGGGCTCACGACCAGTTTGAAGCCCTGCAATCAAGCCCGGATTCCTTCATGAGGAAATTCAGCCACGGCCAATTGTCGATTGTAGTTCACCGAAAGATACAGTATTCTGTGTGCTCATAGTTGTTTATATGCCCACAATCACGGTCAATGTCGACGACGACCTCAAGCAACAGATGGAGAACCATCCTGAGATCAATTGGAGTGAGGTCACGCGTCAAGCCATCAAGGAAAAAATCGAGCAACTCAAACTCATGGACGAACTCACCGCTAACAGCACGCTTACTGATGAAAACGTCGAAGAGATTGCTGCAAAAATCAACGAGAGCGCACGGAACACCCTCGAAGAGGACGCGGAGTAGGATTGACCGATGAAGTTGGTTATCGACGCGAATGTCGTCATTTCTGCGCTTATCGCCGACTCGAAAACTCGGGAACTCATCGTCACACTTGAACCGGACCTTCTGACGCCGGCGGTGATTCGCGAGGAAGTTCAGAACTATGAACCGCTCATTGTCGAGAAGTCGGGGATGGACGCCGAGAGAGTACAGCAGTTCCTTGAGTTGTTGTTCCAGTACATCGAAACCGTCCCTGCAAGCGAGTTCCATCCCTATATCCCGAAAGTAAAGGAAGCAATGGGTGACACCGACCCAGACGATGTCTTGTACGTTGCCTGCGCACTTGCCCGTGAGGCAGGGGTGTGGAGCGACGATACTGACTTCGATGAGCAAGACCTCGTCCCAGTATATTCGACAACAGACGTTGTCGAATCGTTCGAGACGCTTTGACGTCTTCCCACGGCGACTATCGTCACATCTCCTCTTCTATCCCGTATCGGAATCCATTTTCGGGCAGTAGTCAATATGATGGTTCTCTATTTGTGATTGTCAGAAGTCAAGAGACGATGTAGCCGATTCTCCGCTTCAGAGAAGTACTCTCGAGACTCCACGGATTTTCTGTGCGCCCGACAGGACTGCGGGCGCACCTCGGTGGCCCGCTGATTCCGAATGGGATATCGCGCACTTGTTGCCTACGAACGGTCAGACGCATCGCACACCCTCCATTACTCGCATAATGGAGCCCTCGACTATCGGTTGAAACACCAACTCACGCCGGAGACACCCTTCGGTGGCGACCACCCAACCTAATGGGCTCACGACCAGTATGAAGCCCTGCAATCGAGTACGGAGACGACTGCGGACGCAGACGCCGTGGACCGACAGTCACAGACACCAGTCAACACAGACCCAATTGCCGTGGGAGTTTCATTGGACGAGGTTCACTCGGAGTACCTCGACTTCCTTCACCACGAAGCATTCTACGTCGTTTCGCGGGAGTTCGAGGTGACGGCGTATCGAACGCGATGGCTCGGCCTTGAGTACGACTGTGAGGCTGTCGAGTCCTCGGAGACGACAGGGAATGGCGTCCTCCAGTCCGTCAGTTGGCGGGACGGCGAACCGCTTCATGAGGAGTACAGCCACGGCCAATTCCAGGCGTTGAAAGACGTCGTCGGTGACCGTGTAGACGACGGTGAACTCACGCTTGAAGAGGGATGGGCGTACATGGTCGAGAAGCTCCGAGCGTGGAGTCGTGACGAGACAGAGGTCATCGGTCCTCACGACAGCGTGTTGTGACGTGTGGCGTACAGGGGAGTTTGTGTGCGCCTGCAGGGGTGCAGGCGCGACATCGTGGGTCGCGTCACTACAATGACTGAAAGGACTCGACGTTCGTTCGGCCAGAGTCGTATCGACGCAGTTGAACAAGACCTCGAACGCTGGCTCCTCCTGCACGCGCAAGCCGGTGTCCCCGAACTCGTGCTCGTCGGTCTCCTACGAGACTACGCCGACGTGATTGAACATCATGGCGTCATCCCGCGCTCGTGGGACGAGGCGTCACGCGAGAGTCAGCACTCGACGCGGAGGCCGCTACGTCGATGAGCGTCCCTCAGCTTCTATACCGACTCTTCACGATGCAGGACGAACCAACGACGGTCTATGAGTGTCGGTATTGTGGGACGACCCTCGACTCACAGACGGACTCCTGTCCCTACTGTGGTCCAACAGAGGTCGTTGAATACGAACTTCCTTGAGGAAGATGGCTTTGTGACCTTGTCCCGTCTCTTTTATCATGTCTTTGTTACCTACTGACTTCGGCCTCCTAGTGGCCAGTAGCCGGTGCTAAGTACGAATTCGGGACCAACACCTCGGTCATGGACTGGAGTGCCTTGGCAGTGATAGGTCGCTCACGACCTCAAAGGCGGTGGCGTCCGAGTCTAAATCGATGGCTACAGTCGGTATTACTAATTCCCGTGTGGAACGCCAATTTCGAATCGACGCTCGCGCGAATCGGCCATTCTGTGGCGCATGAAATTGCATACGTACCCCTGTGACCTAGTTTGCTGCGGTGACTGAGCGGGAGTCCGTATATAAAGGAGTTCGTCTACGGGGTGATCGGGATGGTGAGCGAGCACGGTCGCGGTCGAACGCGAAGCATTTTCACACGTGGCCAGCGCGTGTTCGACTTCCGGAAGTTCGTCGGCGTGACCGCCTTCGAGACGTCGGCACGTCCGGCGGCGTTCTTGAAGTACCCGAGGAAGGAGTTGTACGAGGGTCGGTCCGGACTCGAGAGTTTCGACCAGAGGTGGTCACCGTCGCCGCCGGGATGTTCGTTCAGCCAGCGCTGGAGGTAGGGCACGGACATCACGAGATGAATCGTTCGCTCACCACGCTTTCCGTCCACGTGCAGTCCAACAGTATGCTCGGAGTCATAGACGTCACCCACTCGCAAGTCGTAGAGTTCACCCCCACCTAATCCGCCTTGAACTACACCGAGAACAAGGACATTATCTAGAATGAGTTCAGGTTGATCTTCTACAATAGTTGGTATTTTAACGGGAAGAGATACTAGTTTTCGTTATTCGTGTCTTCCAGTTTGCTCGCGTCGAGTTCTCCGGCAAGATACTGTCGACCTTTTTCGGTAATTCGGTAGTATCCGCGTTTTCCCTCGACTTTTTCCAGTAGCCCGTGTTCAGCTAGCTCTGGCATTCGCCGCTTGACTGTTGGATGCGAGACACCCTGAATATTGAATGAGACAACTGCCGGTGGCATGGCTATGTCTTGTTCCTCAAAGAATTCGAGGATAGCAGGATCAGATTTCGTCATCCAAGACACCAGCGGACGCATTACTCCGCTCTGGTTCCGCAACTGCCATAACTGCATATCACCCATCGGCTTCTAACACCTTCTAGCTTGTTTATAATACTACTTGGTATCAAAACTTATGGGCCCCGGCTCTAAAGGGGAGTTTACGGAGACACAATCGCAGACCTGTCGGTCGCCGATAGGTCCATGACGAAAAGCGGACTCCGATGTCGTAGCATCGGATCCGCGTGAGCCTCCGTAAGCACCCTACGGAAGCCATGTACGCAATCACGACGCCGGGACTTGAATCTCCCGCACGACCTGCCGAATCACCTATTCGACCGATTCTACGCCGCCAGATTGACATCGACAAGGGAGTGACCGCGCGTGTCGTCTGAGCCAGACGCCGAGACGCCGGTGTCTGCGATGACGATTGGAGAACTCACGAGGGAGGTCCGCCAGCTCCGCGAGGAGGTCCGGGACCTCCGGAGCGATGTGGACGACCAACAGACAGCCATCGACTGCCAAGAAACCGAAATCGAGGAACTCCGTGGTGACCTCCAAGCAGAACGCCACGCGCGCAAGGAGGCCGAGGAGGAACTGAAGAAGGACCGCACCCAACAGATTGCTCGCGCGAAGGCAGACGTGCGTGAGGACGTCCACGACCTCCACGACACCATCCAGACCGAACAACAGACGCGGAGCCAAGCGGACGCCCGCCTCAAGCAACGGCTCTCGGACCTCGCCGACGAAGCCGATATCGACGTAACGGACGCCGACCTGATTGCGAAGGATAAACTCGTGCGGCTCGTCCAGCAGGGCCCCGATGCCGTGACCGATCGCGTCTATCCCGTTCACGAACGCGCCCAAGCACTCCTCGAACACCCCAAGGAATGGGGGAGAGTTGTCTCGGATGCGAACGGCCAGCGCGTCGTCTACACCGCCCCACAAGTCCGGCCCTATCTGAATGCGTACTTCGACCGCTCGTTCGCCTCAAGCGAACTCAAACGTATCTTCGAGAAAATCGAGGACCTCGCGGCCATCTCACCACGCACCGTGCGCGTGGATAAGAATCAGGCGGGTGAGCACCGCCTCGTCGTCCAACTCCACGACGCCAGCGTCGAGGGCGAGTGATGACGAGCCGGCTTGCAGGTGGTGTTAGCACAGCCACCACGACGGGGTGTCAGCATACCCCCGTCCACACTACGAACCCGCTCTAAGACACTACCACGCTTCCCGAGGAAGCACGAGCAGTCCTGTTCTTGCTGGATTGGCTAGCGGTGGGTGTGTTTTGAAGTGCGGTCGTCGGCGGTCGTTGGGCCGACGGACGCGGAGTAAATCCGGCTAACACCACGTGTTTGTCGAGGCGATGCAACTGTCCGTGCTATCAGTGGTAGGGTTGACTCTAAGTGCAATCGTACCTCTCAAACGACACCTCGACCCTAGAGCCCGTACAATCCGTATACTAACTTATATACGTCATATACAGAGAGTTCTTGTTGGTGTGTGTACGTATACTCTTCATGCGTATTTTCACGCAGTGGGTCTCCACCGGGACTTCCGTATACGGGCTATAAAAACACCTATACGAATGAGGATAGAAACGAGTGTTATTGAGATGCCGACGCGAAGTCTTCCAGAGGAAGCCCCAGGAAAGTACGTTCCATACCATCCAGAGCCATACTACTCGCCAGAGACACTACCGATAGAGCCAAAACTTGAGATATCCGATCAGACCCGTGACCTCGTTGCCGATGCCGCGTATCAAATCGGCCGTGTGGACGGAATAAGCTCGACAGTAGACTTCTCCGCAGTCCTCTACACCTCGCTCATTCGTATCGAGGCTGTCGAATCCGCCCAAATCGAAGGTGCAGACGTGGCATATCAGGACGTCGAAGCGTACCATGCACAACACCCTTCCGGCGAAGCTGACACCACAATCAAGAAAGATCTGAAAGAGGCCCTCAACTACGAGAACGCACTAACAGATGGACTAGAGAAGATTGAGAGTGGGGGCTCAATAACACTCTCACTCATCAAAGACCTCCACTCAATGCTTCTCGAAGACGTCCGTAACGACGGGGACGTCGTCGGTGACTTCCGTGACCATATGGTTCATTTACCGAGCCCACAGTCGGGACAACGTCCGTTCGTCCCACCAAGCCCAGACGGACTCAATGAACTCATGCAGTCGCTTGCATCGTACATCCAGATGGGAGGACAATACTATCCACTCATCGACGCCGCGATCATTCACTACTTCTTCGAGACAGTGCATCCGTTCTCGGATGGCAACGGTCGGCTTGGCCGCCTCCTCATCATTCTCTACCTGGCGAGCGAGGGCTATCTGGAGAGTCCATACATCTACCCGAGTGCGTACTTTAATCGCCACAAAGTCGAGTACGTAGAACGGATGCGCGCGGTAAGTGAGGAAGGCGCGTGGGACGAGTGGCTCATGTTCTTCATCAAGGGACTCCGTACGCAAGCCGAGACCTCATACAGTCGGACTCACCAGCTCCGTGAACTCCAACAGCGATACGAAAGGGAGTACTCAGGCAGTACGAGTACGGATGAATTTGCTCGTCAATTGCTCCAGTACCCCTATTTCACGGCACCCGACCTTGTAGAGTATCTCGATGTTTCACGCCGCACTGCCTACAAAATCGTTGACGACCTCGAAGCAGATGGCCTTATCAAAGAAGTAACCGGGAAAGAACGCGGGAAAGAGTACAAAGCAGTCGACGTGTTTGACATCCTAAAATGACGGGATAGAGGCCGCGACTTCTTGGTATCCCACGACTCTAAATGCATATTTCTCTCGGACGTTTGCCTCGGACGGACTCAAACGTATCTTCGAGAAAATCAAGGACCTCGCGGCCATCTCACCACGCACCGTTCGCGTGGATAAGAATCAGAGGGGTGAACACCGTCTCGTCGTTCAACTCCACGACGGTCGCGGCGTAGATTCAGCTAACACCACGTGTCTGCTGGCGGGTGAGGACCGTCGTGGTGATTTTCGCTTCGTCACTTCCTAGTGAGTTAACCAACAGATGCGGAGAAGAATATCGCGCCGTTGGTTAAAGTATTACTCCTGGGAATTATTCTCTATACTGAGTTTCACGCGCTAAAATCCAATAGTATTAAGTTTGATTTCATTTATAATCATACTAGGCAATAGATGTCTGTAGGGAATCACAAACGGGTCTGCTTCCGCGGCGGGTCAGTAGAGGACGAAGAATACGATCTCCACGAAATGCAGGCCAAACTCAAGGAACTCAAACAGGCTGGAAGTACACTCCTCGTCACAGGAACCGTCGGTGAACGAACTGCCGCCTACGCGAGCAGCAATCTCTTCGGCGGCCCAGAGGCTTCACCGCCCCGAAAACGAGTCCTCGCTCTCACCGATGGCTCACGGGCACAGACCAGAGCACATTTCCAAGGGACGGGAGTACAAACGAAGTCTCAAAACTGGGTTATCGACCTCCAAGAACAAGAGCGAAGTATTCCGGCAACTGCAAGCCCAAATCTCCCGGCGCTCGAACGAGAGCCGAACTCACTGACTGCACTCCAAGCAGAACTGCAAAAGGCGATCGATTGGTTCGCCCGTGGCGGCCTCGAACCAGCCGAACTCCGCGTCGGAATCGATTCGCTAAGCTATCTCCTCGACGAGTACAGCCTCGTCGAAGTTGAACGACTCGTCGCAAGCATCAGTGCCAGCGTCAAAGTCGATAACGGGATGTCGCACTTCATCTATCAACGGGACCCGGACGAGAACCGCGAGACCATCGAAAAGCTGATGGCTTACTGCGATGCTGAAATTCAACTCCGAAAGCGGAACGGAAATCCTGCGGAACAACGGTGGCGGATTCCTGACGTTGGAACGACTGGCTGGACGCGCCTGTAACCAAATCGCCCCTCCCCCGACACCCAGAGAATGGAACCACGAATCACGACATCGATGGACCGACCCGGCATCACTATCTTCGACCCGATCGAGCAAGCCCAGTTTGCACTCTACACCCCGACCGCGGTTGATCCGACGACCGCTGACGTCGACATCTTTCCCGCTCCCGTCTCTACTGCCGTCCGCATCGAAACCACCGGCATCGACGTTCCCTCGCTGTCAAACATCTACGTCCGCTCTCCTGCCGGAGGCTTGATTACGGAGACCAGTGGACAGACCGACCAGTCACTCCCCCACAACGAGTACGTCCTCGAACTCACGACAGCGCCGGTCAAACTCTACCTTCGAGTTGAGAGCACTCTCGACATCGAGTACAATGAGGCAACCGTTCGGATAGGTTTTGGACCGCACCCTGTGACCGTCCATGTCGGGACGCGGTCGTTCCACGAACATCCTGCGGGGACGATTACGGTACCAGACGACCCGCGAAACGTGATGAAGGCGGTTTCGCTGTTCGGCTCGGCCTTGAAAGACCTCTCTCCTGAGCGGTCGTTCCCGACGTTACGTGGTCATCCGCCCTTGATCGAGCGAGGAAGTTCATTCGATGCGCCGACCGGTATCGAACGGCCAGAGACGGGGGTCAGTATCGAATTGCCGCCCGAATACGAGTACGTCTACCCGGCTACGTCACTGGCTTACTACCTTGGTGCAGACGTACGACCAGCGAGTACGCCGCGACTCGTGATCGAGAACGGATTCGAGTATACACTCGATGGACCACTCGGCTACGAGGAGAATGTCCGTCGGACACTCCAACAGGTGTTCTTCCTTGATTGTCTAACCCGGACGGAAGGACTGTACGATGTCGATCTCCACGAGCGAAATCAAGTCGAGCCACTCGTCGACCTTGACTTCGAGGCGCTCTACGACCAGTCACTCGCGGCCCAACTCGAAACGTATCTGTCTGTGCCATTCTCGATACTAGAACCGCACCTCCCGCAATGGTCGGTGACGATGGACATCATACCTGACCCAGAGCATGTTTCGATGCTTCCCTTTGCGGCCACACAACTCGCGGTCGTCCGCAGTCCGACGCCAGACAGGCAGGAACCCGCGCCAGCACCCGACATGATCACCGAGTTTACCCGTGGGGATAAGACAGCCAATGAGGCAGAGGTGCTAACGAGGTCTGCCCATCAGTTGCAGGATCTCTCTGACGACGAAATTTTCACGCCCGAATCGACGGAGTCGATCAGGCATACGTGGGTCGGCGAAGGCTATCCACTCGGCGCGAACAAGGCGACGACCGAGGCTTACAAACGCCAACTCGACCAAGGAGGACCCGAGCAGTCCTCGATTACGATCCATGTCGTGTGTAACGACGAACAGATGGAGTCCGAAGACGTCGTTGAAGAGTTCTACGGCGTTCGTGAACTTCTCGAATTCGACGTTACTGTCCACTACGGACTAAACACCGAGGAGTTACAGGAACTCCTAACGACATCGGCTGACCTCTTCCATTTCATCGGTCATGTCGATGCGAAGGGCCTTCGCTGCCCAGACGGTCATCTCGACGCGCGATTACTTGACGAGGTGCAAGTAAAGGCATTCGTCCTGAACGCCTGCCGGTCGTACGCTCAAGGACAAGCGCTCGTCGAGTCCGGAAGCCTCGGTGGCGTCGTGACTCTGTCGGAGATCACGAACAGTACGGGGACGCGAGTGGGCTGTGCATTAGCGAAAGCTCTCAACCGAGGATTCCCGTTACAGGCGGCAGTTGATCTGGTCCAACGGACCGTCGGTGGCTACTCGTACATGACGATTGGCGATGGAGGCTTGACCCTCGTACAATCTGAGAGCAGCTGTTGCTATCTTTCGGAGGTGGAACAAATGAAGGACGGTTGGTCCGTCGATTTCACAACCATTCAGATACCGACGTTCAATATGGGGCCATTGTTCGATCCGGTGCTTGGAGATCAATCAACTCAGTATATCGCATCTGGTCTTCTGGATACCTTCTCTGTTACTGATGACGAACTTGAACATCACTTCGATCTCGAGAGTCACCCCGTTATCTTCGATAATGACCTCTACTGGAGTAACGAAATTACTGCTAGCGACCTTCGAAAATAGGTTTACGGTCCTGCGGTGTGGGCTCCACCTCCGGCACTTACCTGTCCTACCGCTTCAAGCGCAAGAAGGCCAGCGGTGAAGAGGATGCCCATCATTCGAGGGTGTTTGCTAAAGTACTCCGCCATCGTTGCATTTGGTGCCTCTGACATAGTTCCACCAAATCATCCAACCCCATTCAAGTTGAAATTATCTATTTTCATTGAATAGTTTGGTTATAAGTACATTGGCCGGAGAGTATTAAGGTTGGTCAGTCGATTAGTCGACAGGATACGTACAGAATACAGCTATCCACCGAGGCGAAGTACGCGTAGCTTGCTGAAAGCCCTCGGCCGCTCGGCATCCCGCGACCACGACTGCGCTCCTCGTACCTGCGGTGCTTGCAGGGTCGGGGGACGACCGAGACGGCCTCGCCCTTTCTGAGTCCACCAGGACGGTGGTTGGCTCGCCGAGCGATGTGGCCGACAAGACAGGTGGCTCTCAACGGCCCGCCCCGCTCGCCGCTTACCGGCTTTCGGTGAGCAAGCTCACCGACGTCTCGTTCGCTTCGCTCACGAGACCGCCGCGTCGCTCGCGACCGACCATTCCGGGCGTGCGGGCGCTCTCCGCACTGCGAGCGCCCGGTCCGGGCTAAAGTGAATCTGGTCTCGACGCCAGCGGGTATCCGCCGGGGGTTGCGCGCCGTCGGTGCTCACCCCGCGACGCATACTCCGCTGGACGCTCGCGGCGGCCGAGACGGCGCGCGGTGCTGGCTGATTCACTTTCTCGGGTGCGCTCTCGCTCGCGCCCCAAGGGGGCGCGCGAAGGCGCGAGCGAGAGCGCAGATGGGTCTGTTGGTTATGGTTGTCGAGGAAATCCGCGATGTAGTAGCATCGCGGTGTCGGGCGCGTGAGCGCCTTCAGGTCTAGTGAGACCAATGTCTAGTAACAACGCAAGCGGCAAGGTCGTTTCGGTCGATGCACAGGCACTTGAACAGGCGGACGAAGCAGAAGTCGATGCGGATGGCTTCGAGGTTGTTGAGGATATACCCGAACTTAGAGCGACGGTCGAGCAGGAAATCCAAGCGAAGGTGGATGCAAACCACCCGAACGGAATCAAGGAGACGAACAAAGAGCGAATTCAGGGTACGACACTCGAACAAGAGGAGCGCATTCGGGCGCGAGAAGCCGAACTGGAGCGAATTAGTGTCCGTGCCAAAGTCAGTAAGCAGGATGGTCGGGCAGAGCGGGCGCGAGACATTGCGGCAAAGCGGAGCAAAGAGCGGCGTCGGGAGTTCCAGAAGCGGGCGGCGAGCGTGACTCCAATGGCGGACCCGGACCGGCCGGATCCACGCGAGGAGCTATCCCAAGACGAGCTAGCGAGCGTGAACGAGCAGACGAAGCGATTGAGCGAGAAGTTGGATGGGTGGACGAGAGCGGCGATTAGTCGGCGATTGGCCGAGCGCGTGGTCGAAGGGGCAAGCATGATGAGTGCGGTCGTCGGCGTTCACGAAGAATTACAGACGGCGTCGGGGCACGTGATTCCTATCGACAAACTCGAGGAGGTCAATCGCAAGGAGGTGAGCATCTCCGGGCGTGTCGAGACATTGTGGGAACCATCGCATCCGAGTATAGCGCAAGTCGGGCTCATCGAAGACGAAAGCGGGCGAGTCCGAGTTACGATCTGGAAAAACTCGCGAGCGCCGTGGATGGAGGAAGGCGAGCAAGTGTGCATTCGTGGAGCGGCCCGGAACTGGTACGAAGGACGCGTCTCCCTCGCCGTGACTGGGTGGAGCACCATGTTCTTCCCTGAGCGCGGTCGCTGGTGGGAATAGCCCGAATACGCCCCTTTTTTGCTGGTGTGGTGCGGTCACCGCCACCTCCCACCACCTCCACGGTCCGGGCCGCTCACGACCCACGTGCTGTTCGCGGCCGGGCTTTCGCCACAGCAGTTCTGCCGTTGTCCCACCGCGACGTGTTTATTTTGCCCTTGATTGGTGAGGGCCGCTTCGAGAAACCGATGCACGGAGCCCCTCGTGCGTATCATGGTAACGAGCGAAATCTACGGAGATCAAGGCGAGTGCCACGGGGCTTGACCCCGAGGCAGTTACTAAGCACTATTGAAAAGAATAGTTTTCTCAGGAAATTATTTGGCTCTGTAGTGCGTAGCACCAACTATGACCGAGACATGGGATGACATCAACGAACAGGTTAAAGCGGACTGGAAAAACGACACCACGCCATTCGAGCGGGTGTACGAGATCATCGAACAAACCCACGACGGGCAATCGGCAGCGGAGATTGCCGGCCGGGCTCTCGTAAGCGAGCCGACTGCGCGTCGGCACTGCAAGACGCTCGTGAACACTGGATTCGCCGAAACGGACCACGACAACCAAACAACGCTGTATCGGCGTAACAGCGACCGGATTCTGATGTCCCGGATCCGCGAGCTCCGTGACGAAGCCAATCGAACCGAGTTGCTCGAGGGCATCAAGGACATGAAAGCCGAGATCCGGGACTACGAGGATCGCTACGACGTGGTGTCACCCGAGGAACTCGCCCAGAAACTCGACGCCGACGAGACAGACGGGTGGAACGACCTCACCGCGTGGAAGACTACTCGGCAGAATCTCGCCGTCGCCCAAGCAGCACTCGCCTACGGTGAAGCCAGCCACCACCTCACCGCATGAGCGACCACGACCGAGCCGGTGAGTTTGGACCAATTTATCTCCCGGCGCTCCAGCGGATTCGTGACCTCTGGCTCGAACTCGAACCGCTCGTCGAAGCGACGTCGTACGATGATGTCGTCGCACCCACGGAACTGCAGATCAGTCTCACCGACGGGCTCGGAGACGCCGACACTGCGCGAATCGACATCCAATGGAGCGAACTGGGGATGTATTCGTTTCATTACGTCGATGCCGCGGACGTTAACTGGCGATTTGATCGCCATCCGAATACACACTCACCCGAAATCCACTTTCATCCCCCGCCCGATGCCACTACGACGGCAGCCGAACCATCCTGTATCGACGTAACCGAGGTATCCCTTGTGACTCGTGCTGTCCATGCAATGTGGCGAGTAGCGTACGATAACGATGACGTCAACCAACTGAATAGGGCATCAAATCCGCCGTAACGGGACGGATTCGCTGAATGCAGGCGCTAAGCCCCGTTCTCACCAAGCAACGCAGGGCGAAGCCCGAGTAGCGTTAACGAGAGCTTCGCTCTCGTTCGTACATCAGAACGCTTCGCGTTCTGAGGACACAGTAGGGCGGGGATACAGCGTCATCAGAAATCATAGATTTCTGATTGGCAGTCAGATTCCCCCGGAATCTGACGACGCCCGTCATCATCTGTTCGTACACTGTTCTGTTGCAGGCCACAGGTCCACGTGCTGTTCGCGGCCGGGCTTTCGCCACAGCAATTCTGCCGTTGTCCCGCCACGACGTGTTTATTTTGCCCTCATCGGTGAGGGCCGCTTCGAGATAGCGATTCACGGAGACCCTCGTGAGTATCATGGCAACGAGCGATATCTACGAGACGGCGTTCGACGAGGACGTACAGAACGACACAACGAACCAATGTCCGGAGTGTGATGGACGGGTGGCCACGAACGTCGCAGAGACCGTCTGTGAGGAGTGTGGACTCGTACTCGAAGACGAACGTATCGACCACGGGCCGGAGTGGCGGTCGTTCAGTGACGACGAGCAGAACCGAGAGCGTACAGGTGCGCCACTAACGGCCACTCGTCACGACCGCGGCCTCTCGACGGAAATCGGACGTGGGACCGACGCGAACGGAAATCAGCTCTCCGGGCGAAAGCGCCGACAACTCGGTCGACTCCGCCGGGAACAGTCCCGCGGACGATTCCAGTCGAAAGCCGAGCGCAATCTCGCGCATGGCCTCGGTGAGGTCCGCCGGATCAGTAGCGCGCTCGACCTCGCTGAAACCATTTGTGACCAAGCATGTCGGCTCTTCCGGAGCGCCCAGAATGAAGACCTGCTTCGGGGCCAGTCAATCGAGGCGATGGCGGCGGCGAGCGTCCACGGCGCGTGTCGATGTAACGGCCTCTCGCGAACATTCGATGATGTTACTGAGCCAGCGCGCGTTGGGCAGGTCCGAGTGAGGGCTGCGTATCAGACGCTGAATACGGAACTCGGCCTTCCGGCAAAACCCGTGAGGCCGAGTGGATTCATTCCGCAGTTAGCCTCGAAACTCGACATCCCCGAACGGATCCGGCATCGTGCCCGGCAGTTAGCAGACCAGGCAGAATCAGCAGGCGTTACTGCAGGCGTGGATCCGACAGGATTCGCCGCCGCGTGCTTGTACAAAGCAGGCTGTGACGCAGGGCGCTTGATGATCCAATCAGACGTCGCACGGGCCGCGAATGTCTCAACAGTGACCATCCGCACCCACCGGGATACATTGAACGAACTCGCTATGTAAATGCGTGTACTCTACCGATTTTGATGTCAAAAGTGGGTATTAGCGATTTCATTGCTCTGTAGTCTGTCTCTCCTCCGGGAGTTGCTTGATACGTAGTGCAGACGGCTCGTTTTACTTATGCAGATGCAGAGGCCGTTAGGCGGGGTGTGATCGCTGATACTCCATCGACGAGTAATGCCATCCCAGCCACTAGTATCGAGGGAAGAAACAGTATAAATCCTGTTCCAAAGAGCAAGAAACCGGATATAACGCCAACTAAAGAAAGACCATATACAAGCCCACCGAGGCCGAGATACGCGAGGAGAAGTACACTACTGATGAATATCAGGTTTGACTCACCTCCGCCTAGTTCAAGCAGGTGGGACAGTCTGTATGTGAGTCCAATCACGGTGAGGATCGTAAGTCCACGAACTGCCTTCTCAAGGGCCATACAACGATTTAGATATGAGTGACAATTAGTGTTGTTCTGGTAACTGTTTTGGCTGAGTCGCGGGACGGTTATACGGGTAACTTCGAATCAAGAGACTCTATTAATTGCTACTGATGGACAGTTTGACTAGAGGGCCACTACTTAAATTAGAAGACGAAACAAGCCATGTCACTACTCAATGACTAGGCGGGACTCAGACCACGAAGAACTTCGGCCGCTCGGCGAAGCAACGCATGTTCCCGACGACAAACTCTCCAACAATAGTGACGAAGGATCCAATCAAAAACAAACCGACGCAATTGACGCAGAGTATCCCAACAACACAACAGCAACAGAGAGCGAGTGTTCCTCCTGTGGAGCATCAATCCCTGCGAGTCGGACCAAATGTCGGTTCTGTCTGGTGAACCACCTCGATAGCACCGAGGAGGAACAGTCGAGGTCCGATACCGAGTGGACACTGCTTCACGTTGTTCATTTCGTCGTGGAAGCATCGACGTTCGACAGCGCCGTCGCGAAGGGGACTGCAGCCGCGGGCCTCCTCGTGAAGGCCGACAGAGACTCCGCGGTCGACGACTGCCAACCAATCTCCGAGTTCGACGAAGAGCCTGCATCACAACTTGCCGGCAAGTGGCCTTCGCTTCCTGAAGCAGTACGGGTTAGGTCCGACTCAGGCAGACAGCTACTCAAGACTGCCCGTGAACTGACGGAGTGGCAGGACACGACGCAACCGCGTCACGACGGTAAACATACGACGTTCCTCTACGACGAAAGCGGACGTGGCGTTCGCGACGAAAGTCGTCTTATGACGCTTCTTGAGAACGCAGACGGCGTGTGGCTGGTCCCCGCGATTGCACTCCAGCAATCTATCGGGGAGACCAAGGCTGACAGCCAGCAACGCGGGCGACCAAACAGGAGGCACCTCGAGTGTCGTGAGTGCGACCGCGATACGAGGCACCGATTCCTCGACTTCGAGACTGTCCCTGACGACAAGTGGAGTGACCAACCAATGTGGGAGTGCCACGTCTGCAGTACGTCCCGATACGGGCCAGAACCCAAAGCAGACCAGTAAACGGGAGGACAATCTTAACCAACAGACGAGTACGTATTTCGGCATTTGTTGGTTAACTACAGTCCCACTCACCACTCCTTCCCGGTTGGACGATGTCGGTCCGTGGTTTTTCTGCGCCGGCGATGAGTGCCGGCGCACCAAGCAGTAGCACGGCGTGTAGTCGCGTGCGTCGGCAGACCGAAGTGAGAACCAATGCATACGGTAATTTACTCGCTAGTAGAGGCATCGACACGAGACGAAGCACTTGCGACTGGAAAGACAGTGTTCGACCGACTCGTCGGAGCCAGCCCACACGCAGATGCTGTATTCGATTATTACGTGACGTTTGACGAGTCGGGCACGTCAGTCGCTGGGAAGGCCCGGTGGGGCGACCTACCAGTAGCAGTTCCTGTAGAATCCGACGATGGTCAGGAATTGCTGGAACGTGGGTGGGAGGCGACGAAGAACGAGTTCAAGCGGAATCTCGACCCCGTCCGGGACGCACTTGAGGAACTGAGCGACGAGGAGATCATGCGCGACAAAGGGCTTGCCCGGCATGCGTTCCATCAAGTCGGCGCGTACAGTGGTCCCACTATCTTCCTGTACGACGAACATGGCAGTGGTATTCGGCATCGAGACCAGTTTGACCGCATCCTCGACGAGGGCGAGAATCTCTGGATTGTCCCCGCTGACGTTCACTACTGAGCGCCCGAGTTAGCCAGGGAACGTGACGGAGTGACCGCGGTGAGTTTTTCGTTCTCCCTGAGGGGTGCATGAAGCCCGAGTTACTGTGGAGCAACCAACGAATCGATATTCGAGTAGTGGCGGCTAAAACGAACCCCGAAATCAGCATTTGTAAACTGAAGCCGAAGACTCTTATATACTGGTTTAGTATCTCTTACCAGATGATGGGGGAAGCGCCTCTTCGAGTCCTCGACGCATTGACCGAGGACCGATCGATTACAGCCCTTCACGAGCAAACGGGCTATAGCATGGGCCGCGTCCACGAAGTGGTCGAAGAGCTAGAGCAGAACGGCCTCGTCGTGACCAAACGCGGAAATCGCAATCGAAGAGTGGTTTCAGCCACCGAAACAGCCGTCTTCCGCGCCTACCGGCGACTCCAAAGCCAACACTCACATATCGATTTCCCGGAACTTCTCTCTCGACGCACCCTCCACGTCTGCTGGTTTCTGGACCAACCCCGGAAAGTGAGCGAGATTGCAGACCGACTTCCGATAACACGCCAGCGGGTCTACCAACTCCTTGCACCACTGCAAGAGCGTGCAATGCTTACCAAAGACGGAACCCAGTACAAGATTGCAGACGACCTCACGGACCTTGTTGAATTCGCTCGGGCGTTCGTCGACCACGAACACGCACACCGAGTGCGAAAATACGCCCCGAGTGCGGTCGTTCTGTGGAGTACCCCCGCAGAAGCACTTGTGTCCGTCGAATCGAAACAGGACCGACAACAGCTCGTGGATACGGATGTCTGGGCAGTATCAGGGCTTGCACGGTACGAAGAGTACGGCCTCACATTCTTTGGCGCGAACCAACCGCCGGTCTTCTACTCCGAACTCGACACCGAGATTACCGTCGAACAACTCGTCTGTCACACCCTCGTCGCCAAGACCGACAGTCGGCGGACGAGTTACGCACTCCTCCTACTCACGACGACCGCATTTGATGAAGACCGATTACGCGCAGCTGCAACGGAGTACGGCTTAACTGGACTCATTGAAGATATGCTTTCGTTCCTCCATGGTGAACCTACCAGCTCCGAGTATATCCCGAGTGTACGGGATTTCGAGGCACTCAAGCAACAATACGAGGTGACATCATGAGTCCGTTTAGTGGCCGTGAGGCGATTACCGAATTCCTCCAAGATGTAGATGACCAGCTTGACCAGAGCGTCGAGGTCTATCTTGTCGGCGGCAGTGCGATGACTGCACACCAGCTGAAAGATCAGACAAAAGATATTGACCTCGTGCTCGGCGTTTCCGCAGAATTCGAACTCGTTCGAGATGCTCTCCTCGATATGGGGTTTGTCGTTGAGAATGAGCCGACCGCGGAGTTCGAGGGTGTTGGACGGACATTAGAGTTGGCTGGTGAGACGGGTGTTCAGGTGGATTTGTTTGAGGAGCAGATCGTCGGGAAGCTTCGGCTTTCGACGGAGATGCGCGAACGCGCAGAGCGAATATACGGAGGAGAGTCAGTTGCTGGTTTCACGCTTTCAAAAGAGGATATGTTCCTCCTGAAAGGCGTTGCAGGTCGTGGATACGATCCGGAGGATATGCTCGCGCTTGTGCGGTCTGGCCTACAGTTTAGCGTTGTCCGAGAAGAGCTTGAGGCACAACTCCCGGTCAATACAGGGACTGTCGAGGCTCACCAACTGTACAGCTACTCTCATCCCCTTATGACGTTTGAGCAGACAATTACGCGATTCGATGGGCTTCCCTCGGGGTTCATCGACCGAGTCGAAGCACTCGCAGACCGTGCCTTCACCGAGCGTGCCGTCATCGAACACCTCCAAACGAGCTCTCTGGAAATCGAGGTTCTGTGCCGGGAAGTTACAGACAATGACAGCTCCATCGACCGGCCAGAAACTGTCCGGAAAGCGGTCACCAATTTAGCTGAAAAGGGAGTTGTCGAGCGAGATGGCTCGGACGTCTCGCTAGCCGAGGAGATTTCACTTCCCTGAATTACAGGCCAGAAGCGACCGCGGTGAGTTTTTCACCCCCTGAGGGGTGCGGGGGTCTCGAAGTAGTCCCTCGAATCGAATCATGAGTGGAACAACCGACTCGCAATCACTCGAACAGACACGGCCAAACCAGAAACAGGATATCGTCTACGTCGGCTACCGGCGACGCGGACGCGCTGTCGTAGAAAAACAACCCGGTCAAGAGCGGGTGACACCAGAGCCGAGTCTCGAACTGGCGAACCACAGTCCCTCGGGCTTCAGCTGGGGATACAGTGGAAGTGGCCCGTCGCAACTTGCGCTTGCGCTTCTGCTGGACTATACCGACGATGAAGATGTCGCGATAGCCCACTACACTAGGTTCAAAAACCGGGGCGTGAGCCAGTTGGACTGCTCACATCCTGAAGGGTACTGGCAGCCCACCGGCACCGACATCGAAAACACCCTTCGTGAACTGTCCGACCAAGCCGTCGCACCGTCTAACTGAACACCAGTAATACAGCCACATCATGTCAGAACACAACTCGTCTTCCCGTACAACGACCGAATCGAAAGCGACCAATGACGAATCATCACCGACGGAGTACGTCGAGCGGAGCGACGTCGGTGTCTCACTCACTGTGAAACTCAAGCGTGGAACCGGTACACGGGATGAAGACCAGATCAAGGCGAAGGTGAAAGCGAAAACGCTCAAAGACGCTCGTGACGATATGAACGCACTTCGAGCGTACATTCGTGACCTTGCCGAGGACACCCGTCAGATTCAACCGGCGGAATAAGACGAACAAAAACCGGATGAAGCGAGAATTCGGGACTCGAATAGAAACGACATCCGGGGCGATTTTTCGACCCCAGAAAGGGTGCGGGGATAGCATTCCCTGCCCGAGAGACATGGCAACACTCCAAGCAGCAACAACGTCGAACGGCGTCACTGTCACAGATGCACAGGCAGTTCGAGAACTCTGCGAATCATACTATCTCAAGATGCTCGAATGGGAGGTTGACGACAACGACCGACTCTCGATTTGGGGCTACGACGCATTCGAAGTCTACGGGCGTCGAGAAAACGGCCTGCCCGACTACGAAGCAGGACAGCGGACCCACGAGTTCCTTCGAGCACTCGCAACGCACGTCAAGGAGGGCGACGAACTCGATATTCAAACGGCCGGATTCACCAAGTGTCGGTTCCCGGTGCTTGCCTCTCGATACGTCGTCCGGCATGGCGATGTCCTGCGAGCAGACCTTCAGACTCTTGAGCCAGTTGAGGATCAAACGGTGTGACGCGTCTTACCGGAATAAACGCGTCACTGAACCCGGTCCCAGAGAGTGCCAGCGGAGTGATTTCGTGGGTGACCCAAATACCGATTCAACTTCGGCGGCAATGTCGTCGACAAGGATGTCGCGCCACGTTCAGCTTGATGACGACCTCTACGAGCGCATCAAAGCAAATAGACAGGAAGGAGAGTCGTTTAGTGAGACTATCGAGCGCCTCATCGACAACCGTTCGCTCCGTGACCTTCAGGATGTCTTCGACAGCGAGCAAGTGGGTGAGATGCGGGACGCGATCAAGATACCAGAGGAAGAAGATACTGCCGCGGTCCGTGAACTCGGCAAGCGCTTCGACTAATCGGCAACACAACTATATTATGCGGGACGATGAACACGTACGTATGGTGCATACAGACGACTCCGCGGTCGAACGCGTCGAGCTCGACCGACTGCGGTCGTATCTCGACCAACAGCGAGTCGTCTTTGCGATTCTCTTCGGCTCGCACGCACGCGGAACCGCTGGCCCAGACTCAGACGTGGACATCGCACTCCGTTTCCCGGAGACATTGGACGCTCGGGAACGATTCCGACTGCGAAACCAAATCGATGCGGACCTCCAGCAGTATGCCGAGGAGTTTGTGGACGTAAGCGATATCGAGCAACTCCCGACTGCCGTCGCACACGCCGCTCTCCAAGACGGTCTCCTGCTAACTGGCGACGAACAGGCCGTCGAAACCTATCACGAGCAAATCAAAGACGAGTACGAGTCAACGGTCGACGAGCGGAAACGCCAACAGCGTGAATTCATCGACCGATTAGCAAGCGGAGACGCATAGATGGTCAACGAAGACGTGTTCGTTGACAAACTCCGCCACATCAACCAGTACATCGAGGACCTCGAACAGATGCGAGGTCTCTCAAAGGCCGAGTATGTGGACGATATGGTGACCCAGCGAGCAGTCGAGCGGACGTTGATGAACCTTATTCAGGCGTGTATCGACCTTGCTCAGCACGTTCGGTCGACAGAGAATCTCTCCCCGAGCGGAACCGCCAAACAGGAGATACAGGCACTTGGGGAAGCAGACATCATCTCGAACGAGACGCAGGCGAAACTCGAAGAAGCAGTCGGGTTTCGAAATATTCTCGCGCACAGATACGGCGACGTCGATCACGACGTTGTGTACGACGTACTCCACGATGACTTGCAGTGGTTCAATCGCTTCCAACAGGAACTCGCTCAGTGGTTCCAACAACTCGATTGAACAAGGACCCACCAGGATACAGATAATAAACAGTTCTCGTCCATAAAGAGAGTCGCTCCATGCGTTTCACAACGAGATAGATACGTCGCTTCGATGGACGAGTTAGAGCCGGTCGGTTAGTTTTTCTGCCCCTGACGGGTGCGGGGCACTCGACTTCTCGGTGCCTCACGACCACGATGACGACACCACTTGCAAGACTCAAGACGACGAGTAGAGTGAGGAAACGCGCCCAGTACGAAGCCCTCGAGTTCGAACTTCGAGATGGCGATGTGCGTGTGCGGAATGGGAGCTACGCCGATCCGGAGAATCACGAATACACCGTCCGCATCGAGGACGACCTGCCGACCGCGTGTACGTGCCCGGCAGACGCAAAATACAGCGGGGCGTGCAAACACCGCGTCGCTGTTGCGCTCCGCCAACCCATTCTCGACGCCGTCCGCCACCACCAACTCCTCGCCGACGGTGGCGAAACTGTCCAGCCCTCAAACCACCCTCCCGACCACGAGGAGAACTCTGGAGAACAACCGGAGACAGACGAACCAGACTGTGACTGTGCGGACCTCTCCAGCGATTTTCCGTGTTGGGAGTGCTACCGAACTGGCCGACGTGACCTCCCCGAATAGCACTCTGCACGTTGAGACGACCTCGCTCCGTTCTGCCACGCTGTATCGAAGTACAATCAACAGCAGATTCCGAACTCTATGACTTCCCCCGAAAACACCAATGACGACGCTTCGCTCGCACGACTAACCATCGCAGTTACGAACACCAACCTTCCAGAAGACGAAGCCGAACAGCAGGCCCTCAGTGAATCACTCGAGGCGGCTGTTGGAACTGTCCTCAACGAAACGCTCGGTAACTCCACGGTAGACATCAGGGCTATTCTCGGGAACACGTACACCTCGGTCAGTCCCATCTGTCCAGCGTGCGATAGCGCGCTCACGCTCAACGGTATCCATCTCGGCGAGGGTGCAAATGCGTACGCGGTCGCTCGATGTTCGGCCGACTGTGGCTGGACCGGTGACGGCGTGTTCAAACTCGTCGATCTCGATAGAAACGTCGGCGATCACTCCGAAAGCGAGGTCCTCGCTGGAGAGATTCGGCCGGAGCGCCAGCGGTACACCGACCGCGACTGCTAGTTCGGTCGCGCTCTTTCATCCGCACCTCGAAACACGTCTCATGTAGTCTTCCGGCGTAGAGTCCAAAAATCGCTCTCGGTTGTTTTTTCGTCGCCTCCGACAGGAGCGGAGGCGACAACAAGTGAGCAATGTCAGAGACGGCGAATCGAATGGACTCTCACCAGAACAACGACTTGAGCCGCGAAACATCCGGCTCATCGATCCAAGCATTGCGGCGATAGACGACATGGACACCCTCCGTGCCTGTGTCGCCTACGAAAACACCCACCAGAATCGCATCCAAATCCTCCGACGGCTCAAACGACGTGCAGAAGAAATTCGCGCAGAGCAGGCGTAACGCTCCGTCTCTCGGAGAGTTTTTTCAAGCCTCTGGCGGGTGGAGGCTCGAAGAACATGAGTAATCAACCAGAAATCGAGATTCGGCACCAGACCGCGTTTGGAGACGACGGCCGACTTGAAGTCGTCGAAGAAAACGTCGAGACATCCCTCGAAGATTTCGGCGCTGAGGTCGACCACCGTGAGCGTGATTCCAAACTGGACCAGCCGGAGGCAGACCAGTTCGGCGTTGACGACCGGCCCGAAGTAGCGCGCTCAGCCGAGAGTGACCAAGCGACCCTATTCGCCGATACTGCCGACGACCAACGGACGCTTACAGGCGAGGATGCGGCCACTCGGTGTCTCTTCGAGGATTAACCAACAATAGGGAACGAGCTACGGACATTGTTGGTTAACGTTGGCGTCTGCGACTGGTTTTTCTGCCCCTGAGGGGTGCGGGGCGACCACTCCCCGTCTTCGAGGTAATTCGAGATGGCGCTCTCAGCACGTCCGACTAGTCGCATCGCAACCGAAATTACAACTGCCCGGCAGGCCGACCACGTAGCGTTCCTTCACCGCGTTCCCTTCGCGCTTGATGCATTCCGACTCGGTTTTCTCACGGGCTTTCGCGAAGACTGTACCTACCAACAGCACCAGTACACAGACTTGGAACTACCAGTCGGAATGCTCGACAACGATTTTCGCAATCCCGACCTCAATCGATACGTCGAGCGCTTTTTCGAGTACGAACCGCAAGTCGGTGTAATCGGTGACGCCTACGACATTGACGAGGTCGATGAATACGTTACTGCCGCGCGCGAAATCCAGGGAAGTTACCCGGATGCAGACCTCGTGATCGTCCCGAAGTGCCGTGCCGCGATTCGCGCAGTCCCCGATGATCTCGTCGTCGGGTACTCCCGCGGCTACGCCGATCGACTTGCCCACGAATTCTCTGACCCCGTAGATTGGCGTGGCCGTCGCGTCCACATTCTCGGTGGAAGCCCGCCCAAGCAACTCAGCGTAATCGACCAGCTTACTCGCCCGACGCTAACGGGCGACCCACCGGCCGATATCGTCGGCCTCGACTGGAACGGTATCCATCGCGGGGCGCAGTTCGGCGAGTTCTGGACGCCCGACGGGTGGGACGACAGCGGTCGCGACGCCGACCATGTGACGATTCGCAAGACGGTGCGCCACGGCCTCGCCCGGATTCGTGAGTTCTGGCAGACAAAGGGCGTCTGGCCCGAGTCGACACCCCAGGAGGACGGGCGAGAAATCGCGTATCAGGGTCCGTCACCGGGCGATATCGAGAGCGCGGCGTGTACCGAATGTGGCACAAACGTGTGGACGACCGAGCGCGGTCCATACGTCGCTGAGTACGACACGGGGGACATCTGTGGCTACTGCAGCTACGACTGCTACTTCACCCACCGCCATCGGAACAAGCTTGAGGAACTTGCCGGTGAGCAGAGCGTCTACCTCCCACCGGCGTGACGCCACGAGTGTTTTTTGCGCCCCGAGGGGTGCGGCGCGTCCTACTCCGACGCAGTCGCCGTGAACGCGATTTACTGAAAATCATGACTACGACCAGTGACTCGTCGGTCTCGTTCGAGGAGACCGACGCCCGACGCGACGAAATGCACAGTACCATCGAAGCATGGATCAACGACCTCGTTGACCACGTTGACGATGCGCAGGCCAGCGAGGAGTTCCAAGACTGGCTGGACGTCCAGAGTCGCTTCCACGACTATTCCCATCGGAACACGCTCCTCATCAAGCACCAGTATCCAGAGGCGACGAAGGTCGCAGGTTACAACACGTGGCGGAACGAGTTCAACCGGCACGTCCAGGAAGGCGAACAGGCCATCTGGATCTGGGCCCCAATCATCACCAAGCGCTGTCCCGAGTGCGAGAATTCGCCTAGCTACCACGAGCAAATCGGCTGTGAGTACGACGAGACATCGCCGGACGAGTGGTCGAAAGGGCTTGTCGGCTTCAAGCCAACGGCAGTCTTCGATGTGTCCCAGACCGAAGGTGAACCCCTCCCCGAGCTGGAGACCGAGGCGACTGGCGACGTCGACGACCTTGTGCCCGCACTCAAGAATGCAGCCGCTGATATCGGCGTGATAGTTCGTATCGTCGATGCTGACGAGTGGGCGCATGGCGACGCAAAGGGTGTCTGTAAATATCGGAGTAAGCGTGATCTCCAACCAGTCGTCGAGGCGAAAGCCCGCTCGAATCAGGCCGATCTCGTTGTCACGCTGATTCACGAGTACGCCCACGCACTCCTCCACTCAGACATCACCGACGAAACCGAGCGGGCGAAACGCGAGGTCGAAGCGGAGGCCGTCGCGTACATCGTCGGTCGGTACTGCGGGTTGGTCGATCTGCGCTTCAAGTTCCATCCGGACGACGTCGTAGTCCAAGCCAATTTGCACGAGCATATTCATGTCCTCAATGTCGTCGTCGCGGCCCGCGATCAGTTTGAACAGGAAGATATCCTCGTTGCTGACCAAGCGAACAGTCAATCGGTTCGTCGTGAGGAACGGCTCGCTACGCTCGCGCATCCCCTCAGTCAACACGAGCTTGTTCGCCACCTGCTGGTTGAAGATATCGAGACGGCATCCATCGTCGTTCTCGACGCAACTCGTCGCGCCTAACTCCCGATAGTCAGAATTGAGTGATTGGACCTCTGAATATCCGAGATCCATCAGGACGGCCCACAACTGGCCGTACGCGTCACCATCAGTGACGACGAGGTCGATATCCTTCGTCGCCCCTTTGAGATCGCGGAGCGACATCGCGCCACCACCAATCAGATAGACTGATAGCGGATTCGACAGCTCGTCTGCAATCTGCTGGAATTCGTTCTCGATGTAGTCGCGTCCGAATGTTGGTCTCATTGTAGTGGCACCTCGTAGTCAGCCGCCAACTCTTGGAACTCGGACCACTTGGGAAGGGAGTCGTCCTCGACATCACCGTGTGTCTCGAGATACCGGAGCAAGGCGTCGATTTCGTCTTCCAACCCGTACTTCGTCGCTTTATCTCGAAGGTCACCCTCGCCGACGTCAATGCGACTGAGCAGGAGTAAGCAGTACGAGCGGTGACGAGTGTCGTCGTCAATCAGCAACGTGTGACAGCACAGCTCCGCTGGCGAGACTGCGTCAAGATCCTCGGAGTAGAGGTAGTAGCGGTGGCCGGTCAGCAGGAACTGGAGGTCGAAGGCCGCGAAGTGAGCGAGGCCAGTTTCGTGAAACCCCTCTACGTCGATTTCCGTCTCCGTTTGCGCGAGAAATTCGTCGTAGTCTTCCCAGAGGAGTGTCCCGTTTGGAGCAACTGATTCGAGGCGCTGCCGGTGGAGATGGTGGGCAAGTTCACGTGCGAAGTCGTGAAGTCGCCCGAAGTCTCCGTTGAAACAGTAGCACCCGTCGTCCGTGCCGACGAGTCCACGGTCCCGTAACCGTTTGAGAACACGATTAACAGTGTTGCGGTAGTTCCCGCTTTGCTCGGCAATCTCGGCGACGGTTCGTGGCTGGTCAAGATAGTAAAGCACCTCAAGAGTTTTGCCCGTCAACAGTTCGGGAAACTCGATGTGGGAGTGCTGGCGCACGAAATCTTGGTAGAGTTCGACCGCCCGAGCATCCGAAGGAATGACCTGTTTTTCGCGGCCGTTGCGCTTCGTGTAGACTAAGCCTTTCTCGGCGAGGCCCGCGACGGCACGCGAGAGATAACTCTTACTGTGGTCAAGATCCGTCGCGAGGTCGGAGATCGTGTCGCCGCGTTCGACGGTGGCGAGGACCTCCAGTTCGATGCTCTGCAACACGGTGTAACATAATACGAAACTAGTATATAAAATGGTTTCGAGTAATGTTACAATCGGCGGGGATTGACGAGTCGCAAGATCTTCTTAACCAACAAAATTACGGTACTGGCACCCTATGTTGGTTAATATGGGTTGAACCTCCATGTCCTACGAGCCACCGACACCCCCAGCCGAACTCCCCACCGACATCGTCGATACCCTCAACGGTTCTTCGCCCGAGCTTCTTCGTCACGTCGCCAGTTATACCGAGGACCTTGCTGAATATCGTGAGCGTGCAGCTCGTCTTGCTGAGAAAGAGGGAGAAGACGAAATCGAAGAACGACCGGACGATCTCCCAGATGGGGTCCCGTCGAAGGCGACGATCACGATCAAAGAGATTAACGACAATCGGTACTACTACTGGCAGTGGCGGGATGGAGAGAAGATACGTTCTCAGTACAAGGGTCCAGTTGAGTCGGAGAACTAGTCTTCGTTTAGGTTAGTAGAATTAGAAGACGGTGCTTTACTGGAAATACTGGTGTGGTGATTGGCAATAAGGTCTCGTTGACATCCTCCCCGTCCTAAAGGGCGAGGATTCCCCGAAGGAGCCATTATTACACCCGAAGGAGAGGATTATCGAAGTCGCTGTTCGATTTCCTCGGCAGTTTCCTGTGGTAAGTCGTTGAGTCGCTGGTGGAGTTCCGCCAGTTCGTCTATCTCTTCGTGGAGGCAGTTTTCCCGAAGGTATGTACTCCATGTCCTGGAGCCTTTGTCGTCGCGGAGATCCTCGAAGAGTTCGCGTGGAATCTTGATATTCGCTCGTTCCATAGAGTGTATCCCAATAGGAAGCACACCCGCTTAGCTGTTATCCCAATTGTATCCCACGAGCCCGAACATAGCAAACCGCAAATAGGTGGTCGAGTGAGAGAAGTCGTCCACGATCGGCGTCGTAGGATGTCAGGATTCGCTAGTTCCGTCACTGATGGAGATGTTCTGGAGTCGTACTCCGACATCGGTGACCGTCACCGTAACTGCGCCAATCCGATGTGTCTGTCCCTGGAACGTGACGGTGAAGCCGTCAGTCGATAGTGACGTCTCTTCAATCGTGTAGGATGCCTCGTCGATGGATTTGGTTGGCAGGTTCGTTCCCTCGATGTGTGTATCCTTGACTGAGACTATGAGGTCACTGATTGTGATGTGTCGGTTTCCAGTTTCGAGATTGGCTTCGTCGGTTGTTGCCGGTGTGCTGACTGGGTGGGCGAGCGCGCCTGCTGTCGCCACGTTCACTATGAGTACTCCGAGTATCGCGATAGCGCTAATCTGTCTCATGCTGGTACTGCCGGATGGGCCATCATCCTGGGGGCGGATAATCCAGATGGATTGTTTAGACTGTTGCTCTACGTTTAAGGAGTTTCCTCTGCCGGGCGTACAGTTAGGATACCCCAATCGGGGTTGTTGGACTTAGCCTTGCTGGTGTGGCTCATTGGTCGTAACGGAATGACCACAGGTCTTGCAGAGGTTGGCCTGCCAGGGGACGGTCTGACGTATGGGCTGCTCTTCCCCACAATAGGAACAGTAGGCCTCCATCACACGAGTAGGACACCGTAATTTGTATAATAGTTAATCAAAGCTGTCTGGTAGCATAACGGTTAGAAAAAGACACAACATCCAGAAATCAGACACATATTGTTAAAATACTAACCTGAGACACGGGCGGTTAGCAAACGACTGGGTGTCCTCGAGGAACTATCCACATCACTTAGACGCCGCTGAGCCGTCGGTTGTGCGGCCGTCACGTTCACCCAAAGATGCAGCTCTCGATATGCATTCTCAACCGTCGGCTGGGCCGGGGCCGAATCCCGATACAAGAGGAATGTAAGCCGCATGCGTTGGCCCTCCATCGGCGGCGTCACGTTGAGTTGCTGGCGCCAAGTTCCGTTCGCTGGCACCGACGCTTGCAGTCGCTGGAGTTCACGTTCAGCTTGGACACGGGTTGTGTTGTTCGTTGTTTGCACCTGTTGCAGTTCGACCACCACCGTGTAGTCCATCTGGCGGTGTTCGTGATTGCCAATCCCCACGTGAAGGGGTTTGGACTCACCGACGGTGAACTCTGTCGGGTAGTTATCAGCGACAAGCTCGCCGGTTTCGTTTTCGGTCAACACATAAAACTCCGTGAACGACTCGCCCTGTTTGGGCACCGCCACAGCGTAAGTCACGCTCGCCGCTGCAAGCAGGACACTCGCTACAAGAAGAACGTTCAACACCAGGTCAGTCCGGGTATCCGGTTCGATGAGCTCAGTTCGTGCAGTCGCCAGCCACTCATTGTATGGGACGCGAAAACGGCCTTCAGCGGGTAACTGCAACCGGCGGCGGGCTGCAATAGCAGTCGCCAACAATGTGAACCCACTGACGGTGATGATGATCGGGACGAGGCGAATTCCCCACGGTGTGAAATTCAGGATGAGCCCAAGCAGTGGGACGATCGCGATACTGGTACCAAACGAGAGTGCTACTCGTTCAATACCGTCAATACTCCCCCGATCTTGGATTGCTGCGAGTGAGAGTCGGCTGGCATCACCCACATCGTCCTCTTTCTCTTCTGCTTGGTTATCGGATGCGCTCTCGGCCGCTGTGGGTGTGGCTGCCTCGGGGAACAGCGCCGCAATAAATGCATACCCTGGCACAAACAGAACGAAGGGTAGACCAACCACGATTCGGAGTGGCGTCTGGTTGAGTCCTGGCGTTAGCACGGCCAGCACGGTGAGCAGGACGGTCCCAACGACAGCAGCGAGGTCTGCCGGTAAGTGTGCGACCGACCGTGGGAGGAGAACCTGCCGTAGGCGGGCACGGTCGGGGTCTGGGGCCATGGGCGTGACGTTTCACCACCGACTGTAAAAATCACTCGGTTGCAACATCCGGGCGGGACTAACATGCAAGGCGGAAAGACCAACTCGTCAACTCTACCACTAGTGGTATTGGAAAGTGTTCGGACATGCTATTTCTCACCTACCCTATAGGAGTGACTTTTGATTGCTACGTATTAGCCAGACTGTCAGATCCGTATTAGGTGCTGTCAGTTGTGTCCCGACCACCATCAGTTTGGCTGGTAGGTGTCGTTGACGATTCAAGCTCTGAGAGGAAGGTCGTGGCTTGTGCGATTGCTTCGTCAGCGCGGTCCGCTGATAGCTGCGTTGGGCTGAACTGGGCCGCCTCGAAGTATTCCGTGAGGTGTTTGAGCGTCGCTGCCTGTGATTCGCTGATTGCGTCGTGCGAACGACAGAGGTGGTAGAATTCCCAGTACGTGCGCGCGGTCATCTGGTCAGCATTCAACGCCAGCAATTCAGTCGCCTGCTGGCGAACAGCAGTGTAGGCCGCTTGGACGGCGGTATCGGTTTCTCCTGCCTCAAGCAGGGATTCAGCTTGGTCGTGTAACGATTGGCTGGCAGACTGCGTTGACGCCGTAGGCGTGTCAGATGCGGTCTCAGTAGCGGACGCCTCGCTACCAGTCTCCGTGGTGGTATCCGATGTGGTGTCGGATGTACCCTCACCGAAGTAGCGCCAGAGTGCTAGTCCACCAAGGCCAGCGACAACGAGTCCACCGAGTACAACAATCCAGGGCGATCCCGACAGCCACTTCATGACACGACCACCAAGCCCAGTCCCTGAACCGGTTGCCTCCGCTGGAAGGGAAACCGTCGTTTGGGCCTGTGACGACTGGAGATTGCCGGGACCAGGGTAGACTGCTGTCACGGTCATCGAGGGGTTCTCCGCTACGGGACGGAGAGCCTCTGGGTCAAGCTGAGTACGGTAGTGGCCGGTCTGGTTAGTGGTGGCCGTCGTAATCGTTTGCCCTCCAACCCGAAGCTGGACAGCCTGATTGGGGACGCCTGCTCCGGATGCAGTGGTTAACACTCCGTGGAGTGCGAGGCTTGCTGTGTCACTACTGGTTGACTGCCGGAGAGTCAACCGTGTCTCTGTAGGTTGAACGCGGAGTGATGTTGTCGTATTAGCAGCCCTGAGGGCGCGACCCTCGAGCGGAAGCGCTACACGGAGATCTTGCTCGCCCGCAGGCACCCCTGGCGGAAGTGTGGCTGTGGCCGTGAACGTGCCGTCCGACTTGGTCTGGGCTGTCGTGAGGGATGTCCCCTCGACGGTAATGCGGACGGGGACGCCATCGCCGACACTTTGGTTTTGGACGTGTACTCGGCCGTGAACGGTCACCGTCTCGTTGTACGCGACGGTGGTTGACGACCCGGTGAGTTGCACAGTCGGTGTCTGTTGCGTGATTCGAACAGTAGCCGTGTCATTCGACCCTAAATAAACCGCATCCGTTCGTGGGCGATAGTGGACTGAGAGGGACTGTTCGCCCTCCGCGAGCAGCGTGGGGCGCAATGAGAGCGTGAACTGCCCGTTTGTCGTCGTCCGAGTGCGGATAGTCCGTGCGCCGATCTGCATGACAATATGGCGGTCAGCCAATACAGTTCCATTAGTAGCGGCAAGACGGCCGTGAACCTGCAGGGGGTCAAGTATTGAAGCGGTGGTAGAGACGGACTTAAGTGTCAGCGTCGTGTTCACGAATGTTTCGCGCCGAACAGTAGTCTGTTGGGTTGTAATATTCTCCGTGATGCGGTCGACGGTTTGCTGGCCTTGCGTGAGATTGGCGTTCGTCCGATTGCCTAGGACACGATAACTAGTGGTGAGATTACCCCCGGTCTGCTGGATTTGATTCGCCAGACTGTTTAGTTCGCGTGCGTGTGTACGAGCCGCCGTTTCGTTGCCAGCTTGTTTCGCCGCCACATAGTCGCGATACGTCTCGCGGTACTCCTGAACACTTTCCACGTAGTCTGCTTGGTTTTCCTGCGTGGTTTTGAGTCGGTCTGCAGTCTGATCGTCCGCCGTTCCGGCGGTCTCACCAGCGACATCGACGTACCTGCCTAATTGGGTGTTGTAGTCGTCGCCAAGGAGGGAACGCGCTTGTTCGTATTCACCTTGGTCAAGCTTAATGACGCTTGACCCTAGCTGTGAACTGAGGTGGGTGCCAAACCACTGGCTGAGTGCAGCGCGCTCATCAGGGCCAGCCAGTTCCTCGCGACTTTCATGCCGCACAGACGAATTATTTGTTGGCGGTGGAGATTGCAGTGAACTTGGCGTCACGCCCACCGTACGTGGAGCAGAACTATCAGGAGTCACGTCACCGGTAGTTCCGGCAGTCGTATGTGCCTGACCAGCAGCGAGTGGCGCAAGCGGGGCTCCTAGAAGCACCAGGAGACAGAAGGCGATGCGGAACCCGACTGAAACCATTATACGCTACCTCGGACAAGCCAGCATAAAGACGTTTTTCTTATTGACTGTGCAGTCCATCAATGAGAACCAGCGAACAAATACCAGATAGGGTTTGTCCAAATCTATCTTAATTAGGTGAGAGAATCCGGCCGTTTACGGCGTGCGTGAATCGCCGCACGGAATATTTACGTGTTCGGTGGTCGTACTGGGTGCTGACCGACACAAAACAACTAAGATAACTCCGAGTCAGCAGGGCAGAACCGTGACCCCACTGCCGGATAGGAGTAACGGCGGTGTGGCCCCGCCAGCACCCCGTCGGTGTGTAAACATAAGTTCCCAAATCGGCGAGACCGAACTCGTGGGAAGCCCCGTCGTTTACTACGGGGAGGAGGTCACAACCAGTACATTCAATTAGGTGCCGGAAGTTCGTATCGCGCATGCAGGTCACGCGTCGCTATTGGACTGCCGTTGGACTCATCGGGTTCCTCCTGATGGCCGCGGTCGTTCTCAGCCAACCCCTCCTCCTTGTCGGTGGGGCCGGGCTTGGCGCGTGGCTTCTCGCACAACAGTACCTGTTTGCATGGTCCACCCACCAGCTTGCCGATGAGTTGCGTGTGACCCAAACAGTTGCGCGCGACCGGATTATGGTTGAGGAACCCTTGACGTGTGGACTAACCGCAACCATTCCGGACGTAGATTGGTGTTCAATGACAGTCACCATCGAAGCGGGTGTCCCGCTTGGTGCCACAGGCGATGGAGCAACTCATCAGCAGCGCCGACTCACTCAGGCTGTCCCTCGTGATGGTGAACCCGAAGAGGCTGCCACGGCGTTTACCGTCCGCTGGCCAGTCGCCGGCCGAGTCACGTTCGAGAATCCAACGGTTACTATCACGGACACGCAAAGCCTGTTCCGCACAACAGTTACGAAGCCAGCCGTCACGCCACCGTCGGTAACGGTAGTCCCGCCACAGCCACGGGCACTCCACATTGGTGCTGGCGGCGACCCGACAACGGCAATCATCGGCAACCATCCAACCAACCAAGAAGGAATGGGTCTCGACCCGGACTCCATCCGTGAATACACGCCCGGTGACGCCCTCCGCCAAATCGACTGGAAGGCCACAGCCCGATCAAGCCAACCGTACATCCGGACGTTCGAGAAACATACAGAATACGGAACCGCACTCATCCTTGATCACCGCGAAGCGATGCAGGTTGGCACTCCGGGCGAAACAAAACTTGAGTATGCCCGTCAAGTCGCGCTCGCAGTTGTCGACCAAGCCGAAACCGACGGCGATAGCATCGGACTCCATACAATCGGTGATGCTGGCGTGACGAACCGCCAGCCGATCCGGGCAACTATGGAGACATATGCGACACTCCGCACCACGATATATGATGTCACTCCGACCGAGGACTCAAACCCAACCGCCCAACAGCGAGCAGACCGTGCTGACCAGCGTGCGGCATCGATGGGAGTGCCAGATTCGACCCCACAGGGCGACAACCATTCAACAACTACTCCCGGAATAGCGAAACAGACTGCAGACGAGCTCGCAAGAGAGGATTCAGCGTTCGCAGCGTCACTTCATCCCTTTTATACGGCGGCCCAGACGTACGTCCAACGCATCGCAACGAAACCATTGTATCAAACTGTGCGGACGCTCCTGACAACCGGAGAGAATACGGAACACCGCCGGCCGGACCGGATTGTGATAGTGACCGATGATACAAATCGCGCAGAGGTTCGAGAAACGGTCCAAGTAGCGCGCCAGCAAAGTGATCAGGTCTTGGTGTTTCTGACTCCGACGGTGCTGTTCGAGCCGGCTGGCCTCACTGATATGGAGTCGGCATACGAGCGATACACCGAGTTTGAGCAATTCAGACAACAGCTCGCCGGGCTTGATCAAGTTTCGGCATTCGAAGTTGCACCCGGTGACCGACTCGCAACCCTTCAAAAAACAGCGTCGGCAACTACGCCAATTACCTCGAGGTGACACTCCCTATGCGCAACCCCCTCTCAACTGGCTTGCCAGAACGCACACACTGGTTGGGTCTGAGTGGACTCGGCATAGTCACACTTGCCGCCGTCGGCTTAGCAGGGCTAGCTGGCTTTATTCTTGGAGGCGTTCTCCTGGTTGGCTGGCGGCGACTTGCCCCCGAAGAGACCTTTGCCCTTGGGCAGTTTGCACTTATTATCGCAACGCCACTCCAGCAGAGTGGGCTAACTGGCCGGCCATTACTCCTCGGATTGCTAGCGCTCGGTGAACTCGGATTAATCGGTCTTTTGCTGAGTTTACCCGACGAGTCCTACTCACAGCGCCAGCCCCGAGGACGTGCTGCAATCTGGCTTACTGCGGGAGCAGTCGTTGTTGGCTTGGGCGTCGGCTGGTTGGGCGTCACGACCGACTTCTCCCTTTGGCTAGTCGCGAGCGGCCTCCTCGTAGTGGGTGGCGTGCTCGTCTATCTTGTACAGTCCTACGACCGCTGGCAGCATGCCCAACAGTCTGCGCAGAAACCGAATACACATGAGTAACTCCGATTCAACTATGACCGTAGATGGTGAGGATACGAGGGACGAGACCGACCAATCAACGACGTCACAGACAGATCGGGAATACGAGTTTCGCTTAGACCCAACCGCCGAGGCGGAACCAGAACGTGAGGAAACCTCCGGGCAGTCCAGCCAGTCGGTTGATATTGAGGCGGTGTTGGCGCAGATGGAGGTGCTGCAGGAGGAGAATCGGCGGTTGCGGACAGATTACGTCCGCGCCCGTCAATCACGGTTTCGGCGGGCGGCTCTTGCGCTCTGTCTGTTTAGTGGCGTCGCTGGTCTCGGCGGGCTTATGTTTCCGGCGGGCCGCCAGACGTTGCTCGGGCTTGCTGGCATTGGCTTCGTCATGGCGATTCTCATTTACTACGTAACGCCACAGCAAGAAGCAAGTGCGTCTGTCGGGGAGCGGTCGTACGCCACATTAGCTCGCCTTGAACAGGAAATCAGCGCAGACCTTGGGTTACAGGACACCCAGATATATGTGCCAACGCCACCGGAGACGGAGGCGACGCGGATAGCGGCCCGGCTGTTCGTGCCGCTTCATCAGAACTATACCGTGCCGGATCCAGACGCGTTGACATCCGTCTTTATTGTCGAGACGGACGAGCAGACACGCGGTGTCTCACTCCCACCAACTGGGAGCGCGCTTGTTCAAGAGTTTCGACAGTCAATGGTCGAGGAGTTAGCTTCGACACCGCGTGAATTGACGGAACAACTGACGGAGGCTCTGGAGGCCGGGTTTGAACTTGTCGAGACGGCAGTGGTTGATCTTGAAGCCGACGATGGTCGTGTCACAGTAGGTGTCCAGGGGAGTACGTTCGGGGCCGTAACGCGGGTTGACCATCCAGTCCCATCGTTCGTTGCAACGAGTCTCGCTGTTGGCCTTCAAACGCCGGTTGAGCTTGCCGCTGTCACAGCCGATGAGGCAGAGTTTGACGCCGTAGTGACGTGTACGTGGGATTCGAGCGCAATCGAACAGCCCTCTGAATCAGAGGCTAGTGCAGGCGAAGACTCCTGAAATATGATGGTGCGAGGAACCGGCCGTGGTGATGGCTTGGTTGCTGCTGGCGTTTCAGTCTGTTAAGGAAAACATCGATGGTGTCTCTGTATAGAATGGGGTAGCTGAGTACAAAGAATACACTTAGTAGATACAATCGGCGGGGTCACTTCGTCGATTCGTCATTTGGAAAGGAATCGTAGGTGGACTTGACTACTTTGGGGGTGCGATAGCTCCGTCGTTCCGCGATTGCAGTCGTGAGAATGAGAAATGCGAGGAATCCTCCAGCTATTGTCTTTGAGTCACTTGGATCGGCCTGGTCTAGTGTCCGATGGAACCAGAAGAGATCCATCCATACTGAGGTTTGGTGGAGGGTGCGAAGCTGTTGGTTGAAGATGGGGCTTACCCAATGGAGGTCGGGGAGCATCGCCCATCCACCGCCGACTAACAGGAGCGTTCGGGGATATCGGACAGCCGGAACGAGAAACGTAATGAGAAGCGTCGTCATCGCCGCTCCGAACGCGAAATGAGCGATTGCCATTGACATGTTCTATTTATTCGTCGCTATCGAACATAGCCCTTGGCTTGCAGCATACCGCCCGTATTCAGCATGGCCTTCTATCAGACCGAGGTCAGGTAAACAATGAGCGTGAGACATTCATGCCCTTAACTATTTAAATTCGTAATCTTTCTATAAGAATATAAGGGTCCCCACAAGACCGCTGGCAGTGTTTCTTCGACCGGAACGTTCCAACTCCTAAATAAGAGTATTACTCAGTTTCGTCGTCAGGGTTGGATGGGGAACCGCCATCGCTTGAAACTGGTTGTGCCGGTGGCGTCAAATCGGTATCTGTGCTTGGCACAGGCACCGTGTCCAGAATATCGTCGACGATCTCCGATGGTGTGTAGTCACTTAGTTCTGCTTCTGTATCGAGGACGAGTCGGTGAGTCAGAACCGGCGTTGCCAGGGCCTTAACGTCGTCTGGAGTGACAAACGAGCGGCCGTGAATGGCGGCTCGCGCCTTGACGGTCTGCATGAACATCAACGTCGCGCGCGGGGAACAGCCGTGTGCAATCGTCGGGTGGGCTCGAGTTGCCGAAACAAGTTCCTGGATGTAATCTTTCACCGAGCCATCGAGGTGGACGTTTGTCACGGTGTCACGGGCGTCTAGAATGTCGTCTGGTGTGAGTACTGCGGAGATATCGCTTGGACCGAGATTTGGTTGGCCATCGAAATGGTCCATCAAGTTGCGTTCTGTCTCGTCATCTGGAAGGTCGACGGTTAGTTTCAGCGAGAAACGGTCGCGTTGGGCTTCCGGCAACGCGTGGGTGCCCTCCATCTCAATCGGGTTTTGGGTGGCGATCACCATGAAGATTTCAGGAAGTGACAGCGTTTCCCCCTCAATGGTGACGTTGCCCTCCTGCATGGCTTCGAGGAGTGCACTCTGAGTCTTGGGCGTCGCGCGGTTAATCTCGTCTGCGACTGCGAGATTCGTGAAGATCGGGCCACGTTGGAGGTTGAATTCACCGGTTTGCTCTTGATAGACGTGTGTGCCAGTAATGTCAGACGGCAACAGGTCGGGCGTCATCTGGATTCGCGTTGAATTGAGGTTTGTCGCAGTGGCGAATAGATTCGCAATAGTAGTTTTAGCGGTCCCAGGGACGCCTTCAAGTAACACATGGCCTTCAGTCAGAAGTGCAACCGTCAGGCTTTCGATGATATCTTCATTCCCGAGTAAGACCGTCCCAATTTCGTCTTGGAGCGCCGCATACATCGCCTCGGGGTCCATCGTCGTCATTGGGAGAGACCATTTATCCCAAGAAGGATAAAGTACGGGGATATGTATTGACGTGATACCAGTAGTGTACAGAAGCTACTCATCAGCCTCTCACTCCGGAAGAATGGGCTTTCTCTCACTACGTGTTCGTATCGAGAGCTGAATTTGCATTGCTATCGTCTGCTTCGGGAGGGACAGTTGACGCACTGGCGTCCGTAGGTGGTTGGCGGCGGGCAGCGACAATTCGATGAAGGCGTTCGTCATCCCAGTCCGGATAGTGGGTGCGAAGATGCGTAACAAGGGCTGTATCCGCAACAGGCGAGGATGTGTCTGTAGTCCCCCGGTCGGCGTCGTTGATCCGTGTTGAGTGAGGAGAGGCAAGGCTGGGATGGCGGTTGCGAAGACGCTGATTAACAACCGCGAGTAATCTCGAATGTGTCCGCAGGAACGTAAATACGAGGATGCCCAGGCCGCCGATGAGGAACTGGCTAATCGGAGTTTGACGGAGGAACAGCACCATCTTCATAATGGGTGGTAGCGCCGCTGTGTGCGAATAATCGAAGAGAACTTGCTGATGGGTCGCAAGGAGGTTGCGTGCGAACTGACGATTCCCTCCCTGCTCCAGCATGGTGTTGATGAAGAGGCTAGCATCACCAATGACCACTACTTGTCCGTCGCCGACTTGTTCGGTTGTGATAACGGGGTACTGACTGACAGATTCAGCTTGGTCAAGTTGTTGGTTCTGGTTGATGTCGCGATAAGCGTAGCCGGAGGTGGTAGCTACCGTCGTTGCCGTATTGGGCGTGACCGCAGATCCGTGGTTGAGCGTGAGCGTACTCACATTGGCCGTCAGGGGATGGTCTGAGAGATTCCGAATTTGTGGTGCTGCAGGTGACTGGTAATGATAGCGGCCATCGCGAAGCGGTGTCCCATCAATGCGTGCATCTGCACCGACGGCGGCTAATAATTCGTTTGTGGGTGTTGCACGTTCGTCGGCTACGACGAGTGTTCCTCCTTGCCGGACGAACTGGCGTATGTGCTGTGTTTCTTGGCGCTGATAGGGCTGGTCTGGGGCGAGGATGACTGCGAGTGTCTCTCCAGCAGGTCGGGTTGTGTACTCGGAGGTGTTTTGAACGAGCTGGCTTTCTGTCCCGGTTGTGTCAGCGAGTCCACGGAAGTCCGCGGTCCCATCCCAGGCCGTATTGAACGCTCCGAACGACGCAGTTGAGGTGCTGGCGGTGACGAGGAGTCCCACTCCGACGATGAGGCCGAATGCGACGACGAAGAGGGTTGGGTATGAGTACTCCGATAGTGCGCGCATCGTTAGAGCACCCCCGGTGGGAGGATGGCGAGGATCCGCCGGATGACGATTGCGATGAAGATGAGGAGACCAACAAGGATAGGCCATTTGAGGCGGCGGCGCCAGGCCGACGTGATAGTGAACTGTGCCGTGAGTTGGGTAATCGCGAGAAAGCCGATAAAGGACACGACGAAAAGCAGCTCGAATGAGAATGCATCTAACAGAAGCAGCGCGAAGAACGCAGTAAGCAGCCACGCAGCCTGGCCGTAAATGAACTGGATGCGTCGCTGGGTTGCCATACGCGACTCCTTTGGGAAGCCCCTATACCAAACCACCGATTTGGGAACGCTGAGAGACACTTTTGACGAGAGCAAAACCATCTACCTGATTTGCGAGTATTAGTTTTGTAAGGCGGAAACCCCAACGTAAGTGGCTGCCCACGACTTCAGGCATAGAGTGCTGGCAGCCACTAATGAACGAGATATTAGCGATACATATTTATGTGAAAAGGCAAGCTTTGAGGAAGCCCTCAGTAGTTGCACCTATCAAAGTTGACGTTGCCGAGTGAGTACATGAAAACCGGTGGAAAGGACGTCAGCCAAGTCTTTCGCGATATTGCCGACCTCCTCGAAGCAGTTGAAACGAGAAATACAAATCTTGCTGTGACGACTGCAACCCCGGCTAAAGAGAATCTTCTTAACACGGAGTCCATCTCCGTTGAGATGGGCGTGAAAGTACCATTCGTCGACGAAGAGTTCGACAAGGCCGACCTCACCCCGACAGCGGTCGAAATCCAGTCGGATGGGTGCCTTCACGTTGAGATGGAAGCTTCTGTCCCGCAGGAAAACTCTACTAGGACTGAAACCGCTGTTCAGACCGAAATGGAAGGCGAATCTGCGGCCGGAAGTGAAAAGACTGCGATAGTCGACGGGGACGACGAACATCCGGCGGAGAGTACTGAAAAGCAAGATTTGCAGGCTGTAAGCTGCCAGAACGGGAATCAACCTGATGATTTGGAGGAGGATACGGGAAATTCTGACACGGAGAAAGTCACTGCAGAAACAGAGACGACCGATTTACCACCATATCAGGATCCAGATCGCCTACAGGCCGTGTATGATGAACACGAAACGTTCAAGGAAATGACGGATGCGTTGGACGTCGAAGTCTCCGCCCAAACTGTCCGTCGCTACATGATTAAATACGGCATCCACGAGCCAGCATCAAATACCGGATCACGACCCGCGGAAACCCTCCTTCACCTCGACCCAGACAATCTCCCCACAAAGCGTGACCCCCGTATCCCGAACGACAACAACTCTGACGAATCACCACCTCTGCAGAAAAGCTGACGTCCGCTTGCAGTGAAATACCACGGGTCACCCGACCCGCGGTACTTTGCCTCAACCGCCTGTAGATACTTTGACGTCTTCTAACGGTTTCCGCTATTTGATTCCTCCGTAGGTGACCGGTGGTTTTTCAGGTGGCCAGTAGTCTTTATAGAAGAAACGTGGAATACTCGTTAGAAACGGTCTGTTACCGATACAGGGGTCGGCGAATCGCCAAGGAATCCATTGAGCGCAGAAATGGTTCATGGAAGAAGCGATAGACTCTCGCAAGTGGCAAACTGACGTACTCCTTTATATGGGAGTGTCTGCAACTGTACAGAACAGCCCTGTGGGGGAGGGAAAAATGACGGAGATTGGAGATGCATTTCACGGTCTCGCAGACGTATTAGAGGTGTTTCAAACGACGGAAAAAGGGTACACGTTGACTGCTGTAACGCCTGTAGAAGAAGATGTCCAAACGACGTCGAAGGTTTCTGTCAAAGTTAACTTCGAAATTCCGCTGTTTGATGCGAGTAGAATTGACCCAGAGATAGAAATTAAGCCATCAGCGGTGTCGCTTACTGACAAAGGGGATCTGGATGTTACACTTCTGCTTACTGCCCTCACGCAGAACACTACCGAAACATCCTCCGAAGAAGAAACGTCACCCGATGAAAATACCCGTCCACGCCCGCGCGAAAAAGATACGAATGGGGATGTTGCTAAGGGGCGTGAAGCCAAGACGGACCACGAATCTTCTCTTCCGGCATATCGAGACCCTGATCGACTTCGGGAGGTCTACGAGGTTCACGATACGTTCAAGGAAATGACGGATGCGCTCAATGTAGAGGTGACGTGGCAGACCGTCCGGCGCTATATGATCAAGCATGATATTCACAAACCCTCCTCGGCAGCAGAACAGGGAAGAATTGCTCAAGATGCAGAAAAGAAACCGGGGAAAACAATCTCTGAGACAGACAACTCGAATACTGAGAAACAGGGATCTCCACTCAAGAATCACCAGGACGTACAGCCAGAGACGGAGAACTCCATAGACACAGATATGGAAGAGGCGGTGTCACGCGACGGCCAGACACCGTCAATAAACGACGAGAGCCAATCAGACGAACAGATACAGCAAGAGCAGGGAAGTGACGAACAGGGCCAGACCGAATCACCACAGGAACAGTCTGAACTGCAAACGCCATTCCTCGAGGCTGAAGACGCCCAGTCCCCGAACGAAGAAAAGATAGAGATTGACGAAGAAGCTATTAAACAGCAGGTTGAAATTCCAAAACATCTAAGTCTAGATGACATTCAAACAGCGGTCCGAAATGCAAAAACATTATACGAAGTACAAGACGAGCTTGGCCTTGACCGCACACAAGCCCGCGACCTCCTACGAGAACTCAATCTCCTCGATCTCGTCCAAGGACGACTAGCAACGCGCGAATTACAAGATCGGACCCTTGAGGAGATTAACAAGCGCATTCAGGAAACAACCACTCAACTATCAACACACAGTTAACCAAGCTCACCGCAAGTGACATCCTTCCCGGCGTAAACGGCGGGATTCTCTCCTCATAGAAAGATAGCTAGTGCACTACCTCCCATAGCAATATCCGCCGCCTCCAGACTACGACTAGCGAATAGCAGAACTCATCCTACTACAAACAGGAAATCTCGCCCATTAGAGCAGGCGAGGATACCACTAAAAATCAGCTAGCGGAGTCGCATCTGTTTGGTACTGGTCAAACAACTGGCGCGCCCAAGCAACAGCCCGCGGTTCATCATTTACAATGAGTCCCCGGAGATTTTGCTCTGGACCATAGACAAGGAGACAGACCTGCCACTCATCTGGCGTCCGTAACAGGAACAGGCCAAACGGTAGCTCTTCAATGACGGAGACAGCAAACGATGGAGATTCGGAGAGAAGTGTGTGGAGTTGAGGATGGCTATCCCGGAGATGAGTATACATCGGTTTTCGGAAAACAATTTCTCCTTTAAGGTTATCTGCACGAATTTGCTTGAGAAACACCCTCGCTGCTTCCGGCGAGGTATGGGCATATGCAAGTGCTTTGATTTCGGTTGCCTGTTGAACTAACTCCCGGACACGAGCGGCAGGGAGATGGAGCGCCGGTTCTTCGGCGACTAGCACTTCACCATTGAGGAGGAGGCCTACATCAAAGGAGATGTCCGGCGGCAAATGGACAAGTAGTGGCTGTGCCCGCTGGACATCCTCAAGCATGGCGAGAACGGAGTTATATACTGCAAGTGCTGTTCGCCCATAAAACGTGAGTTGATACTGGCCGTTCGATTGTTGGACTAATCCGGCGGTGATAAGCTCCCGAAGGACACGATCAACAGTCGAACGTGACACCGAGAGGTCATCGACAAGCTCCCTTTTTTCGCACGCCTCAGTGTCAAGCCGAGACAGATACTCCGAGCGCGTATTAAGGAGATCAAACAGGTCAATTAGTGACTGGTGATCACCTTCCTCATTCATTACACTGAAAAAACACGAGTGGCAGACATATGAATCATGGCCACAACCCCGTAATCGCTATTTGTCAACCGGCTCGGGGTCACGCCCCAAGGCACTCGGCCTGCTCCACCTGTAGAAGTTGACCTAGAAGGCCAGTCTGGATTGTAAGATGCAGTCGTGCAAAATTTTATTTTCCGACGCCTTAAAAGGCCAGTATGCACACTCAGACGCTACTAGAACGTTATTACGGAGAATCGAGGAGAAAGCCCCGCCCTTTAGGGCGGGGATGAATCCGACAAACCATCCACAATCAACCGACGGTGGCAAGGTCGAGTCTCCCACGCCAACGCATACTTTTACAAACCATCACTCCGAATGATGCGGTGATGAAGCGAACCAACCAGTTCAACGTTCGCCCTCGCTCCGAGAAAGAGCGCGAGGTGTTCGTTCGCTGGTTGGACGCTTCTGCGAGTCTCTGGAACGAGGCAAACTACGCTCGCCGCCAAGCCTTCCTCGAAGACGACGAAAGCGTCTGGGACGCCGACACCGGCAGTCTCGAAGGCAAATACAAGGGCATCCTCAGCAGCAGTGTCGCCCAGCAAATCATCCGCAAAAACTCGGAAGCGTGGCGGTCATTTCTCTCGCTCAACGAGAAATACCACGCCGGAACCCTCGATGATCGACCGTCACCACCGGGGTACTGGGGCAACGAAGACGACGGACGAGTGCTACGCACCTACGTTCGCAACGACCAGTACACCCTCGAGTACGGCGAACGTTCCCGACTCGAAGTCCCGATTGGCTCCGACCTGAAAGACGAGTACGGATTCGGATACAGGGAACGTCTTCGCCTCGAAGTCGCTGGCGACCCGAAGTGGAGCGGCGAGCAGGGCCGACTCGAACTCGTGTACGACGAAACCGCAGACGCGTTCAGGGCATTCCAACCAGTCACCGTACCTGATTCTCGACTGGACTCACCACTGGCCTCTCACAAGGCCGCTCTGGACGTTGGCGCGAACAACCTCGTCGCCTGCACGACGACGACCGGCCAGCAACTCCTCTACGACGGACGAGACCTGTTCGACGAGTTCCGCGAAACCACGGAGCGAATCGCGCACTACCAGTCACTCCTCGACGATCAGCGCAAGTCCAGCAAGCGCATCGAGCGTCTGTACCGGAAACGCACGAATCGGCGCGACCACGCCCAAGACGGCCTCGTCCGCGACCTCGTGGAACGGTTGTATGAAGAGGGTGTCTTGACGCTGTACGTGGGCGACATCAAAGACGTGCTTTCGACGCACTGGAAAGCGCGTGTGAACGAGAAGACGCACAATTTCTGGGCGTACCGGCGGTTCATCGACCGCCTCGAAAGCGTCTGCGAGGAGTACGGTATTGAGGTTGAGCAAGAGTCCGAGGCGTGGACGAGTCGGACGTGTCCGAAGTGCGGGGAGAGAGAGGAGACAGTTCGTCACGAGGAGTCGTTGACGTGTCCGTGCGGGTTCGAGGGGCACGCTGACTTGGTGGCGAGTGAATCGTTCCTGAGACAGCAGAACAACGCGGTTGGGTCGATGGCACGGCCCGTGTACCTCAAGTGGAACAATCACAGGTGGCGGGAAGACCATAGCCCGCCCTCCATCGCGGTGGAGACAACGGCCAACGAGGCGTACACAGACCAGAGTACCGCATCGAGCGGGAATATCGCTCACGGAGACTCGGACGACTGAGACTCCCACGTGAGGAATCCTCGCCCTTCAGGGCGGGGAGGATGTCAACTCCTACCACTCCCCTATCGAATCGTCCTGATTGGAAGTATCGTGAGCACCCCCCTCCTATCTGTCTCAATCCCAGCAACTGTCCTAGGAATTGTAAACACCCTGTCGCTTGCGCTTGCCATCACCTACATCGCGAAACTCCACCCTAGCACAAGGCCAAACACCATTTCATCGTCGTAGAGACGTTAGTGATCACAACCCGAACATTCATCCGAGTGAACTACCCACTCTACTGCTTGGGCTGACGCCCTCGCGCTTGAGAGTGGGGCTTCCTGCTTCCACGACGCGCTTTGCAGGAACCGTGGTGGTTCCTGTAGGGAGCGTAGTCTCCACAGGCGGTGATTCGGAGCGTCCCTCTCCTACTTGCTTCGCACCGCGAGAAAGAATGTTCCACGCCGCGTTCCAGTCTCAGTCGGCGGTGGATCCGCACGACGGGCAGGAATGTTCGCGGACTCACACCGGCTTGTCCGCCAAGATACCGCACGCCGCACACTTCTTCGTGGTCCCTGCTGGTTCGACCGCCACGAAGTGCGTTCCCGCTCGTTCGCACTTGTATTCGAGCAACGAGAGGAACATCCGCCACAAGGTCGTACTCCCGAGCGTAGTACGCAGAGAGCTTGTGCAGGAAGTCACGGTGCTTGCGTCGGGAATCAGAGTAACACTCCGCGACTCGCCGCCGTTTGGTCTCGTAGTTGTTCGACCCATGCTGTTTACAGAAAATTCGAGGCGAAAGCCTCGCCCTTCAGGGTGGGGAGGATGTCAACGGGTTAGAGTATATTTTCGTGATGGACTCGCTCCTCTTCTCGGAGGTCCTGATCAAGGTGTTCACGCCAGACGACGGTATACTCGCCGCTGAATGGATGATAACAGATGAATCGGTCATTGCGAGGGTCGCACTCGATGATGATGCGGAAATCAGAGACTTTCGGCGATTGTCCCCAACAATCTTGAATGACGTCACCAGGAGAGATGGGCGTATTTCCAGCGGTAATTGAGGTGGCGCAATCGCCAAGCGGCGGGAGAGATGGGGCGGCCTCAAGGAGGATGCTTCGAAGTTTTTCGGCGGACAACGAGGAGTCTGGAGGAAGACTCATACAAAACAATAAAATAAACCCACATTATATAAATGTGGTGCAGATTCTTAGGCCTCTTGTGTGTTCCAGACTTTCTGGATGTATTCTTTTTTCGTCCACGTTCCGTTCAGGTATTTGTCCACCCACTTGGTTCGTATGTACATGAATTCTGTGGGGCCTGATTTTTCCGGTGGGAACCAGATGAACAGTCGGTCTGTCGCGTTGTATCCTTGTTTTCGAGCGTTAGCGAATACTAAGGCGGCCTGTCTTGCATGATTTCGGGCTTCTGTTTGGTTTGTGTTAGGGAGTATAATTTGTAGGTCATCTCCGACGGTTCGATATTTTTTGATAGGCAGAGTTGCGTTAAGCAGTGATCCGACGACTCCCGTGGGCGAGGTGATGTTGGCGTTGTAAATCTGGGTTTGGTTTCCTCCGATTCTTTTCCATGGTGGCGCTTGCCGTGTTTCTTCAGATTTGGAGGATCTGACGGTTTCAGATTCTAGTTCGCCTGCATCGTTTGGGTAACATTCGGTTTTTTCGCTAGGCTGATATGGTTGGGCGTAGCTATCGTCGGTGGTCAAAATAGAATTGACAAGTACTCCCCTAGTTATTTCTTTATTTATGTATTTTTGTATCCAATCCTTCTCTATATACATTCTCCGCGTTTCCCAACGGCCATCTTCTGGCCATTCCATCACTACTCTCTCCATCACCCGGAAATTATAATCATACTCCTGCTCACCATACGCATAAACCAATGCGGCAACCTCAGCATCGTAGAACCGTGTGATTTGATCAGTACCTTTCATCCGAATGTGGAGGTAGACAGTGTCTTCGGACACTTGTTCAGCACAAACGTATTCAACCGGTACGCCCTCGTCGCGAAGGTTTTCATAGAAGAGTATCAATGTGCTTGAGTAATCTTCTTGTGAACTCGCATGCAGATACGATCGAGTGGATACTGATTGTTTTTCAGAAGCTAGTTCTACAGGTCCGGTCCATGCTGTGGCTGAGCTGCATAAAAGCAGTATTATACAGAGTGCGGAAAATCTGCTTATTGAAGTTCTTCCCTTCCCCCTCATAGTTCTGTGAATCGGTGAACCTATGGATAATTGTTTGGTTGGCTTCGTTGTTTGCCTCAGAGGAAATTATCCGGAATGGTGGACAGGGTTAGTTGAATTTGAAGACTTCCTCTGTTCTGTGGGGAGCAGAGGCAAACAGTTCCTTATTTTTAGAAGTAGTTCAAGGTGAGGAACCCTTCTGGCTAGATACTGGGGTTGTAAGATACACTAGAACTATCATCTTCACAACTATTAAGACAAATGCGTATCAAGCGCTGAGTGGCTTCCACGAAGTAGATCATGAAGCAACAAACCCTCTCAGGGAAAGTACTCACTTACCTCCCAAGTCCGTCCGACTTCGAACCAATTGAGCCGCCAATCTGCCGATACTGCGTTGTCTTCCGCCCAGCTACTGGTGGGCTAACAGATGAAACAGTCTTCATCCAAGATGACATACGAGAAATCAATGGATACGAGACAAGCCCGTCCGAACGCGCCATTATCGCCGCATCAATACAGACGCCATATATCATTCAGGAAGTGACCGGAGTCGTCGAAGATAAGGTGACGACTCGAAAATTTGAGGCATCTGATGAACCCCGTGTCACACAGCATTTTACCGGAGACTGATGACACTCGCTGTAGCTGATCCTCCAGTCCCTCTTGGGACCGGGAACTCTATGAGGCCGTTGACCTCCTCCCATGGCTGAAGCCGTGGGTTTTCTCCTGCGTTCCGTATACAAGCGAAATCCGCTACGCCCAGTAGACATCCCCTGGCGTAGTCTCAAAGATTGCACGTTCAAGAGTATCAACTGCCTTCTCAAGCCCTTCTCGTGAACTCGTTAGTGAGTCCTCGTGTTCGATGGAGAGCGCGCCGTCGTAGCCCACCATCCGGAGCGTACTGACTACGTCCTTCCAGTGGTCTTCGCCGTGGCCGTAGCCAACCGACCGGAACAACCATGACCGCTCACCTTCCCTGGTATATGGCGTTGTGTCAAGAACGCCTTTTGTCCGTGCATTAGCCTTGTAAACCTTCGCGTCCTTCGCGTGGACGTGATGAATTGCGTCGTGTTCGCCAAGGAACCGTATCGCTTCAGCTACGTCGATGCCCTGCCAGTAGAGATGACTTGGATCGAAGTTCGCACCGATACAGTCATTAGTTGCTTCACGTAGTCTTACCAGGCCACTTGGTTCGTACACCAGCATATTCGGATGCATTTCGATGGCGATCTCAACCCCGTGTTCTGCGGCATGGTCGGCCACCGTCTGCCAATACGGAATGGCAACCTCCTCCCATTGATACTGGTGAGCGTCACTATGATCACTAGGCCATGGTGCAGTCACCCAGTTCGGAACCTCATCATCTGGGCCACCAGCAGGCAACCCTGAGAAACAGGTTACCGTATTCACGTCAAGTTCATCAGCCAGTTCAATAGCCTCCCGGAGGTCAGTGTCCGCCTGTGTAGCAGTCTCGTCATCGGGATGCAGTGGATTATTATGCGTCGCTAATGCGCTGATTTCCATCCCGTATTCGTCAAGCATCTCTCTCAATTCTGCCTGCGCCGTCTGATTACCGAGAAACTCGTTACGAGGGAGATGGTCCTCACCGGGATACCCGCCACAACCGAGTTCAATAGTACTAACACCAAGTTCGTCGAGATACGAAACTGCCTCTTCAAGTGGTTGTCCAGTCAATGGAACCGTCAGAACACCAATTTCCATATTCGAATAGTCTCATTCTCCTGGGTTAATACTCCGGCAGAATAGTAAATCCATGTGCTCCACCTTGGAGAACGGCATGTATTGTCGGATTTTCTCGAGGGTGATGCCGGAGGCTTCCTTCTTGCATCGCTGTGACAGTATTGTGTTCTGCAAGTTACTACGATACTCTGAATACTTACGGAGACCGCCCGATGATGGAGGCAGATGCAGAACGACACGATCTACGACAATCTGGGAGTGCCAACCGTTATCAACGCAGCCGGGACGAAAACCCGAATCGGGGGAAGTCGAATTCGCCCGGAAGCCCTCAACGCGATGCGCGAAGCGGCCGACTCGTTTGTTCGCCTTTCGGATCTCCAAGCACGAGCAAGCGATCTTATCACCGATGTCACAGGTGCCGAAGCGGGATACGTCACCTCGGGTGCAGCCGGAGGCTTGCTTCTCGGTGCTGCGGCATGCATCGCTGGTGAGAACCTCGATGCAATGGCGCAACTTCCCGATACCACGGGGGTCGCTGATGAAATCATTATGCCACGGACGCATCGGTCAGGGTACGATCATGCGCTTCGGGCGGCCGGAGCAACTATTGTCGACGTTGGCACGAATGATCATCATCTTGGCACGGGTGCTGCCAATGTCGAACCGTGGGAGATCCGGGACGCAATCTCGGAGGACACAGCTGCGGTCGCCTATATGCAAAAGCCGTATACGGAACCTCCACTCGAAACCGTCGTGAAAATCGCTCACGAGAACGACGTCCCGGTTATTGTTGATGCCGCCGCAGAGTTGCCGCCGCAGTCGAATCTTGAACGATTCATCGAACTGGGGGCTGACCTTGTGGCGTTCAGTGGGGGGAAAGCGATTCGCGGCCCCCAAACAACGGGTATCCTTGCCGGTCGTCGCGACCTTATCGAATCTGTGGCCGTACAGCATCTCGATATGCACGCTGCTGAAGCCGTTTGGGAGCCATCCGGTCTCGTCGATACCGACGAGTTAGCGGGTGTTCCCCGCCAGGGGATCGGTCGGCCGTTAAAAGTTGGCAAAGAAGAACTGGTTGGTCTAATTCGCGCTCTCGAATTGTTCATGGAGGAAGACCAAGAGGCATTGCAAGACGAATGGTCCGCCCGTGTAACTCAAATCGCTGAAGGATTATCACACTGTAACGGGGTTTCAACCCAGGTGGCCGATGGAGGGAAGGTTGCTGTTGCACCGGAAGTTAGCGTTTCACTTGATTCGGCTGTCACAGCCGTTACCACCACGGAACTCGTGCGTGATTTGCGAAAGGAAACTCCCCGCGTATTCGTCGGCGCGGATAGTCTTCCGGAAGCGTTCTCAATCAATCCGATGTGCCTCACCGACGAAGAGGGCGAGTACGTCGTCAACCGGATTATCGCCCACGTCAATTCGGAGTGATGCCGCCGTCTCGGCTTGAGACCGTGTGATAGCGCACACCTTCGTCTTCAGACACGAAAGGAGGTCAATACCGCTCCCGTCTGAAATGGTGGGTTTCCGCGCATAGTCTATCACGGTCGAAGGATAGCCTTGATAACTCCGTCCTCTCTGTTCAGTACGGTTTCGAGCGCTCGTTCGTACTCTTCAAGACTGAACTCATGGGTGACGATACCGTCAACCGAGAGGTCTCCACGCTGGAACAATTCCATCACTTGATCCGTCGCGTGTGCGGCCGTAACCCCACCGATGACGGTAAGCTCTTTCGCCACAATATCATTTGGATCGATTGCCTTCCGGTCGTCAAACACGCCAGTCAATACTACATCTCCCTGTTGGGTAGCGACTTCGAGGCAGGTATTTAGTACATCACCACCGCCTGCCGCTTCGACACAGATGTCAACGCCAGCACCGTTCGTGTACTCTTTGATTCGAGTAACTGGGTCCGTCTCACGGACGTTCACTGTGAGATTCGCACCGTATGTCTCGCCAACTGTGAGTCGTTCATCTCGAGTCCCAGTGAGAATGATATTCTCGACACCCTGCGCCGCTAGTAATTGCACACCGAAAAGACCGAGCGAGCCGGGTCCGAGCACCGCCGCCGTGTCGGTAAATGACGTCTGGACTCGCTGGAGCGCGTGTAGCGTACACGCCGCCGAATCCACCTGCGTCACCTCGCTGTCAGAAAGCGACTCTGGGACAGGATTGAGAGTATACGCCGGTACCGTAGCGTACTCCCGATACCCGCCATCAAGAGTGAAGCCAATTTCCTTCAGATCGTCGCACTGGTAGTATCGGCCTTCTCGGCACGCGGTACATGTACTACAGTAGATGAACCCGTGGAGTGCTACTCGGTCGCCGACCGACAATGAATCGACGTCATCACCGAGTTCCACAACTTCGGCGCACACTTCGTGCCCTGGGACGAGCGGGTAGTTGGTCCAGGGTGGTCCCTCACCGTGGATAAGACCGATGTCGCTTCCACAGATGCCGACTGCACGGATTTTGATGAGGACTTCGCCGTTCGAAGGTGACGGCCGGGGACGTTGTTCTTCCCAGACATTCTCCTTGCCGTCAGTCACGATTGCCCGCATCAGTCACCCCCGAGCGTCGCTACGGCTTCGATTTCAACCCCGATATCGACTGGCAGGTCGACGACCTGCACTGCGCTTCGCGCGGGATACGGCTCCGTCACGTGCGTGGCGTACACCTCGTTAATCTCGGTATAGTCAGCCATGTCCTGAACGAATACTGTTGTTTTGACGAGATCGTCAAGGGAGGCACCTCCGGCTTCGAGAACCGCTGCGATGTTCTCCATTGTCCGGTCGGTCTGCTCTCGAATCCCACCGTCGATGACCTCGCCGGTTTCTGGGTCTACTGGACCCTGGCCGGAGACGAAGATTCGGTCGCCGTCGATGATGCCCTGTGAGAAGGGCCCGATACTGGCTGGTGCGTCGGTTGTCTCGATTGCCTGCATGGGTGTAGGGAAGGGACGTGGCCATGTTACCAGCCACGCAAACTGGTGGTAGCGTACGTTTCAGTCTGTAAGTTCGACCTGCGAAACCTCGGCAGCGACCTCCTCCGCGATATCGAAGTACTGGATTGTGTTCGACACTAACTCGATCATCTCGCCGTCAATCTCTTTGACGCGCTGGACATGATTATCGACGGTATTCGGTGAGATGTCGAGTTGGTCTGCGATTTCACGGCGGTTCAATGCGAACCACTGCCGAAGGACATACACGTCCGCTTCTCGGTTCGTCAACGGCGTCTTTACATGGAGGTCGACAGCGAGTTCTCGCCAATCGCGTTGTGTGGCGGCGTTCTGCAACACCCGGCGTTGATCGGCGGATAGCTGAGTGAAATCAAGCCGACCGGGGCGACTGAACTCGTGGTCGGGGACAACACGGTCAAGGACCTCCGCGGAGTAGGTCACCCACTCTATGCCCGTCTCTCCGGCTTGACTCAAGCGGCCGTATACCTCTCCTCCGACGGGTGTGCCGTGGAGGAAGCACGGGTCACCCGTGTCGTCAGTCGACAACTGCTGGTAATACTGAATCGAGGTCATTGTCCAGTCTGAGCCACCTCCGAATCAGGGCCGCGATCAACGTCATATGCTTCACCACTGCGAGCATCGAACACGTGGACCGCTGACTCGTTCATCACGATGTCGACTTCGTCGCCAGTCCGAAGATTCGTCTCCGTATCGACCATCGCGGTCACCGACGTCCCAGCTCCGACCTCTACTTGTACTTCGAAGTGTGACCCCATCGGCTCTATCAGGCGAATCTCACCTGTGAGGTCGCCGCCGTCGCTGACAAGCTCAACTTCTTCGGGCCGGATTCCGACTGCAACAGCAGCGTCGCTCGCGCCCGTAAGTCCAGCGACGGTGATTGTGGTGTTGTGAAGCTGGATTGTTTCGCCATCTGCACCGACGTGGCCATCAAGGAAATTCATCGATGGTTCCCCGATGAATTCAGCTACGAACCGGTTCGCTGGGTCGTCGTAGATTTCCTGCGGACGCCCGACCTGCTGGATTTCGCCACGGTTCATGATGACGATGCGGTCAGACATCGTCATCGCTTCCTCCTGGTTGTGGGTGACGTAGATCGTGGTCGTGCCGAGTTCGGAGTGGAGTTCCTGCAATTCGATTCGCATCTGCCGTCGGAGCTTTGCGTCAAGATTTGAGAGTGGCTCGTCCATCAAGAAGACGTCAGGGTCTCGGACGATTGCGCGGCCCAGTGCGACGCGCTGTTTTTGGCCGCCCGAGAGATCACTGGGCATACGGTCTAGCAAGTCGTCGATACCCATCATCTCGGCCGCTTCCGTGACCTTTTGGGCAGCTGGTTCGCCTGTAATTCCCTGTCGCTGTTTCAATGGGAACGCCATGTTTTCCTTGACGGTCATGTGGGGATACAGTGCGTACGACTGGAACACCATCGCGATGTCACGCTTGCGAGCAGGGTCCGGCGTAACGTCTCGGTCGCCGAACCGGACGGTCCCCTCTGATGGCTGTAACAGCCCAGCAATCGTTTCAAGAGTCGTCGTCTTCCCGCATCCGGACGGGCCGACGAACACGACGAATTCTCCGTCCTCGATTTCGAGTGCTATATCATCGACTGCGACTGTCGCATCGCCATTATCCTCGTAGTATCGGTGGGTGATGTTGTCGAGTGTTACTGATGCCATGTTATGCTTTGATGCCGCTGAGTTTGATGCCTTGAACGTAGTACTTCTGTAGCGATACGAACAGGATGATGACCGGGATTGATGTGAGCGTCATGCCGGTCATGAGTGCGGTTAAGTCCTGCTCGAACCGGCCCTGGAACTGCGCGAGTGCGACTTCGAGGGTGTACATCGACTGATCCTGGGCGATGAGCAACGGCCACAGGAATGAGTTCCACGTCCCGATGAACGTGAAAATGCCGAGCGTTGCCATTGCGGGCTTGCTCAACGGGACGATGACCTTGTAGAACACCTCGAAGCGAGAGCAGCCATCGACCATCGCTGCACGTTCCAGATCCGATGGAATCGTCTCGATGAACTGCTTCATGAGGAAGATGCCGAACGCGCTCGCCGCGAACGGCACTGTTAGCCCAATATACGTGTTGATGAACCCGAGTGCGTCCATCAGGATGTACAATGGAACGATGGTGATCTGGCTCGGGATCATTAATGTCGCAAGAATCGTCATGAACAGCACCTTCCGGCCGGGGAACTCTAGCTTCGCGAAGACGTAGCCTGCGAGGGTGTCGAAGAACAGGTTGAACACGGTGACGATGCTGGTGACGAGAAGCGAGTTCAGTAGGAATCGCGTGAAGTTGAAGTTCGTGAGCACTCGCTCATAGTTGTGGAGTCCCCATTTGACTGGATTTGAGGGGATGAACTTGGGTGGGAGTTGCTGGACCGTTCCTGGTTTCATCAGCGAGACGGCGAACATGTACAGGAACGGTCCGATCATGATCGTTGCGACAACTGCGAGAGCGAGAATGTGAACGGTACGACCTATCGTCTCATTGTCGAACCGTTGTTTAACTCGCTGGATGCGATCGGTGGGATTGGTTTTGAGGCTCATTGTTAGTACTCCACGTCGGTGTTCAGATAGCGCATGTTGATCACTGTGACAACGAAGATGATGCCGAACAGGACGAACGACATTGCGGACGCTTCACCCATCAGGTACTCGCCGAAGGCCTTTTCGTAGATGTAGTAGACCGCAACGGTCGATTTGAATCCTGGCCCGCCTTCGGTCATCACGTACACCTGTGTGAACACCTTGAACGACCCGATCGTCGTCATCACGACGATAAACAGCGTCGTCGGTTTCAACAGCGGCCACGTGATATTCTTGAACCGAGCAATTCGGCCTGCGCCGTCAATGCGCGCAGCCTTATAGACCTCTGTTGGAAGCCCCTGTAATGCCGCGAGGTACAGGAGCATGTTGTAGCCAGCGCCTTTCCAGATGGTCATTGCAACGATGGCTAAAATTGGGTAGTCAGCCAACCAGATGACCCCGTCGTTAAGGATGCCTGTCGTCGTTAGGAGCCAGTTCAGTAACCCGTAGGTCGGGTTGTAGATGAAGTTGAACACTAACGCGACTACGATCATACTCGTGACGACCGGGAGGAAGTACACCGTCCGGATGTATTTGATTCCCTTGAGTTGGGTGTTCACGAGGAGTGCGAGTCCGAGTCCGGCGATGACGCTACCCGGAATCGAAAGCAGACCGAAGTAGACGTTGTTCTTCAGTGATGCTAAGAACGGATGCCTGAGCGGGTCGGTGAGGAACTCGTAGGCCGCGACTGGCCCCTCCTCGACGACGATTCCTGCCGCTTCTGCGAGCGGGTGGAAGAGAATGTCGTTGTAGTGTGCGAGTCCGACCCACTGGAACTGGCTCGAGAAGAAGTACGCCTCGTGGAACGAGAGCCAGAAGGCGTACACGACCGGCAGGAACACGAATGCCGAGAAGATGAGAATGTCTGGCAGCAACATGATGTATGCAGCTGCCGTTTCGAGCTTACTGTACCGCCCAAATTGGATACTCCATTTCTCAAATCGGCTTCCGAGCGACTGTGACGGCTGTGATTCCGTGTTCCCGGCCATATGCTTACTTTAGCCCCTCTGCATACCGGTCTTCCAGCACGCTCTGGAGGTTCTTCAGAGCAGGATCGAGTTCTTTCGAGCCGCTCACGATTTGCTGGACGACTGACCCGACGGTGTTCCACAGATCGACGTCTGCAGGGACTTGAGGTGGACTGTAGTAGGTCGCGTCTTTGACGATCTCTGCAAGGGATGCAAGTTGCGGGATTTCGAAGTTCTCCTGCGTGTTGAGTTCCGGTCGGATAGAGAGTGAGCCGACTTCCTGAACGAACTTCTTCTGGCGGTCCGTGGAGAACCACTCTTGGATGAACTGCCCTGCGTAGTCGGGGCTGTTGGACTTGTCGATAATCATGAGCGGTTTTCCGGCTGAAGCAGTGAAGTAGCCCGACCCGCTCAGACCGTCGAGTTTCGCTTCCGTCACGGGTCCGAACGCGGCCCACTCGAAATCCTTGACGTGCTTGTTCAGCAGCGAATACGCCCACGGCCCTGAGAAGTAAAGGCCGACCTTGCTGCTTGGGAAGATTTTCGTCATGCAGGCTCCGTTGTCAGCTGTCAGCACGTTGTCCGGCACGTAGCCTTGGTCGGCCATCCGCTTCATCCATCCGACCGTAGCCTTCATTTCGTCACTGGTAACTCGGACTTTGACGTCAACGACTTCGCCAGCATGGATTTTTGTTTCAGAGTGATTCCCGCGGAGTTCTGAGTAGGCCCCTTTCGTTCCGTCGCCTAGCTTAACGACCGGTTCGGTCATTTCGACACCGAACCACGAGCGCATGAAGTGGGCGGGGAAGTACCAGTTGTAGGCGGTGGCTCCGCCAGGCCAAATCCAGCCTTTCGCATCGGTGTTGTTCGTAATGTCTTTAATCGCCTGTTCGAGGTCGCTGAGCGTCTGGGGCTCAAATGTTTCGGGGTCGTAGCCTGCTTGCTTGACGAGCGATTTATTGTAAAACCAGTTTCGGGCGTTGACTGTTTGAGGAACGCCGAATACGTCACCGTCGAACGTCACTTTCGGCCAGACGATGTCGTATGTCTCCTTCTGTAACTGTTCGGTGTACTCGTTAATTTCGAGGAGCGGTGACTCATCGACTTTGCCGGGCGTGACGTATTTGTCGAACTTGTGATCGTAGACAAGATCAGGTGCGTTTCCGGTCTTGTAGGCAGCGAGGACCTTCTCCGTTAGCCGTTCGGGGTGACCCTGTATCTGGATGTCAACGTCCGTCTTGGACGTGTATGCGTCGGCGGTTGCAGCGATCCATTTGCTGCTCGCACGGTCACTTTTCCCGTACGTATTCCAGAGTGAAATCGAGTCTGGCTTCTCGGTGGTTTCAGATGTTTCGTCGGTGTTGTCTGTAGAACTTGATTCCGTCGTCGTTGTGGTCGTCGTGGTCGAATCTTGTGCTGGATTTCCAGAGGCACAACCTGCAAGCCCCATACCGCCAGCGAGAGCAGTTGAAGCGAGGAATTTCCGCCGGGTTGCTTCATCGAGGCTCCACATTGCTTCTTCTTGACCGCCACCTTGGTTGGCATCCTGTGGCATAGACATGAAATGTGAGGACTACATTATAAATCCTTCGTCCATGAACAGTAGTTAATAATTATCTTTGATGATGATTAGGCAAGGGTTTATAATCTAATATGGGCCTGTCTCGCTTTAGCATATGAATGCTAAGCCAAATTCTGTCTCTTCATTGAGGACGGATTATTAGATTACCCGAGTTTTATATGTGGACGCATCTCAAATGCGTGTAATGAGCGAGACGACACAGGAATACGCACTTCTCGTCTACGGAGCCACGATGCCGGGCATTGCCGCTGCTCGGAATGCGGCATCGATGCTCGACGCTGACACTAAGATTCTCTTCATTAACCCCCAGCCGGGTTGGGGCGGAATAGCTGGAGTCGGCAGACTCCCCGCTTGGGACCGACGAGACTGGCAGAAAAATGGTCTAGCGATGACACCGCATGGAGGGTCGTTCCGTCGCTGGTACGAATCAGAAGGCCAAGCCTATAATCCAGTCTCGATGGAACAAACACTCAAAGCAGAAATTGCAGAATCTGACCAGATATACGTCCTCGACTTCTGGGATATCGAATCGATTCATACCGACAACACCGGCCGCATCACGACGGTTGACGTCACCCCGCTAAAACGAAAGCAAGGCGATACAACGACGACGGGCGACAGCGTTAGCATAACTGCGACCACGTTCGTCGATGCCTCTGAGTCAGGCCGTCTAACCAGGCTAGCCAATATCCCATATACAACCGGCCGCCAAGACTGGGGACCTGACGACCGACAGATGGCAGCAACCCTTCTCTTCCAGCTCGACAACGTAAACTGGGCCGAAATCAAGCAGAGCCGAAGCGCGAACGGACGTGAAACGTATCGTCACAGGACCGACCCCCGAAGCGGACGGCGGCTCTTCTGGGGTGGGCACTATGAAGCAGACAACGCCGATGCCGTAGCCGAATTCGAGGACGCCCATCCGCGGTTTCGAATCAAAGCAATGAACGCAACTGAGGTCACCGAGGAACGCTTCTGGTTCAACGCCGTCCTCATCTACGATGTCGACGGTCGATTTGACGCCCGCGAACGCGGCCGAATACTGACCGAAGACGGCGACCATCGACCATGGGACACCGACCGCGCCCGTCAGCGAGGTCTTGAAGCATTACAAGATGACCGCTTCATCGCCGCAATGCAAGACTTTCCTGGGCTTTCAGACGCAGAACTTGTCTTCCATGACGACGAACCCGCCATCGCGGAGACGCTGTATCTGCGGGAAACCATCCATACGTACTATGACGATACACAATTCGCACTCGAACGACATCATCTTCAGGACGCTGGCCAGGACCCACAGGATGGCGCCGATGCCGAACACTACGACGAGCGCATCGGGCTCGGCTTCTACTGGATGAACAACAACGGTTATCGCCGCGATCAATCGTCGAACGACGCCGAATTCCTCGCTCCCGATAATCCTGCTTATATCCCCTATGAGACGCTCACAAGCCACCGCTGTCCAAATCTCCTCATCCCCGGATACGCCGCCAGTATCAGTAGTCAAGCGTGGTTCGAGATGCGTGTCCTCCCAAACCTCTGTGTTCTCGGCGATGCCGCTGGCGTCGCCGCCGCCATGAGTCTCCTGGAGGAGCAAGACCCGCGCGACTTCGCCATCGAACAAATCGAGCGAATCCAGACTATACTCCGAGAGGAGTTCGATGCGGTACTCGACAAAGAGACGGGGTACGGTGTTGTCGAATGACTGGCCCGCCATCGTACGAGGTCGTAGTCTACGGGGCGACCATGCCCGGAGTCGCAGCTGCTCGAAACGCAGCGCGACTCCTCGATACTGGCCGGATCCTTCTCGTCAATCCTCAGCCCGGCTGGGGCGGAATTGGTGGAGTCGGCGGGCAGAACTTCTGGGACTGTCGATACTGGGAACGCAATGGCAGACGCTGGCTCCTTCAGGGCGGCTCGTTCCGTGAGTGGTACCGCTCGCAGGGACAGGCGTACAATACCGACCGTATGCAACAGACCCTTCGAGAAGACGTGACCGCACAGAAGAATATCGATATTCTCGATGGATGGGATATAACGGCGACCCACCTTGATGATGCAGACCTTCTAACGGCAATCTCCCTTCGAGCGCGTGGAGCATCTGACAGTCGCTCAAAGCAGATTCAGGGAGCGGTATTCGTCGACGCCTCTGAATCCGGACGGCTTGCACGTCATGCCGGAATTCCCCATACCATCGGGCGGCAAGACTGGTCGCACGATTCACGCCAAATGGCCGCGACGCTCATGTTCCAGATACAAGACATTAACTGGGATACAATCCTCAAGCATAGTGGGGAAGGAGAGGAGTACGGAACACAAGTCGACGAACGAAGCGGGCATCGACTGTTCTGGGGTGGCGCAAAGACAGTCGAGACCGCATCGGCCATGAGAGAGTTCGGAGAAACGACGCCGCGTATGCAAATCAAACCGTTCAACGCAGCGGAACACGACGATGGAATCTTCTGGCTCAACACGCTCCTCATATACAACGTCGATGGTCGGTATCATCGACCGAATACCGAGTCAGTTGAGACTGCTAGTACCTGGTGTCGAAGCGAGGCGCTGCGTCGGGGACAACAGGCAATTGACTCGGAGGCGTTCATCGATGCACTCCAGAGTTTCCCCGGATTCGACGACGTAACACTCGTGCGCCGCGACGATGGGACACCCCGTACCGGGGAAACATTGTATATCCGGGAAACTATTCACGCGACGACTGGACAGGGTCAGTTTGCGGTCGGTCGAGATGCAGTTGAGAACGCAGGCGTCGGACCGGACAGCGGTGCAGACGCCCGCTTCTATGATACTCGTATCGGCCTTGCGTATTACTGGCTCGACAATAATGGATATACAAAGGACCTCAAGTCGGATGGAACTGAACTCGAACCCACAGCGAATCCGGTCTACCTTCCGTATGACTGTCTGACGCCCGCCCGGCCACAGAATCTCCTACTGCCTGGCTACGCCGCAAGCATTAGTAGTCAGGCCTGGTTCGAGGTTCGGGTTCTCCCGAATCTCTGCGTCCTCGGCGACGCCGCCGGAGTCGCCGCCGCAGTAAGCCTCCAGCAGAACGTACTCCCAGGGCAATTTACCGCCGACGAAATCGCTCACGTCCAAGAATACTTGGAAACCGAGTGTAACGCAATTTTAAATAAACAACAATCAAATTCGAATCCAGATGAACCTGCACCAACACCCATTCCGGAGGTCTCGACGAATGATTAACCACGCTGTGGAGGGTGAACGATGACTAACGCCGGAATACAGTTATACAGTGTCCGGGACCTCGATGTCCCATTGGCGGAGGTACTCGAACAAGTTGCTGCAGCAGGATACAATGGTGTCGAGTTCGCCCATCGGTATGCCGACGCTGACACGGAAACCATTACTAGCGCACTTACCGAACTAGAACTTGACGTCGTCGGTGCACACGTCGGCATGGACGCGCTTGAGTCGGATCCAGACGCTGTCATCGACCGCTATCAGCCAGTCGATTGCCAGACGTTCATCGTCCCACACTTCCCCCCAAAACACTTTGAAACGGCATCGGCAGTCGAGTCATTGGCTGCCCGACTGAACAGAGTCGGAGAGGCACTTGAAGCGCGCGGTGCGGAGTTCGTCTATCATAATCAAGCTCATGAGTTCCAGCCGCTCGCTAACGGTGAAACCGCGTTCGACCGACTCATTGCCCACACGAATGAGTCAGTCAAGTTCGAATTTGACGTCGGTGGAGCTATCACAGCAGGTGTCGATCCAACGTCAATCCTCACGGAGATTAGTAATCAAACACCTCTCGTGCATCTCAAGGATGTTGCGGCACCCAACCCGAGTCCAGAAACAACACAGCAATCTGTCCTCCCCGGCGAAGGAGACGTTCCCCTCGACGAGATCGCGACTATAGCGAAGGAACTCAATACTGACTGGCTTGTCTTCGAGCATGATGATCCATCATCCCCAACCCAAGCACTCAAACGAGGCGGTGAAGTGACAACATCCCTCATCTAGCCTCTTGAGACGTAGGGCGCGACTCCCCACAACGCTAGTTGAGGAATACCGCTCCGATTATCAGTAATCACGAAAATCCTCTATTTTCGAACAATCAGTGGAGACTGCATTCCCTATTTTGCCTGCAGGCGAGGAAATCTCAAGCAGCCAGAAACCTCCGGCTTTAAGCGTTTTATAAGACGGCAAGTACGATGAGAGGTGCGTGGCAAACTGGCAGTTGACTCGGTGTTTGCCTCACCAAAACGTAAGCCGACCACACCGACTGTCGGAAAAGAAATCAGAGACCTCGAAGCCTCTGCCGGGTACAAGTAACGGCTTCGTAGCAACGCCAGTGGCCGACAGTCCACGAGCCGTAGATTGCCGACCATCCGAATCGACGAGAATAACAGAAGAACCTCGGGAAGCCCACGACTGTAGTTGTAGGAGATATCACGTCGGGGTATCCCCGCAGTCAGTTCGGGGACATGCTATCTGTGACTGTTTTCAGCGTGTCGAGGTAGGCCTCCCACACTTGGGCAGGGTTATCACAGGCGATGTCCGAGATTATCCGACACCCGTCCCAGCCCCACATAAAGACGCTGTCAACGCCACCTTCGAGTGCCGTTTCAGTTGCAGTACGGACCTCTGTAATTGTCGCGGGATCATCGTCGAGCTTGAATCCCTGTATCCAGATCTGGCTTCGGAGTCCGTAGTCAGCCGCCAGCGACGTGACTTTCTCAGTGTATTCACCGACGAATTCCTTGGCATCTTCCCCGTGACCAAACCAGTAGGGGTCGGTCGCAAATACATCGAGATTGTCGGCACGGGCGAGTCGTTCCCAATCGTCGATTCCCGATTCATGCCCAGAACCCGGAAGGAGACACACGGCGTTCTCGGAGCCGCCTTCACGTACTATCGCCATCATTTCCTGGAGGAAGTCGAGGAGTGACTCCTCTCGGAATGCCGCGACGTCATCCGGATCGCCGTTGGAAAGCTCAGCACCGTACTGGTGTTTGTACTGCTGGCGACACGCATCACAGTAACAAGCGCGTGCATCATCCGGATATGATTCCTCGTGCCAGCCGGGGATGAACCAGTGGGGTTCATCCCAGAACACCACGTCAGCGCCGATATTGACGGCGTCTTGCGTCCAGTCACGCATGAACTCCCGGAATTCGGGGTTGTTGAAACACGCTGCTGGGATGCGGTCACCCGACGAAAGGACTTGGCAGGCCTCGGGATTTCGACCGATGAATTCTGAAAGCGCCTCACCGCCGAAGACTCGTCCGACACCCCACGGATTCACGTACACGTCGAATCCGAGTTCGTGACTCGCATCGACGATTTCACTCATCGTCTCGTGATAATACAGCTGATCGCGCTCGCTGAACGTGTGAAGGACTGCGTTAAGCCCCTGGTCTTGCAATCGTTCAAGATCGGTTCGCACGTGTTCGGGATCACGAACGCCGAAGTAGCTGGTTCCGCATTCAGGCCGAGTCATTGTTCACCTAGGTAAGCGGTCGTCGTCTCGTGCATCGGCGCGAAACCTTCTGCGTATTGAGCGCCTGTTCGCTTCCCGAGTGTCCGTGCTTCTGCTCGAACTCCTTCGACGAGGCTATCGAACTCCGCGTCGATTCCTCCGTGTTCGTCAAGGAACTCAACCTGTGACTCATGGGCTTCGATTGCCGCCTCCTTGGTTGACTGGTACTGCGAGATGTCAACGAATACGGAGGGCTCGAACGACGAGGTTGGTTTACCAAAATAGTAGATGTTGTCCGGATCACAGGGCGGTTGGTCGATTTCGACAAGCGGAAGCGAAGCCATGTAGTAGGCGTCAGTCACAAGTCGCGATGTCGTCTGATGGTCCGGATGCATATCGTCGTCAAAATGTGTTATCAAGAGGTCCGGTGCGTGGCTGCGGATGCATTCGAGTACTCGAAGCCGGTTTTCTAGTGAATACGTAATTCGGCCGTCTTTGAACCCGAGAAACGTTGTCTCTGCGCCGAGTGTGGACGCTGCTTGCTCGGCTTCTTCCGTGCGTGTCTCAGCAACGTCACGCTGGGTAGTGTCGAAACCGCCATACTCTCCGCGAGTCATGTGCGCTATCGTGACGTCGTCACCTCTGTCAGCGTGTTTCGCGAGGGTGCCCCCGCAGAAAATGTCGGCATCATCCGGATGGGCAACGATTGCAAGTACCTCCATACGGTAACATCCGGCAGTTTGGGTATAAACCCATACGTAGATAGTAAATACAATCGTTGTGCTGACAGCTGTTTTGACTACTCACATCTATTCTTTTAGTGTCGGGGAACCCACCGAGAAACACTATGACTGTTAGAGTTGGTGCAATTGGACTGGGGACGCTCGGCCGGATCGAGTGTCGAGCATATACCGAGCTTGATGATGTAGAGTTCGTCGCAGGTGCTGACGTCAGCGCGGACGTGCGTGCGGAGTTCCGAGATACCTTCGACGTACCGGTCTACGAAGACTACCAAACCATGGTGTCGGAAACGGATCTCGATGCAGTCAATATTGTTACTCCACATACGCTCCATTACGACCAGACCATTGCGTGCTTGGACGCTGGGCTAAGCGTCTTCCTGGAGAAACCGATGGTGACGGACCTCGAACGCGCTCACTCGCTCGTCGAACGTGTGACGGATAGCGATCAACTGATTCAGGTCGGGTATCAGCGACATTTCGATCCCCGGTTCACTGAAATTCGGCGACTCATCGCTAATGGCGAAATTGGGCGACCACATACCGCAAACCTCTATCTCGGCCAGGATTGGATTGATGTCCACGAGGGGAGTTGGCGAACAAATCCCGAACTATCCGGTGGCGGACAACTGTACGATTCCGGATCGCACGCCCTTGACACACTGCTCTGGACGCTTGATGCTGAACCCCAAACGGTTGCAGCGGTTGCAGACGCTCAAACCCATGACGTCGATGTAAATAGCGCGCTAGCGATGACGCTCAAAACGACAGCCGGGAATGTCACGGCGAGTGTCTGCCTCTCAGGTGACGGAACGAACCCGGCACCGGAGGAAGGATTCATCGTCTTTGGGACTGACGGCCACCTCGTCTACGATACCCATGGTGTGACGGTCATCACCGGCGACGACCGCGAAACTCGAAGTATCGACGCGCCGGACTTTGAGACGCTCGTTGAACGGAAACTCGGTGCGTTCGTGGAGGCTGTCGAGACTGGAGAACCATCACCGGTTCCACCCGAGTACGGACGAAAGGTGACTGCCGTTACTGAAGCAGCCTACGAAGCGATTGAGACCGGTGAAACAGTTTCCGTTGCCTCCACGCCGAGAGAGCAATCAGACCCGGCTGACGCATCCCGAAACCACTGACCATGAGTGTACAGATTGGCTTCATCGGCGCAGGGTCGATTGCGGAGACGCACGCAGAAGCGCTCGCTCCACTTGATGTGGACATCGTCGCGGTTGCAGATGTCGATACTGAGACTCGGAGTGCGTTCGCTGAGGAGTACGATATCGGTGCGACGTACGAGGATTACCAGCGGATGCTTGACGAGGAGGCTCTTGATGGAGGGTTGGTTGCGGTGCCGAATCACCTGCACGCCGACTGTGCAGTTGCATGCCTTGAGGCAGGGATTCATGCGTTCGTGGAGAAACCGTTAGCGCATACGTTGGAGGCGGGGCGGAGAATTGCCCGTGCAGAGGCAAGTAGTAGTGCCACTGTCTTCGTCGGGTTCACGATGACGTTCAAACCGACTGTTGAGTCAGTTAAGCGCCGTGTTGACGACGATGAGTTCGGCGATATCTACGACGTCGGTATCGAATACGTCCGTCGGCGTGGAATTCCCCAACTTGGCAGCTGGTTTACCCAGAAGTCGAAAGCGGGCGGCGGCGCACTCATCGACTGTGGCGTGCATCTCCTTGCCCTCACGCTCTACATACTGGACTATCCAGAAATCTCAACGGTGAGCGCTACGACTGGTACGCGTTTCGGGGACGACCCCGAGTATACATACCTCAATATGTGGGGTGGCGACCCGACACCTGACAGGACGTGTACGGTCGAAGATACGGTGAAGGCACTCCTCCGTACTCGTGACGGCACGAGTATTCGGGTTGATTGTGCGTGGGCGAGTAATCGTGAGCCGCGTCGCTCAGTCCAACTACTCGGTGATGAAACAGGAACGACGCTCGGCATACACGAGGAAGACGCAACCCTGTTTACTACCGAGTACGGCGATATTGTAGAGAGTACGCTCCAAGTAGCCGACCAAGACCCGTTCCAAGCAGAATGGCAGTACTTTAACGGGGTAATCACTGGAGATCGAGCGCATACGAGGAATACGGTTGAGGAGGGGCTTGCAGTCCAACGCATCCTCGATGCAGTCTATCGGAGCGGTGACTGCGAAGCGGAAGTTTCACCACGACTGCCTACTGGCAAGTGAACACATGGCGCTCCCGGCAGCTGCACTCGAAACACCGCTTCGCCGAAGCATCAACGCCGCGTTTCACAACGCTATTGCAGCCCTCACCCTCTCGTTCGTTGGCACTCTTGCCCTGCTCCCACTCGTTACAATCGGGTTTGCTCTCCTCGGAGTCGTTCACGCAATGCGGGTCATTCTCGCACGAGGCTCACCGCATACGGCACGCCAAACTGTCGGGCTTTTCATCGACGGCGTTCGCACGCATTTGGTGCAGGGAGCCGGTCTTTCGGCACTTATTTGGTTACTTGTCGGGCTTGTCGGCGGCAACCTTTTGATGCTGACTGGAACAGTCCCATTCCTCGTCCGCTTAGTTGCCCTCCTGTCGTTGACAGCCGCTCTCATTGGGCTCTGTGCACTCCCGTATATCGTCGTCGTCACTGACGCGGCTGAATCGCTTAGAACGGGAGTCCGTGACGGGGTGGTGCTTGCGGTACAAAACCTCCGGTACACCATCCTCCTTGATCTCGTACTCGCGTCCCTTCTCGTTCTCGGAGTTCTGACAATGGTCGGTTGGGCGCTTATTGGGTTCGGATTCGCTGCCGTATTGACGCTCGTTGGAACGAATCTCCTCTATCAACAAGCCGGAGGTCGGTCAATTATCTCATATTCAGCTCCGGCAGAATAGAGTCGTCACGGCGGTATCACTCTCGTTCGGGAATGTCGGTCTTGGTGGGATTTCGAGTATTGGGTTGGGAACGCACACGGAAAGTGGCGGCGTCCATCGTTGGAGACCAAAAACTCCCACCGGTCGGGAGTCCTCCGCGTGAACGCGGAGGAGGATGTCACGTATAGCGAAGATGCATTCCCCCGAATTTAGGCGTCTCTATCCAACCCCGCTAACAGGTACTCGTCACGAATCTCCTTACGCAGTGATGGCCTGAGAAGCGTTTGCTCGAGAATGCATTGGACTTCTCTGACGGACTGCACGAGGTTATACCGGTCAACGACGTATGTTGCAAGTTCAGTAAGTGAACGGGAGGAGCCGATGAGCGCTTCCCGAGCCGCCAAGCGAGCGATCTGCAGGTCATGTTTTCCCCGCAAACAGAGCTCTCGGGCTTGCCAGTCGAGATCCATATCGGCCTGTCCACCATTGATCGCGTCGTGACACTGCCGACAGAGGAGAATCCCTGTATCTGGGTTCTTTCGCCAATGATGGTAATCCAGCCGCCGAGTCCCAATCTGGTCTCTCGTCCGCCGACAGAGCGGACAATGGACGCGCCAGTCCCAGCCCCATCGGACAGAGTAGTCGTCGAATAAATCCGAGAACTCTCGGGTTCGGGGACAGCCTTCAGCAGTCTCAATTCCGCGCCACAGATGAGACTCCCAATAGTGCTGTAGGAGGTTCCGAAGGGCATCCGTCGGCAACACGTCTGCGTAGCAGGCGTCAGTCGCGATTACGCTCCAGCGCCGCAGCGATTCCATCTCGCATGTCGGACAGGACGCCTCGAAATGACACAGATAGGCCGGTAATCCGTCGGGATAGGAATCAACGACGGTTCCACACCCTGGACAGAGGATGACGACTGGGCAGTTCCGAAGAGCGTCTCCTGTCTCAATGGCTTCGAGCACAGACGCTACTTGCGAAATCCCACTGTCGTCAGCCTCTGCTGATCGTTGGGAGACTTCGTCTAGCGATTCGAATCTTTCACATGGATCGGGGTCATCTCTGGTCATGGGTTTTCGCGAGCGAAACCCGGACAGGTGCGAGGACACCTGTCGCTCTTCGTGGCTTACCATCGGAGATGGACGCAGTGAACGCGGACTCGGATGTGTGTCCCGAGTTCTCCGGGTTTCGCTATCACACGTTGTCTACTGGACTAGGATAAAGCCTTGGACCAGCAACGCTTTCTATCGAAAATGTAGGCAGGCAAGACCCCTTCCTCAAGGAGTAACGTAGGGAGCGGCCGAGTCGCGTAGTAGGAAGAGGTAGTTCACGCGGTAGCCTCTGGGGCTCGCATGAGTAAGATGTATTCGCTCGCCATCAATTCATTTGTGACGCCGGGGAGGTTCTCCGGGGCGTTCTCCCACGGGAGCGTTTTATCGGGGATATCCCGTGCTAACGTAGTCTCGTGTGTGAACCCAAGATGATTGCAGAGTTCGAGCGTGATGAGGTGGGTCGGGATGGGGACTCGAGACATTGTTCGGTTGCCAACGACCCAGACGACGGGCTGGCCGGGTTTCACAACTCGTGCGACATCCTCTAGCACTGCGTAGAAGTCAGTGAAGAAATCAAGGGCGTCGTCGGCGCGTCCATCTTTCTTCCGGAGGCTGTCGAGTGTTTCCGCAAGTGTCGGCGACCACTGTTCGAGCGTGGGAAGCGGTTCAAGGATTTCGTTCTTGCCACCTAAGCCATCCTTGTCCACTTGTCGCATCTCCTCGTAGTCACGACCCCACGCGACGATGGCGGGATCTTGTGAATACTGACCATACGCAACGGTCGTGGCGTGATCACCGTATGGCGGCGACGTCAGCACGATATCGATGCTGTTCGGGTCGAGATGCTCGGCTTTCCGTGAATCGGTCTGCAAGACAGTGGTAGTACACGTGTGGGGCGCGATGGCAGTATACGTCCGCAGGGCGTCGATGGTCTCGCTGAGTTGGTCTGTGAAGATGTCGAACACATCGGGGTCATGGTCGTCGCGGTCCGCGTCGGCAATCCGATGGCGTTTGAACTCTCCGTTTCGCTGATAGCTGACTCGACGGGTTGTGTAGGCGAGCGCCACACGGAAGAGACGGATGATACCGTCACAGACGGGGGCGTCCGGGGTCTCGGCTTTGAGGACGGTGATCCGGTCGCGGATTTTACACAATTCGTACAGTTGCGGGTATGGAAACCAGCCTTCGCGAACGGCGGGTTTCTGGACTGCTATTTCGGCATCAGCGTGATGGCGCTCACGGACGTTTTGAAGCTCTGTTTGAAGACCGGTCAGGAGGCGATCTCGGAAGACTGTCAGCAAGGACGGGTCAAGCGGAATTGCGTTCGCCTGTGTGAGTTCACAGGCGAACGGGTTCACGTCATGCGAGAGACTGTTGAGTCCGGCGAGTCGTGCTTCGACGGCAGTGGTCCCGCTCCCGCTAAATGGATCATAGACCCAGTCTCCACGCGTGAGATCGCCAGTTAGTTGGAAGTACTGAAAGAGCGTACGGGGGATTTGGGGTGGCATTTGGGCGGGGTAGTTGTGAGGACCATGGACATGCTCGTCCGTGTCCGCATCGTTGAACGACCAGTCGATACAATGCAGCAGCGGAAACTCTACTTGAGGAGGCTGGCGAGATGCCGGACCGGACTTCATCGGTGTACTGTCTGCGAAATGGTCTGTGTCGGTCGTGGCGGTGGCTTCGTTGACCATATCGCCGCCTCGAACGGGCGATTTTAAATCTTTATGTTTTATTTTCAGATGAGGGAAAATTGCTCGTATGTCCAAAGAGTTTCCGATATAATATCGGGATTCAAAATACAAATCCTGGAGAGAAGACTTGGAAAACTTAATAGATTTGAGCCACCCACGGCTGACGCCGGGGGTTCTCCTGTATACGGATTTGAATCTCTGGGGAGTCGGGTTACTATCACTTGGAGGTGAAGACTGTAGTCAGATTCTTTCCACCCCTGAAGGGGGAGGGCTTCCTCCTCTCTAGAGGGTGCCCGTGCCCGGCGACGGCTAACTACCGTCTTTAGTTGCGAAGCAGTCGGCGGGAGTCCGAAGATCACCGTTCTGGTGATGATTGCGAGTATGATCGTCACGACGCTGGAGTTCAAGGTTTTCGGGCGTATTCTCGGCCTTCATCCCGTTTTTGTGGTGGACAACGTAGCCGCTGTTAAACAGTTTGTAAGGGTCTGCGCCATTTGCAAGAGCGACGAGAGTATGCAGGTTGAGAGATGTGTCGCCGATTTGAACACGTTGATAGCCTTGGGATGTCCAGTAACAACTAACGCCGTGGCCATGATCCACCTCGATATCGTGTTTCTGTAACCAGGTATTGATAGTTGAACGGTGGACGCCGCACATTTCGGCGATTTCACGTTCGGTGTGGCCGCGGTCCGTGTACGCGCGTTCAAGCCAGTCCGCGTTGAGATACCTCTTATCACCAGTTGGGTTAGCGGGGCGGCGTGCAATATCGTGTTTGTCGAGCCAGTTGAGGATTGTTTTATGGCTGACGCCGCAGACACGACCGAGCTCGCGGCTTGATTGTTGCGCGACGAGATAGTGATAGCGAAGCCAAGTCGAGTCGTGATAGGCCGGATTGGTTGTCGGTGCGGGCGCGATTTCAGGGTCGGTGTGTTCCGCCGTCGTCAGGAGTTCTGTGTCGGTAGTAGGTGTCGGAGCCGACATCTTATCACAATTTAATAATGTAGAAATTATAACTTTTACTATCGATAGTAGTTAACATGGAGGTTATAGAAGCGCATTAAGGATCAACTTTGTATATTGTAAGCTCCCACGCCCTGAAGGGCGTGGCATTCAGCATGGACTCCCGTTCTAACCGCTGAGAGCGGTCGGCGAATATTCGCCGTTCACGTTCATCATCCCGCTGTTCAAGCGCACGCCTACGGGTGCGCCTCCACGCCCAGACGTTTGCTGGTCGCGGAGATACTTCAGGCCAATATTCTTTGCGGCGTTGTAATCCGCGTGAACATCATACCCACACTTCAGACACCCGAACTCGTCCTGACCATTGGTGTGCGGACGATTATCCTCGTGGGTGAATCCACATTTTGAGCAACGTTGTCTCGTGTACGCCGGGTTAATCTGTGCCACCACAAGCCCCTCGGATTCCGCTTTGTACGTGACGTACTCGTACAGGCGGTGGAACGCCCACTTGTGAATCGCCTTCGCGTGCGGGAGGCGTTCGCGGATGCCTTTGAGTTGCTCGAACACGATGTGCGTACAGTCGTTTCCGAGAGCTTCTTCTACGAGTTCGTTCGAGATGGTATGGAGCATCTGCTCGAAACGCCCCGTTTGCTTTCGACCAACTCGCTGAACGTTCTCGTGTGCCCAACGAGTCCCAGTTCGTTGCAGGTCGCCTCGACGTTTCTCGTATTCTCGGTGCCAGTGGTTGAGTTCGCCGCCGCTCCAGAAGCGTCCGGTTGAGGTGGTTGCGATGTTTGTGATGCCGAGGTCAACACCAAGGACGGAGACGTGCTTGGCATCGCCTTGTTCGGCCTCCTCGTTCTCCCTGGCGGGCTTTGTCCGCACATGAAGGTAAAAACAGTCCTCAACCTCATCGTAGTGGAGCGTGGCTCCCTTCACGTCGTAGTCATCGTTGAACAGGTACGCCGAGTGTGGCGTCTCACGCTGTTCATCAGGGAGGACGAACTCTGTGGTAACTCGCCCGTCGATTGTGGCGAGGGTGGCGTGGTCGTCGTTGACGGTGACGGTTCTCGCGTCGTAGCTGGCGAACCGTGAGGTGAAGTGTGGCTTCGAGGCTTTCTTGCCGTCCTTCCATCGTTCGACACAGCCTTTGACGGCTTCTGCGGCTCGATTTCGTGCGGCTTGCACGAGGTTAGCCGGGAGCGGCGAGTCGTCTCGAACGTCGTAGTACGTTTGGTCGTGGAGTTTTTGTTTGCTGGTGATTTTCCAGTCGGGGTCCCACGCGACGTCTACGACGTAGTTGGCGGCGTCGAGGAAGTGGTCAGTTGTCTGGTGGAGGAGGTCAGCACTACTCTCGTCCACATCGAGTTTGATGGGCACGGTTCGAGTGCTTGTATCTTCCACCATCTGTACTTCATATGTAGTAGCCTGTATTTATAATAGTTCGGGGGTGGCGTGGGGGAGTCGGACTGCTATCGAACGTGGTTTGTGTCATCAAGTGTCGGCTTCCTCCCGCGCCTAAAGACGCGGGTTTCCGCCTTGCAGTCATTATGAGCGTGTCCCGCGGTGGGGCGAGCAAAGTCGGCCGGGGCAGTTGACTCCGCTCTGCAAATACAGGAGACTCTCTTCTTCATCCCGTGGCGAGTTCTCTCACAGCGGTAACAGCGCGGAAACCCACCTCTGAAGGGGTGGGTAGCTGGCGTACTGGCCTTCATGGCCTCGAACTGTCTTTGGAGTGACGAATCCAATACCTCATTCTAGTAGTCCGTCTTCATCAGTCCTCGTTACTGCCTCAACTCCGGATATTGCCGAGGTAGACGTCTTCTCCCGGTGATAAACGCCTGAAAACCGGATTGTGAAGGGTTAACACACGTAGGAATGAGCCACTGTTATTGTTGATTTCTCGGTTATTGCCGATTCGGGTCGTTTCGGCAATTTTCAGACGGTCCTGAATCAGGCGTTATTGCCGGAATCCGAGATCCACTCAGAAATTTCGAAGTCATGTCAAAGAGGGGTTGGTGGTATCCGGCAATACAGACGGGCGGTAAATAGAGGTGCGATAGGTTATTGCTGAGGATTTTGAGCTTTAAACGGGTGGGATAATAGGCCTGAGTCGGCTCTCTCCAATGGTTCGACGCAAAATGGCCGTGTGTGACGGTAATACTACTCCGAGCGTGCGGATTCTGGGATTATAGATTGCGATTTAGTTATTGCCGTACTTTCTCTCCTTTACGACCGTCAATAACGGAATAAATCCTTATTATGACACAAAATAAATAATAGAATAGATGACAGATAATTCTCGCTACCAACCGACGCTTACCGAAGATGGGCAAGGTACCCCCGACAAACCATATGTGCATCCTGACGCCCCGACAAACCTTCCCGACCTCTACGCAGACACCTTATGGCGCTGGGCACCCGACCGGATCACGAACGCCCAACACAAGCTGAACCAAACCGATTCCGCTAATCAATCTGCTATCAAAGAGATTGCCGCTGGCTTCCGATCTGATGCACCATTCGGCGAAAACGTTGTCCGGTTCCTGCAAGCAGTTACTCGCAGCCAATACAGCCGGACATACGCGGTGGAACTTCCAAGGACCGGTGCCCCGACGAACTCAGCGGGTCACCGACTTCTCGAAGGCCACGGCTGGTTGACAAACCTCTACGGACTCGATGACACGGCTCTCAATTGGCTTCTCGATAATGGCTTCATCGAGCGGCCGCGGATGAACGGCGAACCCCGTGAGAAAATCGGGAAACGCCGGTACTGGAGTCCGACGCCGAAAGCCCGGTGGCTGACCCCGATGCAGAGTAGCGCGTTCGTTCTCACACCTGATGGTACCTTCGAGTATAGTCTCACTGGGCCCGGCAAAGCAGACAGTATCGGAGAGAAAGTTGTCCACAAGGTCGGTGTCCGCGCCGCTGCAGCGTGGCTGCAGTATAATCTCGGAATCTCGGGAAGTGAGTTCCCCGCCTATGATTCGCTCGCTCTCAATGAAATCCAACTTCCAAAAGATTGGCAGGGGAGCCCGACTGCAACGTTCGATGTCGGCGTCGCCGACGCAGGGGAGCCGCAACTGGCTGTCGAGGTCAAGACAACTGTGGAGGGTGGCGGTCGGAATATTGTCGGCCGCGACGACCGGTTTTCATCGGCTGACCGGATGCAGGCGGTTGCCGGCCAGCCAACCAAGGTCTGGATTGCGGCAAATCAGTCCGTTGCGGCCGACCTGATCAATACCCTGCGAGAACATGACTATCTCACGTTTCCCGCTCAGATTGGACCGATGACGACGCATAGCATCGGAACGATGAATGCGTATCTGACGCGTAATGAAACTCGGAGTGACACGATCGACCGACTCGACACGCTTGAAGGCCTGCTCCGGAAATTACGGACGACGGACGCGACCACTGGCCTGTTACAGTCTGACGTGCCGGACGGCGTCACGTTGACATCCTCCCCGCGCTGAAGCGCGAGGATTCCTCCAGTGGGGGTTCGGCTACCGACCCACGGAGGCAACTTGCGGGTTTGTGCGCACTTCTTTGGGACTTTCGTGAGGGTGTGGTTTCCCCGACCAGTCCTGGTCGTCCCACTCGAATCGCACGGGCCGTGCCATCGGCCTGATTTCGCACTCGCTGTTTTCTTGAAGGAACGTCTCTGACGCCGTGAGGTCGGCGTGCCCCTCGAAGCCACACGGACACGTCAGCGTATCCTCGTGGCGAACCGTCTTCTCGTGGTCGCCACACTCGGGACACGTCTGACTCGTCCACGCTTCCGACTCGGCTTCGAGGCTGATGCCGTATTCCTCACAAACGCACGCGAGACGGTGGGTGAACTTCTTGAACGCCCAGAAGTTGTGCGTCTTCTCGTTCACCCTGACCGACCAGTGCGTTTCCAGTACGTCGGTCAAGTCGCCCACGTACACCGTCGCCACGCCCTCGTCGTACAGCCGTTCAACGAGGTCGCGCACCAGCGCGTTCTGTGCGTGGTCACGACGACGTGTCCGCTGTCGGTACAGCCGTCGAATCCGCTTGGAACTGTAGCGTCCCTCTCGAAGTTTCGACTGGAGGCGGGCGATTTCGTCGGTCGTCTCGCGGAACCGTCCGAACAACTCCCGACCGTCGTAGAGGTATTGGGAACCAGTCGTCGTGGAACAGGCCACGAGATTGTTCGCGCCAACGTCGAGGGCGGCTTCTTCGGAAGCCAGTGGTGAATCCAGTCGAGAATCAGGGACGGTGACTGGTTGAAAAGCCCTGAACGTGTCGCTCACCTCGTCGTACTCGAGTTCTAGACGACCCTGTTTGCCGTCCCACTTCGGGTTGCCTCGAACTTCGAGGCGGAGTCGTTCGTGGTAGCCGAGTCCGTATTCGTCTTTCAGTTCTTGCCCGACAGGGATTTCGAGACGGCTACGCTTGCCCCACTGAATCGTGTACTGGTTGTTTCGGATGTAGGTACGGAGTTCGCGTCCGTCTTCCTCGTTGCCCCAGTACGACGGCGGGTTGGCGTACTCGCCCTTTTCCTTGAGGGCGAAGAACGACCGCCACGCTTCGCTGTTCTTGCGCGTGACCTGTTGAACGTTCGCACTTCCGACGACACCGTTGTAGCGTCCTCGGTACTCGGAGGTGTCCCATACGTCGCCGTCCCCAAAGTAGTTCTGACGACGTTCGTAGGTGAGTTCGTTCCACAGAGATGCGGAGGCGTCGAGTAGCCGTAGGAAACACTCTTTGTCGTTCTCGGTCTGTGGAACCACCTCGAAGGTGTTGACGCGCTTCATTCGTCGCCACCTTCCTGTTCAGCGATGTACTGTTCGACAGCGCCCTTCGAGACGCTTCCCGCCGTACCAACGTAGTACGAACGAGTCCACTTCACGCGGTCGTCGTAGCGTTGGTTGTACTTGCGGGCGGAGATGCCCTTGACCCAGTTGACGATGAGTGACGGGGCGTTCTTCGGTGGACTTCCGATGAACAGGTGTACGTGGTCGGGCATGACCTCGGACTCGGCCAGTTCGAGGTCTTTGTCCGCACAGATTTCCGCGAAGATGGTTTCGAGACGTTCCATCGTCTCCCCCGTCAGGTGCGAACGCTGATATTTCGGCACGAACACTATGTGGTAGTAGAGTTCGTATTTCGCGTGACGGGTACTCTTTACCATCTATGTATACTATCATTGTCGGTCGGCTTAAAGATTGCGTTGGAACCCCGTCTGTGCCATCGTCGGCAGTTGCATACTGTTAGTCGGCTTCATCCCCGCCCTGAAGGGCGAGGCTTTCGCCTTGAATTTTCCGTAACCGTACGACGGCCCCGAATTTCTGTTTGGTCATCGCGTTGACCGTCTCGTTCATATTCCGTCGATGGTAAAGGTCACTGTTCAGCCGTTCATTTCTCACCTTCTAGAGCGGAGTAAACTCTCGACGCTTGATGACCGAGCGAATTTATCTATGGGCTATCTACTTGACATAAATCGTAGCAGTCGTCAGCTATATGCACTGGTACTAACAAAACGCGCTATGGCTGCCAGCAGACAAACCCCGGTTCAGGTGCTATGCATCGACGATGAACCAGATCTGGGCGAACTGATTAAGACGTTTCTGGAGCAGGAAACTGATCGTATTCACGTCCATGCAGAGTCCAGTGGCCCCGACGCGCTTGAGTTCTTCGAGGCTAACTCGGTCGACGCGATTGTCAGCGATTTTGATATGCCTGAGCTGACTGGTCTTGACGTCCTGGAATCCGTCCGGAACGTCGACCCGGATCTCCCGTTTATTTTATATACTGGGAAGGGAAGTGAGGAGATTGCAAGTAAGGCTATTTCTCATGGCGTAACCGAGTACATGCAGAAGGAGACGGGTACCGACCAATACGCTGTGTTAGCGAATCGGATACTGAACGCCGTCGACCGCTATCGAGCAGAACAACAACTTGAAGAGGAGCGTACCCGGTTCCAGGCGGTGTTCGAACAGGCGTCCGATGCGATGATACTCGCCAACGACGACGGCACCTATGTAGACGTCAATTCAGCAGCTTGTGACCTCTTCGACCTGACTGAGACCGAGTTACTGGGCAAGACGGCTGCCGACTTCACGTATGAGGAGTTCGATTTCGAGGCGGCGTGGGCCTCGTTTCAAAAGGTCGAAAAAGAGCGAGGACTCTTCCCCGTCGAACGACCGGACGGCACGGTCAGGGTCGCGGAATACGCTGCGAGTACGAATATCCTTCCCGGCATGCATCTATCTGTTCTCCGAGACATCACTGAGCAGCGGGAGTCAGAACGCGAGATATATCGCGAAAAGGAACGGCTGGATGAGTTTGCTGGCGTTCTCTCGCATGACTTGAAAAATCCGGTTCAAGTAATGAAGGGTCGTCTCGAACTGCTCGCAACCGGGATCGACTCCGATCAACAGACCGACCACCTCAACACAGCCATGAATGCGTTGGGCCGAATTGAACACGTAATTGAGGACGTCCTCACTATCTCCCGTTCAAATAATGGTGTGCTTGACACGACCGAGGTGGCGGTCTCAGAGATGGCCGAGCACGTCTGGACGCAGGTCAGCAAAGGCACCGCAAGCGCCAAAATTGAAGCTGGAATTGTCGTCACAGCAAATGAATCACATGTTGAGCGCCTGTTGACGAACCTGTTTCGCAATACAATTGAACACGGGGGCGACACCGTCGCGATTCAAGTTGGCGATCTCGATAGTGGGGAGGGATTCTTTGTTGAAGACGACGGGCCGGGAATCCCGGCCGAGGAGCGGGAGGAAGTCTTTGACTGGAAACACTCGACAAAAGAGGGCGGAACTGGCATCGGTTTGAAGAGCGTCGCTCAAATAATCGATTCGGAGGGTTGGAATATCTCGATTACCGAAGGAGCGGATGGTGGCGCTCGGTTCGAAATTTCTGACGTCGAAATCGCCTAGGAAGCCGTTCGTTCTCAGAGAGTTCCTTCAGAATGTGCTACCGATGCGGACGCACGTCTGGCCATCTTCGCGTCAAAATAAGAGATGAAGCAGACGTTCGGGAAACCCGAACTCCTCGAAATTAACGGTTAGTCAATCTCCGACGGAACGACATTGACGTTCGTGTCGAACGAGTTCCCGGTGTCGTACTTTGCTTTGATTTCGGCTAGTCGATCAACGTTCTCCCCATAGACCCGGTCAGTGAAGTCTTCACTGTCCTGGTCGCTCACGCCCGTGAAGCCGCCATAGGCACCGACACCACCAACTTCTCGGAATACTTCGTCACCAGTACGTGCCCACTCGAGATTTGCGTCGTTACCACCGTCTTCCCAGTTCGCTTCAACCGTAATCAGATACTCCTTATCTCGCCATGGGTATGCCGTTTCATCGTTTGCTACGTCAGCAATTGCACCACCAAGATGCCAAATTCCAATTCCGGATAGGGAGGACGGAGCTTCTTCTGCATGGTCGACCACGAGATCGAGAATCTCATCAGAGAGATGCTCTACGTACACCGACCGGTGACAGTAGTTCCGTCCGTCAGGGAACAGTTGCGTACCAAGTTCGTGAAGCATCAGGTACGGCATCGGCTCACTCATGTCAAGCAGCGGTTCTGTAATCTCACGGAATGGCTGAATCGCCTCCTGCCCGGCCTCCATGTCGTCCCCTGCATAGCAGCCCATGATAGAGACCGCCTCCTCGCCAACAAGCTCGTCAGGCATCGGCGGAAGATCCGGAACGTGGCTGTTGAGCGCAAGAGTCGTCAGTTCATCCGGAGCGTCCTGCGAAAGTTCACGGTATGTTTTGAGAACGGTGTGGGCTTCGTCACCGGGATAGAACACCCCGAGGGCAGGGACGACGGGACCGACCTCAGAGAGATCGAACTTGAAGGAGGTGACGATGCCGAAATTGCCGCCCCCACCTCGCATGGCCCAGAACAGGTCCTCGTTCTGCTTGGGGCTTGCGTGGACGAGGTCGCCGTCTGGCGTCACCACGTCAACGGAACGGAGGGCATCGATGCCGAGACCATGCTTACGGCGAATCCAGCCAATGCCGCCACCGAGTGTGGAACCGGGAATGCCGACATCAGCGGCACTTCCGGTCGGGGTGGCAAGGCCGTAGTGCTGCGTCTCCATGAGAACATCGCGGGCACGGCAGCCGGGTTCGACCCGAGCAACTTGCTCGGCAGGGTCAACGTGGACGCTGGTCATCTCAGACAAGTCGATAACAAGCCCGTCGTCGACGAGTGAACTGCCAGATTGATGATGGCCGCCACCGCGAACTGAGAACTCAATATTGTGTTCGGTCGTGAACTCCACACTTTTCGCTACATCTGCTGCCCCCTGACATTGGACGATTGCGGTCGGATGCTTGTCAACCAAGCCGTTCCAAATCTCACGGACATCATCGTAGTTCTCTGCGTCAGAGAACACAATGTCCCCACGAATGGACTCAGCAAACTCATCAAATGCGTCGGGACTGACTAACTTTAACTCAGCTTCTGCTGACATTATACTGGTAACTAATGATTTTTGACCAATAGTATTTCTGGTTGTGGCAATCTCAGGATATTCTAGACTGTATTATAAAGTTCAAGGAGAATACCCGCGCCTTTAGGCGCGGGATGAATCCGACAACTCTTCAACAATCCACAGTCGATGGCAGGGCTGGATATTCCACTGTCCTCAACCCATGCCTTTACAAGAGACGTGAGTATAAGTGATTATACAGACGTTCAGAATGCTGGAAGTCCACCGCACCCACCGAGCGAAAATCCTCAACCACGGACAAGTAGAGGACTCGCTCGACCGGCACGGGTGGAGTGCCAGCAAACTCTGGAACGTTGCAAACTACCACTCCCGCCAAGTGTGGGAGGAAACGGGCGAAATCCCTGACCACGGCGACCTCAAAGGCGAGTTGAAAGGTCATTCAAAGTACAAGGGACTGCATAGTCAGTCCAGTCAGCGCGTTCTGGAGGAACTCGCTGAAGCCTTCAACTCGTGGTACGGCAAGAGGAAGTCTGATAGTCGAGCGAATCCGCCCGGCTACCGCAAGAAAAACTACTACGACGACGATGGAAACCGCGTCCACGAAGAACACCCTCGCAGTACGGTGACGTGGAAGCAAAACGGCATCAAACACGACTCGAAGAACAACCGTGTTCGCCTGTCTAAAGGCGCGAATCACAAGGAACACCCGAAAGCATGGGAGTACATCCTTGTCGAATACGAAACTCGTCCCGGTGTCTCGATTGAGAACCTACAACAGGTCAGAGCGGTCTATGACCAGTCGAAGGGGCGGTGGGAACTCCATCTCGTCTGCAAATACGAAATCGAGACGCCCAACGCACCCGGCAACGAAACGGCGGGTATCGACCTCGGCATCTGCAGCTTCGCGGCGGTCGCGTACAGCACTGAACAAGCCGATCTGTACCCCGGCAACCGCCTGAAACAGGATGGCTACTACTTCCCGAAAGAAATCGCCAAGTGTGACGACTCAGGTGGTGAGCGAGCCACTCGTCTCCACGCAAAGTGGTCAGAGCGTCGCACGCACTTCTTCCACTCCTTAGCGAAACACATCGTTGAGCGGTGTGGAGAGCAAGAAGTTGGTCGCATCAACGTTGGGAAACTCGCTGGCGTCCGCGAAGACGAGAACGGAGAGTCGAAGAACTGGGGTAAACACGGGAACCTCGACCTACATGGGTGGGCGTTCGACCGGTTCACCAACATCCTCGAATACAAGGCGAAAGTCGAGGGAATCGAAGTCGTAGAGGTGTCTGAGCGCGACACGAGCAAGACGTGTTGCGTGTGCGGTAGGGAAGACGATAGTCAGCGTGTCGAACGTGGTCTCTACGTCTGTGAGGCGCACGACGATGCGTTCAACGCTGACGTGAATGGGGCAGAGAACATCCGTCTCAACATCAACGGCGAAAGTAACTCCGAGTCTGCGTCCGATTTGGACAACGATAGGAGTACCGGCTGGTTGGCACAGCCATCAGTCTACCTTCATGACTTGTCCAGCGGATTCCAACCGCAGGAACAAGTGGTGGACTGCAAACCCTAATATCCTAAACGCGGTTGGGATTCCTCCGCGTTCACGCGGAGGAGGATGTCAATTGTTGTAGTGAATGGCATTCTTCAGACACTCCGGAGGTGTGCCATACAATCAGGCGGGTTTGGAGTTCTATTTACAAAACCGCAAACTGGATAACAATTAAGAAGGATGAGATACCAGATCTCGACAAATACGTCCTCCATGTAGAAGTAGCGTGAGCGAAATTTCCCCACACGAATACTGTGAAACACATGATAGGGGGTGTCCCCAGCATACAATGGAGGACTGAGGAAGCCCTTCTTACCCTCGGCCTTCCCCATTCTTCGTGTGCAAACTGTGTGCATCAGGCAAAACGATTATCAGTCTGTGTGCAAAACATGCACACAAGATGAGCGCAAGTGACGACCCGCGACGAGTCCACTTCAAATCCCCAGAATACCTCGTCGACCGCCTCGATGCCATTGCGGACCTCTTCGACAAAGACCGAACGGACCTCCTCGTCGACGCCATCCGAGAGTACATCGAAGACACTGCCGAAAGCGAGACATTCCAAGAGTTGGTCGCGACGAAGTACTACGACGACCAACTGGAGTTCGAAACCGTGAAGCAACTAGTCGGAGCTGAAACCGCCCAACGGCTTCGACTCCTTAAAGCTGATCTCGAAAGCGAACCGCTCGACCTCGCCCCGCCCGAAGACACCGACATCTACGATGGGGATGCCACGACGGCCTCTGCCGCGGATCCAGCCGACGACGTTGACGAACGATGAGCAGTAGGACACAGCTCCGAACCGTCGTTGCTGACACGAGCGCGCTCGTAAGTCTCGCTGTTCCTCGTGCCGATACTGACTACGACACCGATGCTAACCCCGACCCGCTTCAGTATCTTCTCACATCTTGTGACGTCTTCGCCCCACCAGAAGTCGTCACCGAACTCCGTGATATTGCGCAGTATCAGGACATCCACGGCGCAGCAGCCAGTAACGTCCTCGCCGCACGTGACCACTATACCGTCGAGGATCCGTATCAGCGAGCAGAAACACCAGACTCGCGGCCGACGTTTGGACTTGACGACGGTGAAACCGACGGTATCGTTCTTGCAAACGCACTTACGGTCGACGGATTCCTAACTGACGAGTTCGGCGGCACCAATTTCGCACTCGTCCATGCCTCGCTACAGGGACCTCGCATCGTGCCAACACCTCGACTCATCTGTGACTACGCTCGCGATGGACACATGACCCCCGAGAACGCACGGACAGTCATTACTGCAATTAGCTCGCATCGCAGTTGGGAGAACAGTCCATACGTTACCCAGTTGCTTGATTTGTTGGAGTAGCAGACATCGTACTGAAAGTTGGACACACTACTCTCACTAAACTAATCCAATATGTTTCCAGGAGGAGGATATCACACCGGGACAGAGACATCGCTTTTCATGAACTGGGTGAACGTCTGGGTACCAGGGTAAAATATTGACATTCACGCACGCGTATCCCTGTAGGGACCACGCGAACTGAATACTTCGCTGGCGAGAGACGCGGGATTTCTCTCGGCCCACTTACTCCGTCCAAGGTAAAGGGCCTCTCTGAGAGAACTTCACTAATCGGCGACTACACCGCCTCCGTCGATTCGACGCCGACGGCGAGTCGATCAGCAAGCCCACGACGGCAGTCGTGGGTCACTAACTTTCCCCATAGGGATCTCCGACTTGTAGGATTTTCCAGTCCGTGCGATTCGCGCGAATTGTACGAATCTCGAGCATCGATAAAGCATGTTAGGTAGAGTGGAAGTCAGATACATAATATATATATTTTAAAATATCGGTTTGAGGACAGTGGAGAGCTTAATCGGGAATGTCTTCCCATGAGCATCGTTCAATGCTGTATCCGCTACACTCCGGACAGGCCTGCCGCTGAAGTTCAAAGCGTGCTCCACATGATGTACATTTGTAGGTTAGTGTGTCGGCCTGAGTGTTGTTTCCCCACCATGAGATAAGCTCGGACAATATCATGATTAAGACCAATACGATATTCATTATATCTATTTCGTGCTAGGCGAAAGTGGTCTTTGTGAACAGACACCTAGCGAATGCGCACTTTCTCCGATTACAACTAGTTCCTCAACAATCGGAACGAATAACATTCGGATAGAAACACAGGAAATCAATTTCAGCTGGAATAGAGATGATATTCAGTCAATATGGCGAAAAGCTGCGATAAAATCCTGAGCTGTGAAATCCTTGATGAGGAGTTGGACTTCGTTTTGTAACTCGTTAATTTGCTTTTGTAAGCACTCGAAGTCGGGATTGTCGGCGAGTTCTTCGGATTCCTTCGCTGCTTGAAGCGTTGCTTGCTTCGATATGAGGGCTGCATATTCCTGTATTTGGTCACTATATCGTGTACGCGCAAGGAGTGACTCAACGAGGCTGTGGAGGGTCGTTTCGGTAGTGGGTTTCTCGAGGTAGTCATCAAAGCCAAGATCAAGAATATCAAAATCTGGTTCAATACTGGTCACGAGCGCTACCTGACATTCGAGTCCCCGGTTCTGGATTTTTGTAAGAATATCCTTACCCGATAGTCTGGGCATTCGACGGTCAAGGAGGACAATGTCGACGGTCTCATCGAGACGGTTGAGTGCGTCTTCGCCATCGTAAGCAGTATAGACGTCGTAGGTTGGGGTAAGCCATTCGCTATAGAGATCGGCTAAATCCCGGTTGTCATCGACCACTAAGATCGTGATTGAAGACGATTCTTCCATTTTCTATACTTATTCTGATTTAATGAAATAGCCTCTAATATAACTTTGTATCAAACAGACTCCGTTCTAGTGACTCTCCCCACGACTTGAGTCGTGTGGAGGATGTCAACCTTTGTGCTCAAGAACAGTATCAAATAGACCGGTGATGAGAGCCACTGTTTGGTCGTCGTGTGCATCCGGAGTTATCTGATAGCAGGCACGGGCATTTGCCGTTTTGACGCGTCCAACGACGGTATGCAGAAAACGAAATGCTGTTTGTACATTCTCGGTGTATTGGAGGAGAGCAGTCAACGAATCAAAGCAAACACACGTTTGATACGGATTCTCATCCCAATCTGAGATATATTCGCTAATCGTGATACCGAGATCAGTCAAGTTGCGGGGATTCGCTACGGTCTCAATAACACTCGGCGAATGTGACGGCGAATCAGACGCGCTAGCTGTGGTCGCCGACCGAGTGGTTTCCCCAACTCGAATGATGCCGAGGTGAGCTGGCGACTCGCCAGCATAATCAAGCCATGTGCGTAACCACTCGTCTGCCGATCTGATATAAGAAATGACGAGAACGTTTGTTTCTCTAGGTGGCGTTTGCGTTAGAAATCCGAGAGTGGCGGCATCTCCTTTATCGTCAAGCGGAGGAACATGAACGAGCACATTTTTATCGCCAGTATCGCCTTCTGTATGGTTACGCATCGGACGGTCAATGTGACCTGGCAAAACAAGAAACTTAAATTAGTCGATTTGATCTATGACGGCTAATCTTCTTAATGCACTGTAACGGGTTTATATTTCGATATTAGAATCGAAGTAATCTGGGGACCAACCGAAGCAGTTCGGGTCTAATATCTTGTCGTCTCTGAGAAAATCCAGGAACAAGAGTATCCATCCGAATCGTACGAGTCGTACGAATCTTACGAACTCTACAAATCGAGCGAATCGTACGAATTGCACGGACCGCTATAGTCCACACGCTAACTTAGTCAATATCAAAGATTCTGATGCGGAAAATCGATATGCACCGAGATTAGGTCTTCGCAATCAACCCTATATTGTTTCTGAGTCTTCTGTCTCGTCTACGTCAATACCGCGTTCGTTGAGAATGTACTCGGCGAGTTTCTCAGGATTGTCAGCGGCGAGTCGGACGGCAGCGTCATGGACTTCTCGGGTCGGGACTTTCCGCACTCCGTGTTCACGGAGTAGTCGTGTCGCGTCCAAGTCTTTCGCGTCCTCGAACGCTTCCATCGTTTCCTCACGGACGTAGAAGCTTTCACGGAGGTTGTCTCCGAATTCGAATGCGGGGGTCTTACGAGGGTCCTTTTCGGAGTGCTCCTCGTCACCTGCGTTTTCGTCCGCGTCGTGGTCTATACTGGCCGCTGAGTCCGTGTCAGTTGTCTCGGCTGGCTCGCGTGTGGTCTCGTCTGTGGCTTCATTGTCGGCCTCTTGTCCGAGGTCAAATCCCGTCATTGCTGGATGCCTCCCTGTTCGACGATATCGGCAAGTGATTCAAATGGCTGTATCTGGCTGCAGTCGGGGTCGTAGGCGGTCACTGGTTTCCGCGCTTCGTAGGCGTCACCGAACGATCCAGCGTGGCGAATCGGGACTTTCGGCGGGTCACGCTCCCCGTTGTCAATTGCTTTCCAGTCGTCTTCTGTGAGACGAGCGAACGGCGGGATATGGTCGTCAAGCACGTCCTCAATCGTCACGCCGTCGGGGAGGGTTCCTGCATCGGGGTCTGCGCCACGACCGGCGAGTAGGTAGGCTGCAAACTGCTCTTGGGTGTTCATCGCTTCCAGTAAGCGTCGGTCTTTTGTCTGTTGGTCGATTCGGCGCTGTAAGTCGTTTGGCACGACGGCGAGGAGTTCGAAGTCGATGGCATCTCGGATTTCTCCGATTAGTTTTTTTGCGGTTTCTCGGAGTCCGTTCAGCGCTTCGGGCACTGGCTTTAACGGAAGAATGGCGTTCGGAGCGGCGACAACAGCGTTGTTCACGAGTTTGTTGCGGCTTCCGGGGATGTCGAAGAGGATGTAGTCATACGTGTCACCGAGGAGGGGTTCGACGAGCTCCTGTTTGAGTTTCATGTCCGATGCGAGTACGGAGTCACGAGCGAGGTTCTCGGTTACGGTTTCGAGATTCAATGACGGCAGGAAATCGAATCCGTAGCCGGGGTGTTTGATGATGTCTTCGGGTGGAGTCTCATCGAGAAGGACATCGTCGAGATCGGTTGCTGTTTCGTCTTCGCGTGTGTAATAGCCGAGGCCTGTCGAGAGGTGACCGGCGGGGTCAAGGTCGACGACGAGTACGTTGTGGTCGCGCCGGTCACCGAGGACTCCTCCAAGGGTGTTTGCGAAGATGCTCTTTCCGAAGCCGCCTTTCAACATCGGGAAGCAGACAGCGCGTGGTTCAGGTTGACTCATTGATAGTTGTATCCCTCTATTCGAAGTGCGCGAACTCTTGGACTCAGACAGTTCGTGTGAACTCTCCAACCCGCACGATTCGTGCGAACTTCGCGACCGGTACAAATCGGGGGGTTCGTTCGAGTCGTGCGACGCCCACACTTCGTTGGTAGCACAGTCGGACCCACTCATGGAGCCGATAAAAACATTTCGCGAAGTTCGCACGAGCTTAACGATTTGTATACTTCGTGCGAATTCCATACACCACACGAAGTATACGAATCGCAATACTCGCTCGTTCAGGCCTGAGACAGCACATGTTTTCTTTAGAGACCTGACACTCAGATGGGCCCCGCCGCGATCTCGCACGAACTGTGAGAATCGCACGAATCGTATACATCGATGGAACGACACGATTCATGTGAATTGGAATCTCCCTCTGCCAGGAATAGCGCTTACACGGCTCTTAAAGACCGTACGGACTGTACGAGTTGCACAGTTCGTACGGTCTTAGCGGCGTCTGCGATTCGTGAAACCCGTAAGGTTTGTCGTAAATATGATTCCAATAGGATTCTTGCATTTCCTGCGAATCGTACGAATCTTATAGTTCGTAGACCTCGGGGAACTCGTACAATTCGGGAACGTCGTAGACTTCCACGCGATATCAAACAACTGAACGAATCCTACAGCTCCTACGAATCGTGCGAATCGCACAGCCCCCAAAGCTCGAGCAACTTAGCCGATTCATGGAAAGCGCACAACTCCCACGAGCTTTAGAAATTCTTGATCTGGAATCCAATATTCGGGTACGCTGAGGAGCGCGAACTCGACTTCGTCTGGCAGGCTCCGCAACCGGACGCGGCACGAATTTTTGGATTCCACTCCGCATTCACCCGGACAGGAATCGCTGTGGTTCGACTTGCTAGGTAAGGATACAACGGTAGGCGAACTGCGGTTACAGCAAAACCGCACGTCGTGAGAGTTGCACGTCACCGCGCCGATACGCGGTCAAAGAGCCGGACGATTCGGACAAACACGATGAGACATACATCGGTTCAACGTTTGTGAGAGCGCATTGACGACGAGCAGTCCTCGAACGCGACGTCCTACGGAAGTCCATGTTCGTCAGCTACAGGTGGGTGCAACACCTCTTCAAAGAGATCTTCACCACACTCCGGCGGCTCCAATCTCGTGAGGCCGCCGCGTGGCGCGTAGACGAATGATTTGACTCTACCAGAACAACTGACCAATCTTGTTGAGAAAGCGTCTCAGAAAGCTGTTGAGTACGCATAACGGTTCGAGAATTGGGTTAGCGTTTTGGAGGACTTGACGGATAGCCGTGAGCAGTTGGACTCCGGTCGGTTCATGAACCGCTGGTTGCACGCATGGGTGTTTGCTCGGATGTGACATCCTCCTCGCCGTAAACGGCGAGGCTTCCCACGCATGGGGAATACCAGTTAGTCGTCGCTGGCAGAGGGTTTCGACTCTTCGGAGGCCGTGAGCGTCATCTGCGCGGGTGCGCTCTTCTCACGGTGAGTCGTGGCGGTGTCACAACCGCTCCCATCCCGAGGTGAGTCATCGCGTTCCGCCTTGTCAAGCGGGACGCTCTCTCCCCACGGGTCAATCCGTCGTGCGATGTTCGCGGAAGCGTTGATGTCGGCCTGAAACGTCGAAACGTGGCAGTCGTCGTTCGGACACCGGAACTCGGCTTGGGAGTCCCGTCGACCGATACGGTGGCACGAGTGGCACGTCTGCGACGTGTACGCCGGGTTCACATACTCGACAGGGATGCCTGCTTCCGTCGCCTTGTCCTCGATACGCCCTTGGAGTCGGGCGAACGCCCACGAGTGAAGCCGACGGTTCATGTACTTCCCGTAGTCGAACCGTTCACGGATGTACGTCAAATCCTCCATCACCAACACCGGGTTATCGAACCGTTTGGCGTACTCGACGGCCTGTCGAGACGCTTTCTCCACGATGTCGGTGAGCGCGTTCTGGTAGTGCGAGAAGCGGTCTTCAATCCGCCACTCGGATGCGTCACGCTCTTGGAATCGTTTCAGGGTTGTGTGCATCTCTTTGCGGAGATGCTTCGCTCTGCTTCCGCTACACACGAACGGGTCAGTCGGAGAACCATCCTTGAGGGCACAGCCCGTGATGAGGGCGGTTTCTCCGATGTCT